>JBAYOI010000073.1:0-11236 GCA_041678365.1 Pigmentiphaga sp. | reverse complement strand
CGCTGGCCGAAGGCGGACGCCAGCTCGGCGCGGACGTGCCGGTATTCATCATGGGGCACAACGCTTTTGCCGAGGGGGTTGGTGAGCAGCTTCAGCCCATTGTGTTGCCGGAACGCTGGTATGTGGTGATCCAGCCGGATGCAAGTGTGCCGACGGCTGAAATTTTTCAGGCGCCAGAGTTGACACGCGACACAAAACCAATCAAAATGGCGGTCTTTCCTGGTTGCAAAGACTTTCTCAATCTTGACGCTTTAGGCTCAAGGCTGGAGAGGGAAGCTTTCAGGAATGATCTTGAGTCTTGCGCGTTTGGGCGCTATCCAGTGCTTGCCTTGACGGCCAGCCTGGTGGAGCAAGCCATCGGTTCCCTGCCGGTTGAACAGGGTGCCGGGAAAAAACAAGTCAGGATGTCAGGGTCGGGCGCTTGCCTTTTTGTTGAATACAACACTCGGGAAGCCGCGCTTTTGGCGTCAGAAAGAATAGACGCTACAATGCTGAAGTGCGCTGACAAGCTTCCAGCGCTTCGGTTGAACACCGTGAGCGCAGGGCTGAGCAAGCATCCGCTTGCGGCGTATTGAGTGGTAACAGTGGTTAGGCCAATGCCCGTGCATCCGGGTCAGTGCCAAAGTTTTGTACGGTTCAGTGTTTCACACTGAGTCAGAAAGTTGGGGAGTCGCCAAGCTGGTTAAGGCACCGGATTTTGATTCCGGCATGCGAAGGTTCGAATCCTTCCTCCTCAGCCACCTTCTTTCAGACCTAGAAGCTGTTGATGCCTGTGATTATCCTCCCAGGAGTCAACAGCTTTGTCGTTTTTTGACACGGTCCCTGTTCGGGTCATCAGGGCCACAGCCACGGGCAAAGCGTCATGGCGCAAGAAAGCTTCATGATTTTCACGGGGACTGCCAACCCCAAGCTGGCCGCAGACGTAGCCAGTCATCTTGGCATTTCACTTGGTAAAGCAAGCGTTGGTCGGTTTTCCGACGGCGAAGTCATGGTTGAAATCAATGAGAATGTCCGCGGTAAAGACGTTTTCGTGCTTCAACCCACCTGTGCGCCCACCAATGACAATCTGATGGAAGTCATGGTCATGGTTGATGCGCTGCGCCGCGCCTCCGCGGGCCGTATCACCGCCGCCATGCCTTACTTCGGCTATGCCCGCCAAGACCGCCGTCCGCGTTCCGCCCGCGTGGCCATTTCGGCCAAGGTCGTGGCCAATATGCTGCAAGTGGTTGGCGTGGACCGGATCCTCACCATGGATCTCCACGCAGATCAGATTCAAGGCTTTTTTGACATCCCTGTTGACAACATCTACGCCGCGCCGATTCTGCTGTCAGACATCTGGAAGCGTAATTTGTCCAACCTGATGGTGGTGTCACCCGACGTGGGCGGCGTGGTGCGCGCCCGGGCCCTGGCCAAGCGTCTTGAAGTGGACCTGGCCATTATTGATAAACGCCGTCCGCGCGCCAATGTTTCTGAAGTTATGAACATTATCGGCGACGTTGACGGAAGAACCTGCATCATCATGGATGACATGGTGGATACCGCGGGCACCTTGTGCAAAGCGGCGCAGGTGTTGAAAGAGCGTGGCGCCACTGCGGTCTATGCTTATTGCACCCATGCGGTGCTGTCTGGCGGCGCGGTGGCACGGGTCACGGAATCCGAACTGGATGAGCTGGTTGTCACGGACACCATTCCCGCCACGGCTGAAACGGAAGCGTGCAGCAAGATCCGGCATTTGTCCTGCGCAGCGCTGATTGGGGAAACCATGCTGCGGATTTCCCGCGCTGACTCGGTCAGCTCCCTGTTTACAGAATAAGTTTGTTGGGAAAGGCCTTCCGGCCTTTCCCTTTTTACCGGCTGCACTGGTCGCGGTGGAGCCGGAACTTGCCTAGCGCAAGATTGAACGGGTCTTTTAAGACCTAATTTGGAGAAAATCATGAAATTTACCGCCACTTCGCGTAGCGTTCAGGGTTCGAGTGCGAGCCGCCGCCTGCGCCGCGCCGGTCGGGTTCCCGCCATCGTTTACGGTGGTGAAGGCGCCCCGCTCAACATCGAGCTTGACCACAACGAGATCTACCACAGTGTTCTGAAAGAGTCGTTCCACGCCTCGATCCTGAACATGGAGCTCGAAGGGGCCAACCAGCAAGTGCTGCTGCGCTCGGTGCAATGGCATCCGTACAAGCCGCAGGTTCTGCACGTTGACTTCCAACGCGTCAGCGCCGGTCAGGCTCTGGTCACGAAAGTGCCGCTGCACTTCCTGAACCAGGAAACCTCGCCCGCGGTCAAGCTGTCGGGCGCCACGGTCAGCCACGTTGCCACGGAAATCGAAGTGACCTGCTTGCCTGCTTCGCTGCCGCAGTTCATCGAAGTCGACCTGGGCAACCTGGTTGCGGGCGCCGTGATCCACGTGTCGGACCTGAAGGCGCCGAAGGGCGTGACCTTCAACGCACCGGATACCGTCGTGGCCAGCGCTGGCGCGGCAGCTGCCGCAGCTGCCGACGAGGAATAATCCCGGCGTTTTGGTTCTGAACCGCATGAAAGCCCCGACGGCCGCCAGGCTGCCGGGGTTTTTATTTTTTGAGCAGACACGATGCCACAGCCCTTACGACTGATTGCCGGTCTGGGAAATCCTGGACCCAACTACGAGCGGACTCGCCACAATGCGGGTTTCTGGTTGATTGACCAGATCGCCGACGATTTGAAACTGACCTTCTCCGCCGAGAAATCCTTTTTTGGCGATGTGGCGAAAGGGAAGATCGATGGTGAGCATTTACTGCTGGTCAAACCGATGACCTACATGAATCGCTCAGGCCAGGCGGTGGGCGCGTTGGCCCGTTTTTACAAGCTGGCGCCGGAACAGGTGCTGGTCTTGCATGACGAACTGGATCTGTTTCCCGGCCAGGTCAAGCTCAAGCAAGGCGGCGGCCATGCGGGCCACAATGGACTCAAAGACATTCAGGCGGCGCTGGGCTCACCCGCATTCTGGCGCTTGCGTCTGGGTATCGGCCATCCGCGCACCTTGGGCCTGGCGCAGCAGGTGGCGGACTTCGTGCTGCACCCGCCGCGCCGTGACGAGCAAACACAAATCGAGGACGCATTGACGCGGGCGCGGGCGCAGATCCCCGCCTTGCTGGAGGGCCGCTTCGAGCAAGCGACTAAACTGTTGCACAGCGCCAATCCTCAATAAGGTCTGCATGACGTCCTCTCCGGCTTCCCGTTCGTTTCAGCAAGAGTTCGCCGACTTCTGGCAGTTTCTGAAGCGCCCGACCTTGCGTCGAGCCGCCTTTTCGCGATTGGCGCGCCAACAGCGCCATGCCGCCTGGCTGCCCGCACGCTGGCGGCCTCTGAGCTGGGACTTGGCGGATTTCTCGCTTGGCCGGATCGGGGCGTGGGTCGTGTTCCTGTGGGCCATCAATCTGCTGGCCTTCGGACCCTTGGCCAGCGCGGTCTCCACCTCGACCGGTTCCGATAGCCGCTTGCTGGATATGCAGCTCTCGTGGTTCCTGGTGGTCGTGTGGGCGCCCGTGATCGAGGAGCTTACCTTTCGGCTGTGGCTCAGGCGTCCGGCCTGGACGCTATGGATTCTGCCCTGGGTGATCGGCGGCATTTTCTATGCCACCACCACGGCATCCATTCTGGTTGTGGCGCTTGGGCTGGCCTTGACGCTGATGGTAATGAGCGCGCGCCGTGTGCAGTGGTCCTGGGCCTTGCGCAGGCGTTTCGTCCAACTGTTCCCGCTGGTTTTTTATATCAGTGTGCTGGCGTTCGCCCTGACCCATCTGGGGAACTTCACGTTTTCCGGCACGGGGCTGTTCATGATTCTGCTGGTGCTGCCCCAATTGTCCAGCGGACTGGTGCTGGGGTGGATGCGGGTCCGTTATGGCATGATGTCGGCGATTGCGCTGCATGCCCTGTTCAACGCGGGACCGATGGCGCTGCTGGCGCTGGCGGCCCGCTACGCGCCCGATCTTTTGTGAGCGAAGCCTGATGCTGCCCTTGCCGCCCCATCTGGAAGTCGGGCCGTTTTTGACGCTGACCCTGACCCTGCTCTTGCTGCTGATCGGCAAGTGGGTCACCGTCCACGTCCGGGTGCTGCGCCAATACAGTATTCCTGAGCCGGTTGTGGGCGGCATGCTGTGCGCGGCCGTGGTGGGAGGGCTCTATTTTGCGGCGGATACCCAGGTGCATTTCGAGCTGGGCCTGCGGGATTGGTTTCTGCTGGCCTTCTTTGCCGTTATTGGCCTGAAATCGGATATTCGTACCCTGTTGAGTGGCGGTAAGCCGCTCATCATTCTGCTATTGATCGCAACGTCTTATATCGTCCTGCAAAATGGGCTAGGAATGGGCGTAGCCAGCTTGTTCGGCCTGGATCCGAAGCTGGGCCTGATGGTGGGATCAGTTTCCTTGACCGGCGGTGTGGGCACCACTATCTCCTGGGCGCCGATTTTCATCAATGAGCATGGTCTGAGCAATGCGATGGAAGTGGGGATTGCCGCCAATATGATCGGCCTGATTGCCGCTTGCCTGATGGGTGGGCCGCTGGCAAGCTGGCTGATCCGCCGTTACGGCATCCAGACCTCGGGTGACCGCCAACTGGATGTGGGGGCCGTCCATGACACCCTGCTGCCGGTGCGCCTGGATTATGAAAGCATTCTGCAGGCCTTGTTCGTCTTGAACCTCACGCTGATCCTGGGGTTTGGTTTTGAGGCGCTTTTGAAGCAGACTTCACTGCAGTTGCCGAGTTTTGTCAGCAGTTTGTTCGCGGGAATCGTGGTCCGCAACGTTTCTCAAGCCTTTCGGCTCACCCATTGGATGACGCACGCGCGCAGCCAGAACGCGTTGGCGCTGATCTCGGACTTGTGCCTGGGCTTGTTCCTGACCATGGCCTTGATGGGCTTGCAGCTCTGGGCGCTGCAAGACGTCTTTCTGTTCGTCACCGTTGCTTTGCTGATCCAGATTGCCGTGGCGGCGCTGTTCACCATCTTTGTGGTTTTTCGCAGCATGGGGAAGGACTACGAAGCCGCTGTCGTAGTGTCGGGTTTTGGCGGTATTGTCCTGGGCTCAACGGCCACCGCCGTTGCCAATATGACCGCCGTGGCCCAGCAATATGGCGCGGCGCACCGCGCCTTCGTCATTGTGCCGCTGGTGTGTGGCTTTTTCATTGATCTGGCCAACGCCTTGATCGTGTCGTTTTTCTTGTCTTGGTGAGGGCGTGGACTTTGCCGGGCTCAATTCAGCAAGGCTACAATCACGGCATACTCAAGCAGACCGCCGGGATGCGGGCTTAGCCCGGGTCCTGGCGCAAGTTCTGCCCTCCGGGGCGGCATTGCCCCTGCGCGCCACTCGCTGTGGGCGTATCTATCTATAAGGAATTTTCATGGCGCTTCAGTGCGGCATCGTGGGCTTGCCCAACGTCGGCAAATCGACGCTTTTCAACGCTTTGACCAAAGCCGGTATTGCGGCTGAAAACTATCCCTTCTGCACCATTGAACCCAACGTCGGCATTGTCGAAGTGCCGGACCCGCGTCTGGATCAACTGGCTGATATTGTCAAACCCGAGCGCGTCGTGCCCGCCACGGTCGAGTTCGTTGACATTGCCGGTCTGGTTGCGGGCGCCAGCCAGGGTGAAGGGTTGGGCAACCAGTTTCTGGCCCACATCCGTGAGACGGACGCCATCGTCAACGTCGTGCGCTGCTTTGAAGACCCGAACGTGATCCACGTGGCGGGCAAGATCGACCCGATGTCTGACATCGAAGTGATTGAAACCGAGCTGGCGCTGGCGGATCTGCAAACGGCTGAGAAAGCGCTGCACCGTCATCAGAAAACCGCTCGTTCCGGTGACAAGGACGCGATCAAACTGGTGGCCGTGCTGGAAAAAATCATTGCCGCGTTGAACCAGGGCAAGCCGGTGCGCAGCGTAGACCTGAGCGATGATGACCAGGTGCACATCAAGCAGTTCTGCTTCATTACGGCCAAGCCTGCCATGTACGTGGCCAACGTCAAGGAAGACGGCTTTGAAAACAACCCGTACCTGGATAAGCTGATTGAATACGCGCAAAAACAAAATGCGCCTACCGTGGCGATTTGCGCGGCGATCGAAGCAGAACTGGGAGAAATGGACGACGAAGACCGCGAAGTCTTCTTGGCGGACATGGGTATGGACGAGCCGGGCCTGAACCGCCTGATCCGCGCCGCGTACAAACTGCTGGGCTTGCAGACTTATTTCACCGCGGGCGTCAAAGAAGTCCGCGCCTGGACGGTCCGCGTCGGCGCCACCGCGCCGCAAGCCGCAGGCGTGATCCACACGGACTTTGAGCGCGGCTTCATCCGCGCGCAAACCATCGCGTTTGATGACTTCATTGCCTATAAGGGCGAGTCGGGCGCGAAGGAAGCGGGGAAAATGCGGGCGGAAGGGAAGGAGTATGTGGTGAAGGATGGGGATGTGATGAACTTTTTGTTCAACGTCTAAACAACCAGCCTTGTTCGAGCAGTACTGAAAAGCCCAGTAAATCAAAGGATTTCTGGGTTTTTTTATTTCATAGACTTCGGCCGTTCTTACCGTTCCACATTCAACATTTCCACTTAACCGGCAGCTTGGAGAACGTGGTAAATCCTTGCTTAAATAGGGCAGTTAGAGCCTCATTACCCTATTTCTGCCGCTGATGCCCTGTGTAGATCTGTTGCGGTACACTGCAAGCTAGATGGTTCATTGTGACCGATTTGAGCTAGCGCGCTTTTCTGCCGCTTTTTGGCGTGAAACGATTCGCTCAACTTCTCTTCCACTTACTTTCCCTTCTCTATGTTTTCCGACCGGAAGCCGCTCTATATCTCCCTAGCTGAGAAAATTTCGCATGCTATTGAGCAAGGGACTTATCCTGTTGGTTCATTCTTGCCAACAGAAACCCAGCTGTGTGATGAGTACCGAGTTAGCCGCTCCACGGTTCGTGAAGCGGTCAGGGTATTGCAAGAACTTAAGCTGGTTTCGCGTCAGCAGGGAAGAGGCACCGTCGTTGAGTCCCGCAAGGCGCCTGGCCGATATGTGCTGGAAATTGATGCGATTCCAGACCTTTGGCAATATGTGGAGTCCACGGAGCTGAAGGTCAATGCGGTGCGGCTGATCAAACGAGAAGAAGCGCTTACGCCGTTGCCTGATTCCGTTGAACATTGGTATCTCATTGAGGCATTGAGGTTTGTGACGCCGGACGAACCACTAGCATGGAAACATGTTTATATTGATGCACAATACGCCGAAGTGGTCGAGTCCATCGGTAATCGGCGGGTTCCGATCTATTCGCTTATTGAGCAACGCTACGGGATCACGACAGAACGAATCCACCAATCGATCGGATCCACGACGATGCCCTCATTGGCTGCCAAGGCATTGCGCCTGGCTCCAGGATCCATCGGGCTTGAAATCTTGAGAAGTTATTACGATGATGCCAAGCGCCTCTTTGAAGTAACACTGACGGTTTATCCGCCGGATCGGTTCAAATATAACAATGAGCTGAAACTGCAATACGGTGCGCTCAATTAAGTGCTAAGCGCACCGTACAAATTGCAAAGCCTGTTCAATCTGGTTTTACCAGTTTCCCCATGCTGCTGAATCGATCAGTATCGCTTTTGATTAATTGAGCAAGCTCATCTGGCGGCCCGCCTGCCACAACATTGCCTTCCATAGCCAATTGCTGTTTTACGGCGGGATCTTCCAAAGCCTTGGCAAAAACCGTATTGAGTTGTTTGACTACAGCGGAGGGCGTTCCCGCTGGAGCAAGAACACCATACCAGCCTGCGAGGTCATAGCCTGCAACGCCTGCCTCGGCAACGGTTGGTACGTCAGGTAGGGCCTCAACCCGAGTGGTCGTGCTGACGGCAAGTGCACGAACAGCACCCGTTTTCAAATGAGGTGCGGCAGCGGCAAGGCTTGCGTAATACATGCTGACCTCTCCACGGATAACGTCAATAAGCGCCAAACTTCCTCCTTTGTAAGGAACATGTTGGAGTGCTACTTTGGCCATATCGCCAAGCAGTGCTCCTGCCAGATGGGGCGCACTGCCTGTGCCTGAAGAGGCATAGGTATAGTGTCCCGGTGCCTCGCGAGCCATCGAAATAAGTTCAGCCAATGATTGTGCCTTGAGGCTTTTTCCTACAACCAGGATGTAAGGCGATGCTGTCAATTGAATAATGGGCGTGAAGTCTTTGATGCCATCGTATCGAAGATTGGGATAGACAAGTCCGTTGATGGCATGAGCGGCGGAAGCCAGTAGCAGCGTATAGCCGTCTGGATCTGCTCTGGCAACGAATTCGGAGCCAATGGTTCCTCCTGCACCTCCCTTGTTGTCAATAATAACTGCCACACCCAAACTTTCTCCCGCGGTTTTGGCCACTACGCGGGCAACGGCATCGTTTGCGCCGCCGGGGGCAAAAGGCACGACCAAGGTGATGGGCCTGGCAGGATATTGCGCATTGGCCAACGTGATGAAGCAAGAACAGAACAACGTGATCGAAACTTTGATGAGTCTATGAAGTGAGGGGGATTGCATGAGAGTCTCCAATGAGTTTTTATCCGCCATCGTTACTTGTCAGGGTTGGGCTGTCATTTTCTTTCAAGCATCGTGCGCCGACTGTTGAGAAACACTGAGCGCATTTTTTCTGTCCAAGGTGTTTTTCGGGCTTGCAGGGCTTCGGGGGTCTCGAAAGCATCGACGGTTTCCAAGTCGTAAGCGGTTAGATAGCGTGGAGACCCGTCACTGGCAAGATAGCGTCGAGCACAACGTATCCCTGGTACAGAGACCAATCGAGGTAAATGTTCTTCGTCGTACCAGGCGTTATATTCGGGAGCAATGGCATCGGGAATATCCGCCTGGACGATGTATCGAAAGGGCGCTGCACCAGAGCCGAAATCTCCCATTGCGGCATGCAGACGCAAGGCAAAGCGTTCACGAGCCCTTCCATTGAGGATTTTGAGCCAAATGGGCAAGGGAGGAAGTTGGTTGTCAATACCGCTTCCCAGAGACAACAAAGCATCGTGATTCGCATCAAGCCACGTTACCTGAGTATGTTGCCCTTTAAGCACCTGGTAGCGGGATACATCAACAAATAGGCTGGAATGTGAGAGCGTTGGCAGATACTCCTGATCCTGCCACTCAACAAACTCAGAGGCTCTTTCGGTTGGTATGGTCCACCAATCGGTTAATGAAGTTTGCATGAGTTTTCTCCTATGCTTTTTGTGTGGTGCAGGTGCTGCATTCCAGCCTGTTCTAGAGGGTCAAAAAGGGACGCTTCCTCTTACTGTTGTCCGATACATCAGCCGCCGTAAGGGTAAGTCGTAGTCAAAGGTGGCTTTGTGTTGTGCCGAAGTGTTGTCCCACATCAGTAAGTCACCTCGTTCCCATTTGTGAACATGGCGGAATTGAGGCTTGACGATATGTTGATAAAGCTCCGAAAGGATTTCGTCACTTTCATCCGGACTGATGCCGACGATGTGTGAGGTATGTGCTTCGTTGACGAAAAGTGTCCGCCGACCAGTTACGGGGTGGGTCCGGACAATTGGGAACGCCATGTCTGGAACCGACTTGAGTTGCTCATCGGTCAGCTCTGGCTCTTGGATAATGCGTCCCCCTTGGCGGGCTTCTTCCTCTTGTGCCGCGCGGTTCTTCTTGCGGTAAAAGGCATAGCTGTGAACAGCAGACAGCTTGTCTATGCGTTTTTTGAGGTCTTCCGGCAATTCATCATAGGCGGCTACTACGCTGGCATATTCGGTGTCTCCATACACTTTGCCGTCTCGTTCCGGGATCTCAATCGAGTACAGCGCTGAAAGCATGCTGGGGTGCTGTTTATATGAGAGGTCACTGTGCCAAAAACGGCCTGCATCCACAGCCCCGACGGGCTTGCCATCCTCCCCGATCAAATTCGAAATGATGAAAACTTCTGGATAGCCGGCCAGACGGCTTTCTTTACGGACGTGGTGTTCGAGTTCTCCAAAGCGTTTGGTGAAGGCAATTTGCTGTGCGGGCTCCAAGCTCTGGTTCTTGAACACAACTACTTGGTTCTCGAAAAAAGCGTCGTGGACTTGCTTGAAGGTTGCGTCGTCCAGAGGTTTTGATAAATCAATTCCTGTGATTTCTGCTCCGAATTTCTCTCCGGTTTTTACGATCTTCATGGATTTTCTCCTCATTGGCCTAAACATCATGATGACATGATGTAGTGATGTTATGACTGATAAAAAATAAAATCAATGGTTTTCGTTTTTGGTGAGACACGCCTGCGCAGAACGCTGTAGGCGCGGGGGGCTAAGAATGAGGTTGAAACAGTCGGGTCTAAGAGGGATGCGAGGACGTTTCTACGTCAAGATTTTTGAGATGATTGGAACGGTTGTGGCGGGTGTGATGGTCTGCCATGAGAATTCTCCAAGGTATGGGCCACAGCGGCCCGTTCCCCTGCATCTCATCGCGTACCGCTCCAGGCGTCAGCCAACAATGCGGTTTGCGCCATACCCGTTTTATCCGGCAGGCGCAGCGCTGGCACCGGCATCCAGACTGATCTATCATCCCGATACCCCTATGGGGGTACAACTGGGGGTACTTCCAGCGATTCCCGCAAAGCCCGTGGCGCGATTTCCCCGCGCAACCTAGCATTTACGGCCCTTTGCCGACCGATCAACGTTTAAACGTGTGATCAACGTCTAAACAACCAGCCTTGTTCGAGCAGTACCGAAAAGCCTAGATAATCAAAGGATTTCTGGGTTTTTTTATTCTGAGGTGTTTCGGGTTATTCGTTGAGTTCCGCGATAAAGGTGGGCTGGTTTCACTTCGCCCCCTTTTGTTGCTACCATTTTGGTATCGTGCTACAGTACGTCATGCGCATCATCGCCCTTTCCACTCTACGGACGTTCTGGGAGTCCCATCCTGATGCTGAAACGCCGTTGAGGTCGTGGTACGCCCTGGCAAGTCGGGCAACCTGGAAGACGCCAGCGGATATCAAGGCCGCCTATGGAAACGCCAGTTTTACTGGGAACAACCGGGTGGTTTTCAACATCAAGGGGAACGACTACCGCCTGGTAGTGGCAGTGCGCTACGACAAGGGGTTGATGTACGTTCGCTTCGTCGGCACGCATCGCCAGTACGACAAGATCGACGTGGAAACGATTTGAAGGAGTCCGGTATGGAACTCAAGCTGATTCGCACCAAGAAAGACTACCGGGCGGCGCTGGCTGAAGTGGATCGCCTGTGGGATGCTCCTG
>JBAYOI010000072.1:0-11347 GCA_041678365.1 Pigmentiphaga sp. | reverse complement strand
TTTTCACAGCAGTATCCCGGAGAGGTGGCAGAGTGGTCGAATGTACCTGACTCGAAATCAGGCGTACGGTAACCCCGTACCGTGGGTTCGAATCCCACCCTCTCCGCCAAATTCATAAAACCCTTGTAATTCAATGAGTTACAAGGGTTTTTCATTTCTACCCATCCGCTGAGCGACAAGCCTTGGTGCGCACCGTGAAAGAAGCCGGTATTACACCCACCTAAAAGTGAGGTTTCCAAGCGGAACGGTGTAACCAACGACAAAGCACCAACCGTTCCGCTTTCCTCATCCGTTCTCAGCTAGACTTCTCTCCCACAATAGATACAGTTGATGCCTACGAAAAGACGCAGAGGTCGGACCCATGAGCACTGATCGTTTGTTTTCGTCCGTCAGGGAAAGCCGCCGCTTTTCCACGCTGTGTCTGGCTTGCGCCATCCTCCTGCTCCCTCCGCCCCTCCGGGCCGATGTGGAGCAAGGCGTCGCCGCGTATCAGCGTCAGGACTATCAAGAAGCGCTGATTGCGTTCCGCGCCGCGGCCGATCAAGGTCATGCCGATGCCCAGTTCCATCTGGGCATTCTGTATGCCAACGGGCTGGGCGTCACCCTGGACCCCTTCCAAGCGCTGGCCTGGTACCAACAGGCCGCCGAGCAAGGCCATGGCTGGGCTCAATACAACGCGGGCAGCATGTATTATCTTGCTGCGGGTGTGCCGCAGGATTATGCCCAAGCCCATGCCTGGTTTCTTCAAGCCGCCGAGCAGGGCCATGCCTGGGCCCAGTACGATTTGGGCAGCATGTATCAATTTGGTCTCAGTGTGGAGCCCGACGCGGTGGTGGCGTATGCGCTCTACAACCTGGCCGCTGCCACTGAACAGATAGCCAAGCAGAGTCGGGACCGTTTGGCGCCAACCTTGAGCCGTGATCAGTTGGCCAACGCGCAAGCGCTGTCGAGCAGATGGGCGAAGGCGTTGGCAGCGGGGGAGCGGCTGAAGATAGATCTCGGGCCGTAGGAGTGGGGGGGAGCCCCACGACCAGGACGGCCGGTTCGCAAGCAGGGCTCGCGCTATGGAGTGGTGAGCTGGCGCACTTTTTGTGCGGCGTTTTGGACGCCGCCCGCCGCGGAGCGCTCATACCAGGCCAGGGCTTGGGTCAGGTCTTTGTCAACGCCCTCGCCAGTTTCGTATGCGCGAGCAAGCTGGTACATGGCCCTGGGATGGCCCTGCTCCGCCGCGGCGCGATACCACTCCAGAGCTTTGACCGGGTCACGCTTCACGCGCAGCAATCCCGTGGACGTGGCAAAGCCCAGCAGGAACTGGGCGTCGGCATGACCTTGCCGGGCTGCAGCGGACAGCCAATGCAAGGCCTTGGCCGGATCCAGACGTCGATAGTGCTCGTATAGCTTGAGCTGGCTATCGGCATCGCCGTTCTGGGCGAGTGTTTCAATCATGGCTTCGGCGCTTTCCGGGCCTCCCCCCGCATCGGCATCCGACGGCTGGCGCAGCGCCGCCAAGACGCTTTTTGCCTGCTGATGTCCTTGTTGCGCCGCCTGGTTCAGCCAATGTCGAGCCTGATCCAGATCTTGCGCGTCGGCATTCCGCTTGCTGTAGGCAACGCCCAGCTCGTATTGCGCCTGAGCATCGCCGCGCTCGGCGGCAGGACGTTGTTGCCGGATGGTTTCCCGCAACACGGCATCCGGATAACCCGCCTTCACCAGGCGGGCGAACAGCGCATTGGCTTGGTCCGGCGCTTTGGGGCCGCCCCGGCCTGTTTCATACAAGGTGGCAAGCAGAAAGAGATCCGCCGCCTTCCTATCCTCCTCCGCCATTTCGTTCAGATAGCGACGAACCTTGGCATCATCCGGCGGTGCCAGCTTGCCTTCCGAATAGGCACGAACCAAGTCCCGACCCAGATGGCGCGCGCCGTTGGCATAGGACCTTTCCATCCAGTGCAGAATGTTCCGGTGATCATTGGGGTAGTCCTTTAGATACAAGCGAAGCAAGGCAAGCGTCGCCCGGGCTTCGTTGGGATCACCTGGCTTGTTGACGAATCGCCGATAAATTTCCAACGCTTTTTCCGGCTGGGCAGCCACCCCGTCTCCGCCTGCGTAGGCTGACGCCAGGGCCAGCCAGGCCTTGCTGCTGCCTTGTTCGGCCGCTTTCTGGTTCCATTGAAAGGCCTGCTGCGGATTTTTCTCCACACCGTCACCGCTGTGATAGCGGCTCGCCACCACTTCCTGCGCCGGCAAATAGCCTTGCTGGGCAGCTTTCAGGAACCACTGAAACGCCGCGACGGCGTCCCGCTCGACCTGCCCCAGAATGGGCAAGGCATACGTCAGGCCCACCTCATACTGAGCCTGGGCATCGCCCCGCCGCGCCTGGCTGAGGACGTCGGCGAAGCGGGCTTTTGCCGCCGCCCGGTTCTTGGATTCGTTGTCTCCGTGCGCCGCGATCCCTTCCACGATGCGGGGATCCTGACTGTACGAAGGGGCGGATGCCAACAGGCTGGCCGTCAGCATGCCTGCCAAGACCAGTGTTCGGGATTGCGTCATGAAGCACCTGTACCAGGAAAGACGAGAGTGAGTTCGGTCCACGAAAGGGGGGCGGTTCGCGAGCAGCGCTCGCTACGGCTTGTTGAGTTCCCGAACTTTTTTGGCGCCTGCCTCAACGCCACGCTTGGCTGACTTCTCGTACCATTCCAGCGCCTTGTTCAAGTTCTTCTCAACGCCGTGCCCATGGTCATACATATGCCCCATTTCGAACATGCCAAGGGGATGACCCTGCTCCGCCGAGGCCAGAAACCAGTCCACCGCCTTGGGATGATTTTTCTCGGTACCCAGATGCCCGTTGAACAGCACATAACCCATGCCGTACTGGCCGCGCGCATCGCCTTGCTGGGCGGCCGTGGCAAGCCAATGCAAGGCCTTGGCATCATCCTGGCCTTGATAGTATTTGAAAAGCTCAAGCTGAACGTCGGCATCCCCATTCCTGGCCATCTCTTCATACAGCGCAACGGCTTTCGCCTGGCTCCGCCGCTCACCAGCATCTGGCCGCAGATAAAACTGGGCCAGGGCATGTTGCGCCTGCTTGTGATTTTGCTTGGCGGCCTTTTCCAGCCAAAAGAAGGCCTGATCAATGTCTTGCGCTGACTTGTTGTGTTTTCTGCTGTAAGCCACACCGAGGTCATGCTGGGCTTGGGCGTTTCCACGCTCGGCGGCGGCTTGCTTCTCTTTGACGGTTTCCCGCAACACGGCATCCGGATAACCGGCCTTCGCCAGTCTGGCGAACAGTTCATTGGCCTTGTCGACGTCTTTTTTACCGCCCCGGCCTGCCTCATAAAAGGTGGCGAGCAGAAACATTTCTTCTGGATCCATCCTGGACCGATCGTACATGTCACTCAAATATTGACGTACTTTTGCATCGTTCGGCGGCGTCAACTTGCCTTCCGAATACGCGCTGATCAAGTCGCTGTCCAGGTGGTGCCAGCCACTGGCATAGGCCGCTTCCATCCAGCGCAGAATGTTTTGATGATCAGCGGGATAGTGTTTTTGATAGAGCGAAAGCAAGGACAAGGTTGCCCTGCTGTAGCTGGTGTCGTCCGTTTTTTCCGCGATTTTCAGGTAGAGTTCCAGCGCTTTTCTAGGATTCTCAGCCACCCCTTCGCCGCGCTCATAGCTGCCCGCCACCGTCAGCATTGACGCCCTGCTACCTTGCCCGGCCGCTTTCTGGTGCCATTGGAAAGCCTGCTCCGGATTTTTCTCAACACCCTTGCCGCTACTGTAGAGAGCCGCCACCTGTTCCTGGGCAGGCAGGTAGCCTTGCCGCGCTGATTTCAAGAACCATTGAAACGCGGCAACGTCATCCTGCGTGGCCTGCCCATGCAGCGGCAAGGCGTAAGTTACCCCCACTTCATACTGGGCTTTCGCATCGCCCTGATTCGCTAGTTTGAGCCGCTCGGCGAAGTTGCTTTTTGCTTCCGCCCGGTTCTTGGCGTCAACTTCGGATTGCGACTTCATGAACTCCACAAAGCCACTTCCCTGAGCCTGGGCAGGGTTGTATGCGAAAAGACTGACAGCCATCACGCTGACAAACGCCACCGCTTTGTATGAGGCCATGAAATACCTTTTATTCAGCAGAAAGGGGGATCACAAGTAAAAGTGGATCGATTTTGCATTCCCGGATTTCTGTTGACAAGTGAATTTCTAAAACAGCATGCCCACGCCTGCGCACACCAACAGCCCGCACACGAGGGTTTTCATTTTTTCCTTGGGCAAGGGCGGCGGCGAATTGGCGGCAAAGAACGTCACGATCAACACAACGGGAATGGCTTCCAGGGTCAGAATCAGCGCTTGCATATTGAATTGTCCCAGCGCGATCATGACGGTTGCGCGCAGTACCCCAAGCGCGCCAAAGGAGAGAATGAGCGACTCCTGCACAACCGCCATGGACCAGGGCTGCCGATACGCCGCATACACCAGCGGGGGGCCCGGCGCGCCGAACACGCCGCCCATCAGGCCGGAAAGCCCGCCCACCACGGCAAACAGCCGGGGGCCGGAAGTCTTGGGATAGGGGGCGGCGGTACGCCACAGCAACAGCGCGCACACCACAATGCACACGCCAAGCAGGATTTTCAAGATGCCGTAGGCATTGGCCGCCAGAAAGCTGAGAACCGCCATGCCGACCACGGTTCCAAGCAGACCGGTCACAATGGCGGGCTTGATGGCGGGCTCGATATTGAGCGGGCGACGCCGGTACAAGAAAACGGCCGCGTTCACAATGCCCAAGACCGTGACGGCATTGGCCGCATCCGGAAGCGGAACCAGATCAAGCAGGCCCACGAGCCCCAGCAGCACCAAGGCAAGCGCAAAGCCCGTGACGTTCTGCGCATAGACGGAAATGGCCACAATGGCCATGAAGCCGAGGTGGGTGTAGATGACGGGAAGGCTGAACATGCCTTGACTCCTTGCTACTGCGGATTCGCGAGCAGGGCATGCGCTGCTCGCGAACTTCATTCATACGGACGCTGGAGAAGGCTTCAAACCCCGCTGCACGAAAATCGCCGAAATCAGCAGCAGCACACCCAGCGACAAAAATACGCTGTTCGTCGAACTCACCCGTTCGATCAAACCGCCTGCCAGCGGCCCCGCCGAGGCGCCGCCAAAGCGGCAAAAATTATAGAGCCCTGTGGCGGTGGCCCGCTCTTTCTTGAAAAGATTGACCAGCAAGGTGGTTTGCATCGGCAGGCTGATGCCAAGCAACACGCCGAACAGCGCAAGAAAGACGAGCAGAACCGGCAAACTCACCCAATGCAGCGCCAAACCGGCGAAAAACAACAGCGCGCCCGCGCCCAGCGCGAACGAGCAAACGCTGATGACGTGAGCGCCGGAGCCCGCTTTATTCCAGCGTCCGCCCAGATTGATGCCCAGCAGGATCCCAAGCGTCAACGGAACGAAATAAATCCCGCGTGATGCCATCGGCACGTCAAACAGCGTGGCCAGCAACGAAGGAAGATAAACCAGAAAAACGTAGTAGGCAAAAAACTGGCTGAACGCGAGCAGGAACAGCGCCGCCGCCGAGCGTTGCCCCACAATGCCCCGCAGCGTGGACAGGTTGAACTTCACCGGCGCGAGGTCTTCCGGCCGGGTTTCTTTCAAGTAAACACTGCTGTAGAGCCAAGTTGCCAGTCCCGCCAGGACCAGGAAACCAAACGCCCAGCGCCAACTCAGGTAGGCGGCGATGCCGCCGCCGATGACCGGCCCCAGCACCGGCCCGAGAAAGGTCAGCGTCTGATAGAAACTCATGGCCTTGCCGCGCTCTTGCGGCGGGTAGAGATCGCCAATCACCGCCACCGCGATCAGGGAGCCGGTGCTGATCCCCGCCGCCTGCACGATCCGGCCCGTCAGGAAGTAGCCATAGGAAGGCGCCAGCAGGCAGATCAGCGAACCGAGCGCAAACACCAGCAAGCCCACCAAGGCCGTGATGCGGCGCCCACGGCGGTCGGCAATCGGGCCGATCACGAAGTTGCTGAAGGCCAGTACGGCGGTGAACAGCGAGATCGTCAAGTTGATCAGGACAGTGTCAACATGAAAGTAATCACGCAGCTCAGGCAGATTCGGGGTATAGATGGTCTGTGTGAACGGACCGAGGAAAGCGGCGGCGGACACGCCGATTAGAATAGAGAGCTTCTTCATCTTCTTTGTACCGAGCCCGGCAACCTGCCACGCACCATTGCGCAGCACCCAGGGGCGGATCGGCATTGAGGTTCGGGACACAGTCTAGGCCGAGACGCCTTAGTTCACCTATACAACTACTTTCCCATGAGTTTGGCAAATCCCCGCACTGTTGATGACCTGCTGAATTACCGGCTGAACCGTCTGCTGGCCGCCAGCGGCGCCATGGTCATCCGGCTCTGCGAAGGCCGGTATGGCATTTCCCGGCGAGAGTGGAGATTGGTCGCGATGCTGGCGGTACACGGGCCCTTGTCCCCATCCGCGCTTGCCGAACACTGCCACTTGGAACGGTCCAGGGTGTCCCGCTACATCACGGACCTGGTGCAACGTCAGCTCTTGCAACGCCGCCCGGTGCCGGGCGACGGGCGGCGCGCGCAGGTGATGCTGACACCCGCGGGGGCATCGCTGTATCAGCAACTGCTTCCGGAAGCCATGCACTTCAACCGGGAAGTGCTGTCCGCGCTGTCCCTGGAAGAAATGGCGCTCTTCGAGTCTCTGCTGGCGAAACTGACGGACAAGGCGGAACGTATTGCGGCCTCCCGTCCCGTTGCGGAGAAAGCGGACCGGCGAAATGGCGGATCGCGACGCGTGCGGCCTGGCCAGGACTAAGCGCTCGACTCCTGCCGCAAGCGGGAGGAGGCGGCGCATTCGCGGCTAGCGCGGGGGCGTTTTTGTTTTCAGCTTACCCGGCGAATAACCATAAAACTGTTTGAACGCCTGCGAATAGGCGCTTTCCGAGGAATAGCCAAGTTCCATCGCCACGTCCAGCACCCGGTAGCCCCGACTGTGCAATTCGAGCGCCCGGGACATGCGCGCGTAGTTGCGCCATTGCTGAAAAGACATGCCGGTGCCTTTGATGAAGGCGCGCTGCAAGGTTCTGTCGCTGATGCCGATCTGCGCCGCCCAATCCAATAATGAACACGGGTTGGACGGGTCTTTCTCCAGCACGCGGCACACAGCCGCCACCCGAGGATCAGCGGGAATGGACAGCCCTGCCTCCACACTGGAAGCCTGCTGAATCTCATCCTGAATGACCCGCATCTTCCAGTAGCGGGACGGGGATCCGGTCACGCTGTCCCGCCAGCTTGCCGCATCTAGAATAAGTGCCTTGAGCAAGGGGCTCACCGCCCGCACGGAAAATGCCGAGCCTCTGCAATGCTCTCCCGATATGTACACACTGTGATAGCGATAAGGCCTTTCCATCAGCACCACGTGCGGCAAATCCGGCGGAATCCATGCGGCCCGGCTGGGCCCCAAGCGCACGAGCCTGTCAGGCGTTTCCAGCAAGGCCGCGCCCCGTTCGGGATACAAAAGCTGGCCGCAGGCATGGGTATGAAAAGCGGATTCGCCCAAGCTGCCTTCGCGCATGACCACTCTCAATAGCTCGCCTGACAGCTCGACCGGCAGAAGAACAGGAGCCCTATCCATGTGTCGGGTTTCCGTTAGAAACTTGACGATTAATCAGCGGTGTCCCACCGACCCCCTTCCTACAATAACTGAAACCAAAATAACTGAAAACCAACCGGAGGGGAAAATGTTGATCATTAAACAAAGAAAACTGGCGAGCATGCTTATCCTGTGCGGCGCCACGCTGAGCCTGCCCGCAACTGCGGCTGCCAGCGCGTATCCAGACAAGCCTATTTCCATCGTCGTGGCTTACCCGCCAGGCAGCGACACCGATGTCATGGCCCGCCTTTATGCCGAAAAACTGGCGCCGAAAGTTGGACAATCAATCATGGTCGTCAATCGCCCCGGCGCCTCCGGCATCCTGGGAAGCAGTTCCGTGGCGCGCGCGGCCCCCGATGGCTACACGCTGCTGTTTGCGCCCTCCACCTTTGCCACCGCGCCGTTGGTCATGAAACAGCAAGGCAGCACCCACTACCACCCCATCAATGACTTTCAGCCGGTTATCCAGATGACCTCCTCGTCACTGCTGGTGGTTGCGAATCCGGACACGAAGTTCAGTCACCTGGGAGACCTCATCCGCGCCGCCAAACAGGGGGAAAAGCTGTCTTACGGCAGCCCGGGCGCGGGTTCACCCATGCATATTGTTGGCGAGTGGCTCAGCCTCACAGCAGGGGTCAAGCTGCAGCACATTCCCTATAAAGGCGTTGCGCCCACGGTGACTGACGTGGTGGCAGGCCATATTCCCGCCGCGCTGGTGACCGTGGGCCCCGTCCAGCAGTATTTGACAGCGGGACGCCTCAAGGCGCTGGCCGTCACGGACCCGGCTCGGACCCCCATCCTGCCGGACGTTCCAACAATTGCGGAATCCGGTTATCCCGATGTTCAACTGCGGGCGTGGAATGCGTTCTTCGCACCGGCAGGCACACCGGATGCCGTCGTGAACCTGCTCAATGAGAATCTGAGGCAGGTACTCACCGCCCCCGACGTGATCGAAAAGCTGACCGCCATGTCCGCACTTCCGGCCGGCGGCCCGCCGGATGCGCTGGCGGCACAGCTTGCCACGGACTATCAACAGCTGGGCGCTTTGATCAAGCAACTGAATATCCAGGCCGATTGACCACGGACCTAAGCGCAAGCCTCGCCCATCAGGGCGAGGTCAAGCGAGGCAATACCAATATCGGCGCCGGAGGCGCCTCCACTTGGTGGCGGAGATGCCCTGGCCGATAGGCCGGGGTTCTTCAACCGTAGGCCGCCACTGCCCTCAGGAACCACTGTGACGACCCGCAAAACACAGACCGCTTCGCATTGGGGGGTCTACCACGTTGACACCGACACCCACGGCGCCATCATCAAGACCACCCCTTTTCACCTGGACCCTGGTCCAAGCAAGATGATCCAAAGCCTGCCCGAGCTGGTCAGAAGCCCGCTGCGGATTGACCAGCCCTACGTTCGCGCCGGTTATTTGCATAAGCGCAATGGGCAAGGACGCGGCAGCGACCCCTTCGTGCCGGTCAGTTGGGACGAAGCGCTGGCACTGATTACCGACGAGCTGGGCCGGGTCAAGGCCCAGCACGGCAACGAAGCCATCTACGGCGGCTCCTACGGTTGGGCCAGCGCGGGCCGCCTGCATCATGGACCCAGCGTATTGAAGCGCTTTCTTGGTCTGCATGGCGGCTATGTGGACAAACGGGGCAACCACAGTTTTGGCGCCGCGCTGGGCATCATGCCCTATCTCATCGGCCGGGCCGACATCACCAATATTGTCGCGTCCTGGCCGGAAATCATCGCGTCCACGGAACTGATGGTGATGTTTGGCGGCGCGGCGTTCAAGAATACGCAGATCGACCCAGGCGGTGCGGTCAGTCACGAGAATGCGCAGTGGTATCAGTCCGCAGGAAAGCAGGGCCCGCGCTTCATCACGATCAGCCCGTCGCAAAAGGACCAGCCGCCGGGCACGCGTTCCGAGTGGATACCGATCCGTCCGCATACGGACGTGGCGCTGATGCTCGGCCTTGCCCATACCCTGGTCATCGAAAACCGCCATCAGCGAGAATTCCTTGCCCGGTATTGCGAAGGCTACGAACGCTTTGAAGCCTACCTGCTTGGCCAAACGGGGGGACCCGTGCATGACGCGGCGTGGGCGGCGTCAATCAGCGGAATCCCCGCCGACACTATCCGCGGGCTGGCAAGGGAAATGGCCTCGCACCGGACCATGCTGAATCTCAGTTGGTCCGTGCAACGAGCGGACCATGGGGAGCAGCCGGTCTGGATGCTGGTCACGCTGGCCGCGATGCTGGGCCAGATCGGTCTGGCGGGCGGCGGCTTCAGCATTGGCTTTGGCGGCGTCAACGGCATCATGACGCCGAGGGTTCAACACATGCCGCGCCCCACCCTGCCCCTGGGACCCAATGCCGTGAAAACCTTCGTCCCGGTGGGGCGGGTGGCCGACATGCTGCTGTCACCCGGCGCCCAGATTGAATGTTTTGGCCAGACCATCACCTTCCCGGACATCAAGCTGGTCTATTCCGTAGGCGGCAACCCCTTTCACCACAACACCAACCTCAACCGGTTTCTGCGTGCCTGGCAGGTGCCGGATACGATCATTGTGCATGAGCCATGGTGGAGTCCGCCCGCCAAACACGCGGACATCGTGCTGCCCGCGACAACCACGCTGGAGCGCAACGATATTCTTGCCCACGAAAACGCCCGCTACTGGCTTGCCATGCGTCAAGCCATTCCACCGGTGGGCCTGGCGCGCAATGATTTCGACATCTTTGCGGAACTGGCCGAGCGGCAGGGCTTTGGCGCGGCGTATACCGAAGGACGTGATGAAATGGGCTGGCTGAACCATATGTATGAGGTCGCCGCTGACAAAGCGCGCGCCGCGGGCTTTGAGCCTCCCGGTTTCGACACATTCTGGCAGCACGGGCAGTTCGCGTTTCCCGAGCCCGCGCAGGGCCAGATCCTGCTGGAGGATTTCAGGCGGGCGCCGGAGCAGCACCCCCTGAAAACCCCATCGGGCAAGATCGAAATCTACTCGCGGGAGATTGCTTCCTACCATTACGACGACTGTCCCGGCCATCCCGCCTGGCTTGAACCCGCGGAATGGCTGGGAAGCGCCCAGGCATCCCGCTACCCGCTGCACTTATTGTCCAACCAGCCTGCCAACCGGCTTCACAGCCAGCTGGACCCGGCCAGCGCCAGCCGCAATGACAAGATCGGCGGCAGGGAGCCCATTGCCATCCACCCCGCCGATGCCAAGGCACGCAACATCCGGCACGGCGACGTCGTTCGCATTTTCAACGACCGTGGCGCTTTTCTGGCGGCAGCCGTCATGGCGGATCATCTCACACCGGGTGTTTTGCAAATCGCCACCGGCGCCTGGTATGACCCGCTGGACCCTGGGCAGCCTGGCGCACTGGACAAACACGGCAATCCCAACCTCGTGACCCTGGACAAAGGCACCTCCCGCCTGGCGCAAGGATCCATCGCGCAAACCGCGCTGGTCAACATTGAACGGTATGAGAATGCGCCACCCGCCACGCCTTTTGAGCTTCCGCCGATCAGCCGAGCGTGAATCCGCCGTTTCAGTCCCTATCGCACAGGTGGCGCTGATCCGGGATAATGGAGGGCAAGCAAGTCGGCAAGGGAAAGCACACTATGAGCGCAAGCAAGGAAACTCGCGGCCCAAGGACCGTCAATCCACCTTGGACTG
>JBAYOI010000071.1:0-11438 GCA_041678365.1 Pigmentiphaga sp. | reverse complement strand
GTTACGTTTGCTTGCGATAGGTAGTAGTCTGTGCGGAATCCAGGGGTGGGTTTAGAGTAAAAGTGAGGGTCTGAGGTGCCAAACGGCGCCTTAGCGTTACTTATTATTCCCTGGAACTTGCAGATGCCTGCCCCTTTACGCTCACCCAACCCCCAGGCTTCGCTCAATACCTTGCGTGAAGTGCTCGCCTATAACATTCGCGCTTTTCGTGTCGAACGCAATTTGTCGCAAGCGCAGCTGGGCCACCTTGCCCAGCTCGATCGCACCTTCGTTTCTCAGGTTGAGCGGGCCCGCGTCAATATCTCTCTGGACAATATTGAAAAACTGGCGAAGGCGCTCGAGCTGCCCGCCGACCAGCTGCTGAAGCGGCCTTGGCTCGAACTGGCGTTCGGCACCAAGCCGCAGCCTCCGCTCAATCCCTGAAGTTTTCGAAGTTGAGCGGCAAATCGGTGACTTCTTTTTTCAGCAAGGCGATGGCCGATTGCAGGTCGTCGCGTTTGGCGCCCTGTACCCGGACTGTATCCCCTTGAATGCTGGATTGAACTTTCAGTTTGCTGCCCTTGATCTGCGCAACAATTTTTTTGGCGGCATCCTGAGGGATGCCATTGCGTACAACCAGCTCCTGCTTGACCTTGTCTCCGCCCATTTTCTCGATCTTGCCGTGGTCCAGGAAGCGGACGTCGACGTTGCGGCGTGACATCTTGTTGAGCAAGACATCCAGAACCTGGCTCAGTTGAAATTCGGAGTCGGCGTAGGCGGTCAAGGCTTTCTCAGCCTGCTCGACGCGCGCGTCCGAGCCCTTGAAGTCAAAACGGGTGCTGATTTCCTTGTTGCTTTGCTCGACGGCATTGCGCAGCTCAATCAGATCGGGTTTGCACACTACATCAAAACTTGGCATTTGTTGCTCCTAAAAGGGTAATGATAGGGATTGTAGTGAATCCTGCTATTCAGGCCAGGAGTGCGTAAGGCTTCAAGTAACATAAGGTCTCGTTGAACTCGGCTATTCGAACTGGCGTGACGACTGATTTCCCCTCTTTTACTTCCCAGGATCTGCAAGCC
Organism: Pigmentiphaga sp.; assembly: GCA_041678365.1. Taxonomy (GTDB): domain Bacteria; phylum Pseudomonadota; class Gammaproteobacteria; order Burkholderiales; family Burkholderiaceae_B; genus Pigmentiphaga. The sequence continues at coordinate 10,379 of JBAYOI010000071.1, read as the reverse complement.
TGGAACACGCTTGGCCTGCGCTGTCACGCCGAGCGTTTTGCGGCGGTGAGCCGTGTCGAGCACGTGCCTGGCCTGCAACGCGTGCAGCAATCGTTCGGCGGTTTCGTGCTGCTGGGCGGCGGTAGCAATGTGGTGCTGCCCGAGCGGTTGACGCAAGCGGTCGTGGCGGTGCGTATTCCCGGATGGCAGGCGTTTCGCACGGAAGGCGAGCATGTGCTGATCGACGTCATGGCGGGCGTGAACTGGCATGATCTGGTCACGCATTGTGTCCGCGCCGGGGTGGGGGGCCTGGAGAACCTGGCGCTGATTCCGGGCACGGTCGGCGCTGCGCCGGTGCAGAATATTGGCGCTTATGGTCTGGAGCTGGAAGCGCGCTTGCATCGCGTGCTGGCCTATGACCTCCAGGACGGCAAGTGGCGGACCTTTGATGCCGAGGACGCGCAGTTCGCCTATCGGGATTCGATCTTCAAGCAGCAGCCGGGCCGCTGGGTCATTGTTCAGGTGTGTCTGCGCCTGCCCAAGCAGTGGACGCCGATGTTGGACTATCCGGACCTGAAGCGGACGGTGTTGGCCGCCTGCCAGACCGTGAGTCCGCAAGGGGTGTATGACGCCGTTTGTGCGATTCGCCGCGCCAAACTGCCGGATCCCGCCGTACTGGGCAATGCGGGCAGTTTTTTCAAGAACCCGGTGGTCAGCCTTGCGCAGTATGAAGCCTTGCGTCAAGAGCATGAGGGACTGGTCGGCTACCCGACGCCGCAGGGCGTCAAACTGGCGGCGGGCTGGCTGATCGAGCAGGCGGGCTGGAAGGGGAGGCGGCTGGGCCCGGTCGGCATGCACGAGCGCCAGGCATTGGTGCTGGTCAATCATGGCGGGGCAAGCGTCGAGGACGTCCGGACGCTGGCTGAGCGCGTCAGCCAGGATGTCTGGACGCGCTATCAGGTACGGCTTGAGCCGGAGCCGACCTTTATTCGTGCGCAGCCGTTGGCGCAGACAACAAACGCCGCTCAATAAAGTCCGCCAGCAAGGCATTGGCCCGCGGCGTTTCCTGGACGGCGCTGGCCAAGGCTTCCACGTCAAAGGACTCCTTGATCAGCCGCTCCCGAAAGACATTGACATAATCAAGCATGATCTGCGCATCGAATTCCGGATGGAACTGGGTTGACCAGGTGTCCGCGCCATAGTGCAGCAGTTGATGGGCGTCATGATCGTTGCTGGCCAGGATGCGCGCCTGCGCGGGTGCCTGGCTGACGGTCTGCTGATGAATGAGGTGCGCGGTGAAGCAGGCGGGCAGGGCGGGCTGCTCTGGGGTGTCAGCGCTGCGATGGATGGCGCGGGTGCCGATCTCCCGTCCTTGAGGATGGTAGCCTACCTGGCCGCCCAGTGCGTGCGCCATCAGTTGGTGGCCGTAGCAGATGCCGAACATCGGCACTTGCTGCTGGAATGCGTCGCGGATCCACTGCGCTGTTTGCTCACTCCACGGCTCGCGGTCGGACACCATGGCCGCCGATCCGGAAATCACCGCGCCCGCCACGCTGTGCGGCGCGGGCAGGAGACCGCCCTCATGCACGTCAACCACTTCAAGCGCACTGAGCGGGACGCGGCTGATGCGCTGGATCATGGCTGAGAACGGGCCGTGGTCGGCCAGAATCCGCTCGGGAGGACGGCCGGTTTGAATCACGAGTAGGGGTTTGCTGCTCATGGGGACCTCGATGAGAAGACGGTACTGAAGCCCTGAAAAAGAAAAAGGCAGCGTCTGACGATGCTGCCTTTTTTCTTTTCTTCAATCGGCTGCTTAGCGTTTGCGGCGGGCGTTTTCCGCAATCCGCATGCGCAAGGCGTTCAGCTTGATGAAGCCAGCCGCGTCAACCTGGTCATAGGCGCCGCCGTCGTCGTCGAAGGTGGCGATGTTCTGGTCAAACAGCGTGTTGGCGGAGTCGCGGGCAACAACAATCACATTGCCTTTGTACAGCTTGACGCGTACCCAGCCGTTGACTTGCCGCTGCGTGTGGTCAATCAGCACTTGCAGCGCTTCACGCTCGGGGCTCCACCAGTAGCCGTTGTAAATCAGGCTGGCGTAGCGGGGCATCAGGTCATCCTTCAGGTGGGCGACTTCACGGTCCAGCGTGATGGATTCAATCGCGCGGTGGGCGCGCAGCATGACCGTGCCTCCCGGCGTTTCATAGCAGCCGCGCGACTTCATGCCCACGTAGCGGTTTTCCACCAAGTCCAGGCGGCCGATGCCATGGCGGCCCGCCAGCTGGTTCAGCGTGGCCAGGACTTCGGCGGGGCTCATGCGTTGGCCATTCAGCGCAACGATATCGCCGTGCTCGTATTCGATGTCGAGGTATTCGGCTTGATCCGGCGCGGCTTCGGGGGAAACCGTCCAGCGCCACATGCTTTCCTCGGCCTCGGCCTTCGGGTCTTCCAGGTGGCGGCCTTCATAACTGATATGGAGCAGGTTGGCGTCCATGGAGTAGGGCGCGCCGCCTTGCTTGTGCTTCATGTCAATCGGGATGCCCGCGTTCTCAGCGTAGGCGAGCAGCTTCTCACGGGACAGCAGGTCCCATTCGCGCCACGGAGCGATCACTTTGATGTTCGGCTCCAGGCCGTAGTAGCCAAGTTCAAAGCGGACCTGGTCATTGCCCTTGCCGGTGGCGCCATGCGAGACGGCGTCAGCGCCGACGTTGCGGGCGATCTCAATCTGGCGCTTGGCGATCAGCGGGCGGGCAATCGAGGTGCCCAGCAGGTATTCGCCCTCATACACGGTATTGGCGCGGAACATCGGGAAGACGTAGTCGCGCACGAACTCTTCGCGCAGATCATCGATGAAAATGTTTTCCGGTTTGATGCCGAAGTCCAATGCCTTCTTGCGGGCCGGCTCGACTTCTTCGCCTTGGCCGATATCCGCCGTGAACGTCACGACTTCGCATTGATACGTATCTTGCAGCCACTTCAGGATGACTGATGTGTCAAGGCCGCCCGAGTAGGCAAGTACGACCTTCTTAACTTCGCTCATTGATTTTCCTGGTACATAAAGTAGGACGCCGAACCATTTATTGTACCCAAGCCATGGCGTTGCGTGGGATGCGCCAGGCATCCCGTCCGAGAATCGCAACAGCGCACGGAAGGGGTCAAAGCCGTCCGCAAAGCAGGAACTCCATCAGCGCCTTCTGGATGTGCATGCGGTTTTCCGCCTCATCCCAGACCACGCTCTGCGGACCGTCGATCACTTCAGCGGTGACTTCTTCGCCCCGGTGGGCAGGCAGGCAGTGCATGAACAGCGCGCTGGAGTCCGCCATTTGCATCATGTCCGTATCCACGCACCAATCCGCAAAGGCCTCGCGGCGCGCTTCATTTTCCGCTTCAAAGCCCATGCTGGTCCAGACGTCGGTGGTCACCAGATGGGCGCCTTCGCACGCTTGCATCGGGTCGGCGAACTGTTCCAGGTATTGGGTGCCGAACACGCCGGCGCGCTCGGGCTCGAGCTCATAGCCGGGCGGCGTTGAGACGTGCAGGTTGAAATCCAGCAGCTCGGCGGCCTGCAGCCAGGTATTGCACATATTGTTGGAATCGCCGATCCAGGCAACGGTCTTGCCCTGGATCGGGCCGCGGTGTTCGATGAAGGTGAAAATGTCCGCCAGGATCTGGCAGGGGTGGAATTCATTGGTCAGGCCGTTGATGACCGGCACGCGTGAATTGGCGGCAAAACGTTCGAGCTTTTCTTGCTCAAACGTACGGATCATGATCAGGTCCACCATGCGAGAGATGACCTGGGCGGAGTCTTCGACCGGCTCTGAACGCCCAAGCTGCGAATCATTGTTGGTCAGGTGGATGACCGTGCCGCCCAATTGATACATGCCGGCTTCGAACGAGACGCGGGTGCGCGTGCTGGCTTTTTCGAAGATCATGGCGAGCGTGCGATCAGACAGCGTGAAATGCGGTTCGTACTGTTTGAATTTGCGTTTGATCAGTGCTGCACGCTGGAAAAGATAGTCGACTTCATTGCGGTTCAGATCTTTGAACTGAAGGAAGTGGCGAAGAGGTGCAGGCGCTGCGGGCGGGGAAGTCTGGTGGGAAGATTGCAAGGGCGCCTCCGAATAAGAAAGGACCAGTTCGCCTATCGTGTCTGGAACAGAACGATAGTGGCGTGATGGCTTATGTGCGGAAAGAATCAATGATACCTGAGCGCTGGCTGAGAACCTAGCGGCAGGGCTTGCGGGCGGCGGCGCCTGTCTAGGGGAAAAGCCCTATATGCGTTACAATCCTGGCATCCTGAGCGGGCGGGTGCTCAACGCTTGGGTCACCCTTTCCTTACTTCGTAGCAGGGGCTACGCAATCAGATGACTGAAAGCGTTCGGCAAATCATTATCCAAGGCGTCACGCCTTCCGGCGGCAAGTTCCGGCCCAGCGACTGGGCTGAACGTCTTGCGGGCGTGATGTCGCCGTACCGGCCCCGCGGCATGCAGCAAAATCCGCTGACCTACTCGCCTTATGTTGTGCCCACCTTCTTTGAAGGGGTCAAGTCGGTGGTGGTGGATGCCCGCCTGCGCGAGCTTGAGCCGCTGGCCTGGAAGTTTGTGATGGAATTTGCCATTGACAACAACTTGCGCACGATTGAGGCCTGCCTGATTGAAGGCGAAGCGGTGCCGGTCGAACGCGGCGCATAAGAAGGCCTTTGCATTGACGGCCTTTGCGCTGACAATTTGTGCCGTAGAACGACTAAAACCCTAGTCTCCGTGAAGAGCTAGGGTTTTTTCATCCCTGCCGCAGGCAGTGCCTGCGGACGGCGAACAATCAGGCGAGCGCTTTGACGGCGGCGGCCAGGCGGCTCTTGTGGCGAGCGGCTTTGTTCTTGTGGATGATTTTCTTGTCAGCAACGCGATCAATCACGCTGGTTGCTTTCTGCAAGACTTCCGTTGCCGTGGTTTTGTCACCGGCATCAATCGCTTGGCGAACGCGTTTGATCGAGGTGCGCAGCATGGAGCGCAGGCTGGAGTTGTGCTTGTTGCGAGCCACGGCTTGACGGGCGCGCTTGCGTGCTTGGGCGGTATTGGCCATGAGAATTCCGTATCGAGTAAGGCGAAGACATGTCTGGGAGTCAAACTCTTTGGAGTCAAACCCTTTGGAGTAAAACCCTTGGAGTCAAACTCCTCTGGCAAGGCACGTTGGCAATGCCCTTCGGAGTAAAACCCTTGCGGTACACGACAGGAGCTTCGCAAAGCCAAGTAATATATCGGCAAATGACCTTAAAATCAAGCCAGTGCCTGCGTACAACACCTGAATCGCTTCTTTAACCGATCATACACCCATGAGTCTTCTTCGAGCAGCCGCTACGATCAGCAGCTTGACGCTGTTGTCGCGCATCAGCGGCCTGGTCCGCGATATCCTGATTGCCCGCGCGTTTGGCGCCGGGAGTTTGACCGACGCGTTCTGGGTGGCTTTCCGCATTCCCAACTTGTTGCGCCGACTGTTTGCCGAAGGCGCGTTTTCACAGGCTTTCGTGCCGATTCTGGGTGAAGCCAAGTCGCAGGAGTCGCCAGCGCGGGTTCAGCAATTGATGGATCGCGTTGCGGTGCTGCTGACCCTGGCGGTCATGGGAGTGACCGTGCTGGGCGTGCTGGGCGCGCCGGTGGTGGTCAGCGTGATGGCCAGCGGTTTGCGCAACGCCGATCGGGCCGGGGATTTTGCCGCGGCGGTGACCATGACCCGGGTGATGTTCCCCTACATTGTTTGCATGGCCCTGGTGGCGCTGGCGTCGGGCATTCTGAATACCTGGCGGCATTTTGCCGTGCCCGCCTTCACGCCCATCCTGCTGAATCTGAGCATGATCGGTGCGAGCTTATGGCTGGTGAATGCCTTCAGCCTGCCGATTTATGCGCTGGCCGTCGGCGTCATGATCGGCGGCATTGCACAGTTGGCGGTCCAGCTGATTGCCTTGCGGCGCCTGGGCGTTTGCCCACGCTGGAGCTCGCCGCGTGAAGCCTGGCATGACTCGACCGTGCGCCGGATTCTGAAGCAGATGCTGCCTGCCACGCTGGGGGTGTCGGTGGCGCAGCTTTCCTTGCTGATCAATACCAATATTGCCACCTGGTTGACGCCGGGCAGCGTGACCTGGCTGTCGTTCGCGGATCGGCTGATGGAATTCCCAACCGCCTTGCTGGGCATTGCGTTGGGCACGGTGCTGCTGCCGAGTCTGTCCCGCGCCCATGGGGAGGGCCGCTCGAATGACTATAACGCCTTGCTGAACTGGGGCATGCGCCTGGTCTTGCTGCTCGGGCTGCCCGCCACGGTTGGGCTGGCCTTGCTCTCGGAGGGGTTGGTCAGCACCCTGTTCCACTACGGCCAGTTTGCCGCCGCGGATGTGGCGCAAACCCGTCTGGCCGTGATTGCCTACGCCGTGGGCTTGCTGGGACTGTTATTGGTCAAGATTCTGGCGCCGGGCTTCTATGCCAAGCAGGACATCAGAACGCCGGTCCGCATCGCCATCTTCGTGCTGATTGCCACGCAGTGTCTGAACCTGGTGTTCGTGCCCTGGCTGGCGCATGCTGGGCTGGCGCTGTCTATCGGCCTGGCTGCCTGCATCAATGCGGGCGCGTTGTTGGCGGGCCTGCTGAGGCGCGGCATTTTCAGCCCGGAGACGGGCTGGCTGGCCTGGGGCGGGCGTATTGGTGTGGCGGCCGTGCCGATGGCCCTGTTCCTGCTCTGGTTCAATGGCCAGACGGATTGGTTGGGCTTGCAGGCCAGCCCGGCCTGGCGCCTGGCCATGCTGCTGCTGGCGGTTGGCGGGGCCGCCGTGATTTATGTCGCGATGCTGTTGATGATGGGCGTCAGGCCGAGAGACTTGAAGCGCAAGGTGTCCTCAAGCTAGACACCCCATCAACGCAAAAACGGCTGCCGATTGCCCGGGCAGCCGTTTTTGTTTGCGAAGCGCGCTTTACTTCAACGCGTCAAAGACCCGGCTCTTGATCTCGTCAACGCTGCCAACACCAGAAATTTTCCGGTACTGCGGCGCGTTGGCGTCGCCGGTCTTTGCCCAATCGGAGTAGTAATCGATCAGCGGGCGAGTCTGTTGGCGGTAGACATCCAGGCGCTTGCGCACGGTTTCTTCCTTGTCGTCGTCGCGTTGCACCAAGGCCTCGCCGGTCAGGTCGTCCAGGCCTTCCCGCTTGGGCGGGTTGAAGCGCGTGTGGTAGGTGCGGCCGCTGGCCAGGTGAACGCGGCGTCCGCTCATCCGTTCGATGATGTCGGTTTCCGGGACATCCACTTCCAGTACGAAGTCCAGCGCCACGCCCGCGTCTTTCAAGGCATCGGCCTGCGGAAGGGTGCGGGGAAAGCCGTCGAACAGATAGCCGTTTGCGCAATCCGCCTGTTTCAGGCGATCCTGCACCAGCCCGATGATGATGTCATCGGAGACCAGGCCGCCCGCGTCCATGACTTTCTTGGCTTCCAGGCCCAATGGCGTTCCCGCTTTGACCGCAGCGCGCAGCATGTCGCCCGTTGAGATTTGGGGAATGCCGAAATGTTCGGTGATGAAAGCGGCTTGCGTGCCTTTACCGGCGCCCGGTGCTCCAAGCAGGATTAAACGCATAGTAGTTCCTGATTCAAAAATAATAAAAATACGAAAATAAGCGCTGCATCAGTCTGTTTTCGCGCCCATTGATTGTCTTATTGGGAGGGGCGGCGCTGGGCCTGATGCATGGAAAATTTAGCCAGATGCAAGGACTTGCCAGACAAACTAGGCTGAATCGTACAAAATACTTGGGTTCTTGTCTCGGATTAAATCAGCATGAAGGGCGAGGACGGTCCCGGTTTTCAAGCGGAATAGGGATGATCGATCAGCGCGCGGAAACGCTCTCTGACCAACAGCAGATCCGCGGCCGTGTCCACGCCTGGCGCCGGAGCGCCTTGGGTGATGTGGACTTGAATCCGAAAACCGTTCTCCAGCGCGCGCAGCTGTTCGAGCGATTCCCAGCGCTCATGCTGGCCTTGTTCAAGCAAGGGAAAACGCTGAAGAAACGCAACACGATAGGCATACAGGCCAATGTGGCGCAGCGCGGGCACGCCTGCGGGCAGGGTGTTTTCCCCGCGGTTCATGGCGTCGCGCGGCCAGGGAATCGGCGCGCGGGAAAAATAGAGCGCTTCGCCCAGCGCATTGACCACGACCTTGACCGCGTTCGGGTCGAAGAACTCATCGGCCTCCGTAATGGGGTGCGCCGCCGTGGCAATGGAGGCTTGCGGGTAGTCCCCAAGCAGTTGGCCGATGCGGCCGATCAACTCCGGATCGATCAGCGGTTCGTCGCCTTGCACATTGACCACAACGTCATCGTCAGACAGGCCGAGCAGGCGCGCGGCTTCGGACAGGCGGTCCGTGCCGGTGGGGTGGTCCGCCGCGGTCAGCAGGCATTCAATGCCATGCGCGGCTACGACGCTGCGTATGGTTTCACTGTCTGTGGCCACGACGATGCGCGCGGCGCCACTGTGCCGGGCGCGTTCGGCCACGCGTACCACCATGGGTTTGCCATGCAGGTCAGCCAGCATTTTTCCCGGCAGGCGCGTGGATTGTTCACGCGCGGGGATCAGTACGGTGAACGGTTTATTGGGCATGCTGAGGAGAAGAGGAGTCGGGGGTCCAGGGGCTTGCCTCACTTTCCAGCATGACGGGGATGTCGTCACGGATGGGGAAGCTGAGCCGGTCCGCCTTGCAGATCAGAACCCGCTGGGCGCTGTTATGGTGCAGCGGTCCCTTGCAGCGGGGGCACACGAGATTGGTGAGCAGTCGGGCATCCATGCAGTTGTTGTTCCAGCCAGTCAAAGAAAGTGGGATCGGCAAGCTGTGCGGACACGCTTACCGACCAAAGACGATCATCGTTCAGTCTGCCACATTTTACGGCGTCCTTGTCAGTGATCAGGATGATTTGCGCCTTCGTTTCTTCAAAGGGAGAGCGCTCAAAACTGAAATGATCCGGCAAGGACAAGGTGTCCGCGAGCTCAACGCCCGCCTGCCTCAGCGTAGCAAAAAAACGCTCGGGATGGCCGATGGCCGCCGCCGCGAGGACCTGGCGTCCGCCGGTGACGGCCGCCAGCGGGGCGCGCTGTTGGCTGGATACGTGCGTGACGTCCGTGATCCGCAAGTGCATGGTGGTGTGCCGCACACCGGCGGGGGGCGGGAAGGGGAGCGCCGCCTGCGTGGGGGACGCGGCGCCGACGTTCGTGATCAGCGCATCGACCTCGTTCAGGCGGCTGGCGGGCTCGCGCAGCGGACCGGCGGGCAGCAAACGGCCATTGCCGACGCCGCGCAAGTCCTGCACGGCGATTTCCAGATCGCGGCCCAGCGCCAGGTGCTGCAAGCCGTCATCCGAAATCAGCAGGTCAACGCCAGGATAGCGGGCCAGCAGCTGGCGCGCCGCTTCCGGGCGCAATGGGTGGACGGCAACGGGCACTTGGCAGCGGCGTCCGATCATGGCGGGCTCGTCGCCGAACAGGCGGGGGTCAAGCTGGCCTTTGCCGACGCGCGGTACCGCACCGACGTTGACACCATAGCCGCGGCTGATCACGCCGGGCTGCCAGCCGCGCGCCTGCAGGGCCTCAACCAGGCTCATCAGGAACGGGGTCTTGCCGGTTCCGCCCACAAAAATATTGCCGACCACAATAACGGGAACGGGCAGATGCTGCGCTTGGCGCCTGCCCCGCAGATAAGCCTGGCGCTTGGCCTGGACGATGCGTCCTGCCAGCCAGGCAAGCGGGCTGGCCAGATGCGCCCACCAGCCGTTTTTCAGCCAGGCGCGGCTGAGGCGGTCATGCAGCGTCATGGCGGGTGAAAGAAGCGGTGGACGACATGGGGACGGTGAAAAGAGAGGGACCGCCCATTGGCTGGCGATCCTTGCGGTGTGGGCTGAAACTTTGCCACAATCGTAAACTGTACGGTGCAATCCGCAATGCCGCAAGCCCAGCCAAGGACAAAACTATCCACAATTACTGTGGATAATTCTGTGTATAAACGGGGGTAAGGCATTGAAATATGCGGCTCCTACTGGAGTGCCTTTTTTTCGAACAGCCGTTGAATTTGGATTTTCTTTTAAAAATCAATGACTTACTTTTTGTTTGCTAGGTTTCAGCGGTATTGCAGTGCAATGAAAGTGCTTCGGCTCACATGTGGACATGTCACCCTGGAGCGCGCGCATGGAACCGTTTGAAAAGTCGCCGTTTGAAGCCGATGCCCGAGAAATTCTGAGCGTGGCGCAGCTGAACCGCCGCGTGGCGGGCGTGCTGGACCGGCAGTTTTCCTCGCTGTGGGTGCGCGGTGAAATTTCGAACTTCACGGCGGCGGCCTCCGGCCACTGGTATTTCACCTTGAAAGACGCCCAGGCGGCCGCGCGCGG
>JBAYOI010000070.1:0-11490 GCA_041678365.1 Pigmentiphaga sp. | reverse complement strand
GTTCCATAGCGGGCACTCGGGCATCGGCACCGGCATGCGCGGCGGCGGCGGGCTGAAGCTGAAGTATTCGAACCCGATCCATCTTGACGACGTGGCCGCGGACTTCCCGGACATGAAGATCATCATCGCCCATCCGTCCTGGCCGTGGCAGGACGAGGCCTTGTCCGTGTGCCTGCACAAACACAATGTGTACATCGATCTGTCGGGCTGGTCGCCGAAGTATTTCCCCAAAGAGCTGGTGCATTACGCCAACACGCGCTTGCAGGACCGCATCCTGTTCGGCTCCGATTTTCCCGTCATTACGCCCGAGCGCTGGATGAAGGACTTTGAGACGGCGGGTTTCCGGCCGGAAGTGCATCAACCCATCCTGAAGGACAACGCCGCCCGCATGCTGGGACTGGCTTGAGCCCAACGCATTTTTCCTGTGGTTTACAACGACAATACAAGGAGACTTCGATGTCTTTGAAAAAGCGTTTCAATGGCCCGCTTCATGCGGTCGCGCTGGGTCTGGCCATGATGGCCGCGCAGCCCGCCCTGGCGGCGTATCCCAACGGCCAGCAGATCAACGTCGTCGTGCCGTTCGTCCCGGGCGGTCCGGTGGACATCATGGCGCGTCTGGTCGGGCAATGGCACCACGCCGCATGCGGGCGCGGCCCTGTTCAACGCTGAAACCGGTATCAAGACAACGCACGTGCCATACAAGGGCGGTGCGGAGTCCGGTTCCGCCGCGCTGTCCGGCACCCCCCAGGCCACGCTGGACATCCTGAACGCGGAAGTCCGCAAGGCCCTGCAGGATCCGGGATTGCGTGAGCGCTTCGCGGCGCTGGCCATCCGTCCGGTGGGTGATGACCTGGCCTCGGCGGCGGCTTTTACGAAATCCGAGCGTGAACGCTGGGCCAAAGTGATCCGAGACGCTAACATTCGTATTGATAATTAACACGTCCAACAGGAACTTCCATGGCAGCAGGCAAATCGTCCTCATCGGCGTCGTTGAGCAAGGTTGATGAGGCGGAGCTGCCCTTGGATCAAGGTTTCCTGACGGGCCAGATCGGACATATGGCCCGCCTGGCCTTCGCCGCGGTGCGGGTTCATTTCCAGAAATGCGTCAATGATCATGGCCTGAGCCCGGGGGAATTTGCCGTGCTGTCTTTGCTGCATGGCAACCCGGACACCAATCAGCGCCGCCTGGCAGAGGCCATCTACGTCTCGCCGCCCAACTTGGCGGTGGTGCTTGACCGCTTGGGCCGCCGCGGGCTGATCCAGCGCAACCGCAATCCGGCTGATAAACGCACGCATGTGTTGCGGCTGACCGAAGCGGGCGAGTCGCTGTATGAAGAAGCGGCGCGGACGGTGGATGCGCTGGAAGCCGAAGCGGCCAGCGTCTTGGCGCCCGCGGAGCGGGCGGAGTTGTTGCGCTTGCTGCGCAAAGTCGCGGATCGCTGAAAAAAACCAGAGGCTGCTGCCATGATCGCTCCTTCCCGTATTCCTGTTTATTTGTTGACCGGCTTTTTGGGCAGCGGCAAGACGACGCTGCTGTCCGCCTGGCTGAAACAAGCTGCTTTGCAGGATGCGGTGGTGATCGTCAACGAGCTGGGGGAAGTTGGACTTGATGGCGCATTGCTCGGCGTGACCGACAGCTCAACGTTGATGTCGGGCTCATGTGTGTGCTGCACCGGTCTGCCGGGCCTGGAGCAGGCGTTGGAAGATCTGTTCTGGGCTCGGCTGCAACGCAATATGCCTGCCTTTCCCGCTGTTGCGATCGAGACCACGGGCATGGCCGATCCCGGCCCCATTGTCCAGGCCTTTCAGGCGCATTCGCTGCTGCGCGAACGCTATGTTCTGCAGGCGGTCATCACGGTGGCGGGCGCTTCCGCGGGCGCGCGCTTGATCGACCGCCACGAGGAAGCCCGGGCTCAGGTTCGGGCCGCTGATGTCCTGGTCATGACCAAGACTGACCACGCGTCTAAAGAACAGGTCGAGGCGCTATCTTCCCGTCTGGCCGTGTTGGCGCCTCATCAACCTGTGCTGGTCTCCAATCAGGCTGATTTGCCGTTGGAGGCGGTGCTGCGAGCCATGGGCGAACGCGTTAACGAGGTGCCAGCGGCGCCCGCCGACTCTGCCCATGCATCCACCGAGGGGCACGATCACGAGCATGGCCATGATCACCGCCATCACGATCACCATCATGCCGCTGAAGCCCACTTCCTGCCGTTGCCGGAGGCGGTTGAGAGAAACTGGCTGCTGGTGCGCTTGCATGCGCTGGCAGGTGCGCTGTCGGACGACTTGCTGCGCCTGAAGGGGCGCGTGACGCTTGCGGGCGGCGAGCGCTGCGTCATACAGTTTGCTCCCGACGATGCGCGGTTTGATCTACGGCCCAACGCGCTGGATTCTGAAAGCGGGCCTGACGGCCTCACCGTCATTGCCCTACATACGGATTTGGAACGGTTGAACGCGGTCTTTTTCGGACAAAACGGCACCGGGTGTTTCCAGCGTGGATAAGCCGCGCTATTGCCCACCCGGTTGCTTCATGCAGCGCCCTTATTCCGGACTGATGTTATTGGTCTGAATAACTTCTTTCCAGCGTGCGAATTCGCTGCGCGTCAGTTTGTCAAAGTCTTCCGGCGTGCCGGTCAAGATGGTAAAGCCGCCTTCTTCCAGGTTTTTGCGCGTGACGGGATCGTTGAAAGCATCGTTCAGTGTTTTGTTGAGCTTCTCCACGATGGGGCGTGGCACATTTGCCGGTCCGTACAGGCCGACCCACAAGGCCAGGTTGAAGCCGGGGTAGCCGGATTCGTCAACGGTGGGGACATCAGGCAGCAGCGCGGCGCGGGTGGTGCCGGTTTGCGCAATGGCTTTCAGCTTGCCGGACAGGATGTGCGGCCGGACCGCTTCCACCGGCGCGATGATCAGATTGACGCTGCCCTGCACCACGTCCATGATCGCGGGGCCCAGGCCGCCAGCCGGGATGTGGCGCATGTTGGTTCCCATCAAATTTTGTAGCACCGTGGTATAGAGATGGGCGGTGGTGGCAATGCCAGGCGAGGCATAGCTGGCGTCATCGCCGAGTTTGCGCAGATAGGCGGCCAGCTCCTGGATGTTGGACGCGGGCGTATCCATGCTGACCACAATGACCTGGGGGCTTTCCGCAATCTGTCCGATCGGGGTGAAGCTTTCCACCGGATCATAAGGGGTTTTTCGGAAGGCGGGCGTGACGACGGTGGTGGTCATCCCGACCATCAGCGTGTAACCGTCGGGCGCGGCTGACGCCGCATAGCCCGTGCCGATCATGGCGCTGGCGCCGGGCCGGTTTTCAACCACAAAACTTTTGCCGAGGCGTTTTGACAGTTCATCACCGGCGCGCCGGGCAATGGAGTCCGCGCTGGTGCCCGGACTGAAGGGAACGACGATGCGAACGGTTCGTTCCGGATAGGCGTCCGCATTGGCGTTTGTCTGGGAGAAGGCGGGGGCACAGGCCAGCGTGACGGCGATGGCCACGGTGCTACGGCAAAACAGATCAGACGATTTCATGTTTGTCTCCGTAAGGGGGGGCGGAATAGCCCTCTTTTGATAACAGTATATGTCTAATATATATGCGTTTATGGGTGCACTATAGGTGAGCCCAGGCGCGCTGTAAAGACAGGGAAAACAAGAAATCGACGAAAATCGTTGAATCAGCAACGCCTATCAGGGCGTGGGGATAACTGCCGACTGGGATTGGGCAAGCGTCTTGTCGCGTTGATAGGTCAGCCGTTCGCGCATGATGCTGGCAGCGCTTGCACCGTCCCGGGCTTCGATGGCGGACAGCAGCATCCGATGACGCTGGATGATGCGTTCGGCGGAGTCCGCGGTCAGGTTCGGCAGCAGGACTGGCTGCAAGACGTGGCTGAGCGCGCGGAACTCCACCAGCAGAATGCGGCTGTGGGCGGCTTTGACCAGGCCGTCATGAAATTGCATGCTGACCCTGGCAAATCGTTCCAGATCATTTTTGCTGGTTTCAAGCTCGTTCAGCCGTTCGCGCAGTTGTTGCACATCAGCGTCGGTGCGCCGTTGCGCGGCGAGTTCAGCGGCGGTGATCTCCAGCGCCATTTGCGCATCGAATACTTCGCTGGGTGTTACGCCAATGAGCTTGAGGTGGATGGCCAGCGCGCCCGCGAGGTGGTCGGGGTTGCCGGGCGCGATCCAGACGCCGCCTTTTGCGCCCATGCGGATTTCAATGATGCCCAGCCCCTCGAGCGTACGTAGGGCGTCGCGCGCCGCCATGCGGCTGACGCCGAACTGCTTGGCCAGCGCGGCTTCGCTGCCCAGAAACTGGCCCGCGTGCAAGGTTTCCGATAGGACGGCATTACGGATTTGCGTAACGATGCTACCGGAGAGCGTTTCGTTCTGGACGGGCTCCCACAGGGGCGGTTTGATTGTTTTTTCTGTTGACAACGGATCACCGGTTCAAGAAGTGCCTTCCGGGAAGCGCCCGCCTGAAGCGCGGCGCGGATTTTCCAATCATAACCGACAGGGAAATCCAGGGCTTGATTCATATATTGATAATATATAATATATATAGGAAAAGAGGCCGCCTGGTGGCGTCCAGAACAGAGGATGACAACATGTTGAGTGAAGAGAAGAACCGGCTGTTGACCCAGGTCGGTCCGGGTACGCCCATGGGCAATTTACTGCGCCGCTATTGGATGCCGGTGGCTGGTGTCAGCGAGTTTGAAACGCGGGACACCAAGCCGATGCGTCTGTTCGGTGAAGAACTGGTCCTGTACCGGGATTTGAGCGGCACCTGGGGCATGGTGGCCCGCAATTGCCCGCACCGCCGCGCGGACCTGTCCTATGGCTATGTGGAAAAGAAAGGCCTGCGCTGCAACTATCACGGCTGGAGCTTTGATGAAACCGGCGCCTGCGTAGAGCAGCCTTATGAAGACACCGCCCACCCGGACGTCGGCATGAAAAACAAGATCCGCATCACGTCTTATCCGGTGCAGGAAAAAGGCGGCTTGCTGTGGGTGTACATGGGACCGCAGCCGCAACCGCTGTTGCCGGATTGGGAGGCCTTCTCGTGGCCTAACGGTTTCCGCCAGATCGTCATTTCCGAGATTCCCTGTAATTGGTTCCAGTGCCAGGAAAACTCGATCGATCCCGTTCATTTCGAATGGATGCACAACAACTGGAGCTTGCGGCTGTCGGGCAAGACGGGCCCGTATTCGCCCGAGCACAAGAAGGTCGGCTTCGAAGAGTTCGAGCACGGCTATCTGTACAAACGCATCCGCGGCAATAAAACAGAAGACGATCCGCATTGGTCGATTGGCCGCGTCTGCCTGTGGCCGAACGCCGTGTTTCTGGGGGATCACTTTGAATGGCGCGTGCCGATTGATGACGAGCGCACGCTCAGCGTCTGCTGGTCCTACACGCGGGTGCCGACGGAGCAGGACCCCTACGTCCAGGAAAGCATCCCCACCTGGTATGGACCGATCAAGGACGAAGAGGGCAGGTGGATCAGCAGCCACGTCATGAATCAGGATTTCGTGGCCTGGGTCGGACAGGGCGTGATCTCGGATCGGACGCAGGAGAACCTCGGCGCCAGCGATCGCGGCATCGTGATGATTCGCAAGAAGTTCTTTGACGAAATGGAGGCGGTGGCCGCCGGTGCGGAACCGAAGGGGCTGATCCGCGACGAAACCCAGAACCATCGGATCGAGCTGCCCATCGCGCATCGCCGGGAAGTCGTTGATGGGGTGAGTCTGGCGGAGTTGAAGGCGCATCCGATCTTCGGGCGGCATTTGCATGGCTATCTGTTCCAGGCAGGGCAGCCGGAGGCGGTGAACCAGGCTTATCTGAAGGCCATGGGGCTGGACAAGGAGACGGCTGAACCGCAAGCCGCCCAGGCCTGATCGCCGGCCCGGACGGGTCCACGGTCATTGATGCCGTGGATGGACTGAATCCGTTTTTGCCTATAGGGATCCGGGCGGTTTGGAGGCAGAATGATGGAACCGGGACAAGCCCGGTTCCCCTACCTGCCTCAACAAGGATCAAGACGGATGCGTCCCGACGTTCTTTCTCGCCTGCGCCAGATCGGCAATGACTATGCCGCCACCCACGCCCTCTACCAGCCGTTGCTGGCCGGGCAGGAGCAAGCCGGTGTCGAACTTGTGCAGGACCTGGCTTATGGCGCTCACGCACGTCAGGTGTTTGATCTCTATCGGCCAATAAACGCCAATCATTGTCCGGTCGTGGTCTTCGTGCACGGCGGCGGTTTTATTCGCGGTGACAAATCTCATCGCCGGAATCTGGGGTATTTCCTGGCGCGGCAGGGCTATGTGGTGGCGCTGCCGAACTACCGCCTGGCGCCGGACGCGCAGTGGCCAAGCGGTCCGGAGGATGTGACCGCGGTCTGGCGGGCGCTGCGGCAACAGGCGCAAACGCTGGGCGGCGATCCGGATCGCATTGTGTTGGCGGGCGAGTCCGCGGGCGCCGCCCACGTGGCGGCAGCTGTGTTGCGAACGGAGTTCCAGCCGCCGGACTGGCGGATTGCGGGCGCGATGCTGTTCTCAGGCCCTTACCATGCCTACCTGGAGGGCCTGGCCCGGACGCAGTTCGGCGTGGCCACGCCGGACCCGAGAAATGAGCCCTACTTCGGCGCGGATCCGAGGGCTTGGGGGCCATGCAGCACGGTACGCCATATCAGCGCTGCGCCTTTTCCCTTGCTGATCAGCTATGCCGAGCTGGACATGGTGCAAATGCAGGTTCAAGCGGGCGAATTGTTTGCGCGCCTCGTCACCGAACACGACTTCCAACCTGAGTTGCTGGTATTGCCCGACCATAACCACTTCTCGCCAGGCTACAGCGTGGGCACGGCAGATGCCTCGGTATCGGCGCCGATGCTAGATTTCTTGGAAAAAGTCACCACTTTGCCCTGAAATCCCGACGGGGCGCCATTACAGTTCGCGAGCGTGCGCTCGCTCCCACAGCAAGCAGGGGCCATTGTCCGATAGCTCGTAGGAGCGAGCGCCCGCTCGCGAACCCCAGCAAAACACAAGGCCTTGGCCCCTTGTAAGAGCGAGCATCCGCTCGCGAACCGCAATATAAATCACTTATTTCTCAATAACTTGGAGAATCTGCCGTTAATACGCTCAGAGCCTGTTTGCCCGCGTTGAGGAGTCCGTCATGAGTATTCAAAGCAGCCAATTGCAGCTTGCGTCGAGCCGCACTTTTGTCCAGACGAATGAGGTACGTGAAACCTTGATCATGGAGCGGCGCGAGCCTGGGGTTCGTGCGGCGACAACGGCAGAAACTGACCCGGTTTCCTTATCGAGTCCGGGTCGAGCGTTGGCACAAGAAGCACTCGAAACGGTGTCCACCCAGTCAGTGGGCGCGGCCACAGAAAGCAAGGCCTCAATTGAATATAAATCCTTGTTGGAAGCCTTGATCGAATACCTGACCGGCAAATCAATCAACAAGTTGGACCTGCGCGCAGAGGGAGATGCTGGCGGAGAGGGGGACGGGAATGAAAGTCCCGTGCCTGCGTCTGCAACCGCTGCCACGGGGGGAAGCGAAGCAAGTTCCACCCTGACCTATGAACGTGTCCACCGTTACGAAGAGCATGAAGCGACCCGCTTCCAAGCCAGTGGCATCATCAACACCACGGACGGCCAGTCGATCCGCTTTTCGATCAATCTGGAAATGAGCCGTTCGTATGTGGAAGAAAGCAGCGAGTTCTTCCAGGTCACCACGGGCGGCCAGCGCCAGGATCCGCTGGTCATCAACTATTCGGGCAAGGCTGCCTCTTTGCTGGATCAACGCTTTGCGTTCGATCTGCTGGCGGACGGCGAGGAAAAAGACATTCCCGTGCTGGCTCCGGGCAGCGGCTACCTGGTGTTTGACCGCAATCAGGATGGACGGGTCAACGACGGCGCCGAGCTGTTTGGCACGATCAGTGGCAATGCCTATGCGGATCTGAAGGCGCTGGACACTGACGATAACGAATGGATTGATGGCGGCGATGCCGCATTCAAATATCTGGCCTTGTGGATGCCGGACGGAGAGGGCAAGGGCCAACTGATCTCTTTGGAGGAAGCGGGCATCCGCGCCATCTCCACCGCAAACGTGGCCACCGCCTTTGAGCTGCGGGGCGAAGACAATGCGGATCTGGGCGCGGTGCGGGCCACTGGTTTGTACCTGAGCACGGGCAATACCGTTGGCACCACCCAGCAGATCGATCTGACCGTATAAAAAAATCGTTGCGGGCAGCGTATCCAGCGCCGCCCGCAACGCCGTTCAGCTCAGCTCGACCGTGACCGGATCATAGGAATAGAGCCAGGCGGTGCGCGAGGTGCTCATGTCCTTGTTCTGGAAGGCGCGGCGCATTTCCTCCAGGTCTTCGATCCGGTAGATCCAGCGGTTCTCAATGGACTCATTGACGACCTGAGCCGTGCGTTCAAGCCGGTTCCGCTGATAGGTTTGCAGCGCTTCGCTGACGTCTTCCTGTTGCGCCAGACAGCGCGCAATGATTTCTCCGTCCTCAATGGCCATGGCCGCGCCCGATGCCAGATACGGCAGCGTGGGGTGGGCGGCATCGCCGAGCAGCGTGACCCGCCCCGTGCTCCAGTTCGACACCGGTCGACGGTCATTCAAGGCGTAGCGATAGCAGCTGTCCTTATCAATGGCGTCAATCACGGTCTGGACCGTCTCATGCCAGCCCGCATAATCCGCTTTGAGCTCCTCCCACGGCCTTTTCTGCGTCCAGGATTCATTCTCCGGCTCGTCATGTTCGACCAGTCCGACGAAGTTGAACAGCTTGCCCGCGCGCAGGTAATACATGACGGCGTGTTTCTTCGGTCCGCACCAGACGGTTGAAACCGTGTCCATGATGTCCGCGGGCAGCCGCTCGACCGGGATCACGGCGCGCCACGCGACGTCGCCGGTATAGCTGGCGGGCGTCTCGCCCAGGATCTGGGCGCGGATCGCGGATTTGATGCCATCGGCGCCGATCAGCGCCGATCCGGTGATGGACTGGCCATTTTCCAGCTTCAGGACAACGTGTTCGCTGGTTTCTTCAAACCCGATGGCCTTGGCATTGAGCTGGATGCAGTCCGGATCCGCTTCGCGCACTTTGCGGACCAGCAGTTCGTGCAGATCGGCCCGGTGCAGGTGGAAGTAGGGCGCGCCATTCAGTGCTTCATGACGCTCCCCGAGCGGAATGCGATCCAGCAGCTCGGCGGTGTCGAAGCGCCGGAATTCGAAGGCCTGTGGGCGGACGGCAAAGGTCTCGAGCGCGTCTTTCAGGCCCAGGTGATAGAGCACCTTGACCGCATTGGCGCTGCTCTGGATGCCAGCGCCGATTTCGCCCAGCGTCGAGGACTGTTCGAACAGGCGGACCGTGAAGCCGCGTTGCTGCAGGCAGGCGGCGGCGGTCAGGCCTCCAATCCCCGCGCCGGCGATCAAAACAGGAGAGGTATTCATCAATGGGTTCCTACAGGGTTAGTCGGCCTGGATCTTGGCCTTTTTGATAACGTCCGCCCAACGGACATAGTCATCGCTGATGAGTTTGGTCAGGGCTTCCGGCTTGTTCGGCGCGGGCGTCAGGCCTTGTGTTTCAAGCGCTTTGCGCACGTCGGGCAGGACCAGGATCTCGTTGATTTCCGCATTAAGGCGGTTGATGACGGCAGCCGGGGTCTTGGCGGGCGCCAGCAGGCCGAACCAGAGGTCGACGTCGGTGTTGGGCAGCCCTTGTTCCAGGAAGGTGGGCACGTCGGGCGTGATCTCCAGGCGGGTGTCGCGCGCCACGCCGAGCATTTTCAGCTTCCCGGACTCCACGTGGCGCCAGGCCGCGTTGACCGGCAGGATCATCATGTCTACGTGACCCGCCAGCAGATCCGTGATGGCGCCGGAAGAGCCTTTGTACGGGATGTGCCGAACCTGGGCGCCAATATTCAGCTTCAGCAGCTCCATTGCCATATGCGGCGGCGTGCCGTTGCCCGGCGAGGCGTAGGTGAACGCGTCCGGCTTGGCCTTCAGCAGGGCGATGGCTTCCTTCATGTCCTTTGCGGGAAAGCCCGGCGTCACGACGAAGCCCTGCGCGCCGGTCGCGGTTTGCGCCACGGCGGTGAAACTGTTGACAGGATGAAAGGGCAGGTCCTTATACAGGCCAGCGCTCATGACGAAGGTGCTGACAGTCATCAGCAAGGTATAGCCATCGGGGGCGGCATTGGCCACCGCTGTGTTGCCGATGTTGCCGCTGGCGCCGGGGCGGTTGTCGACAATCACGGACTGGCCCAGGCGCTCGGCCAGTTTAGGGCCGAGCGTCCGCGCCAGGACATCAATGCCGGTGCCCGGCGTGAAGGGCACGACAATGGTGATTGGGCGCGCGGGCCAGTCATTTTGTGCAACGGCGTTTGGCGCCAGGCCTAGTGCGGCGCTCGCGGTCAGGCTGGCCAGCAAGGTTCGGCGAAGCAGGCGTTGCGGGTTGGAAGTCGGGTTCATGCGGGTCTCCTCACGGTTTGTCGGTTTATGTGCGGCATGAAACGGGTCGGGCGTTCAGAGCTTGGTCGCCACCGGCGGCGCATCGAACGGCGAATCCGCGCCATTCAGCCATTGTTCGCCGCGCTGATACAGGGCCTGGACGATGGGGCCGGTCAGTTCCGGCATGTCCGCCTTGATCGTGAAGCCCAGGCGGGATTGCAGATAGGCCAGGTGCTGATAGCCTTGCGGAAACTGTTGCAGCAGCTTGGCGTCCAGCGTCAGCGTGGCGCCGGGATCCACCAGGTCCATCCGGTCTTTCTCATAAATGGGCTGGCGGCGAACAATGCGCCATTGCGCTTTGCCGTCAAGCTCGCGGCGCTCGAAAAAGTCATAGAAGCGGCCGGTGCACAGCACGTCCACGGTCTGGCCGTCCACTTCCGCGCGCTGATTGATGGTCATCTTGGTTTGTGCAATGGCGCGGTCGCCGTTCACGTCGATCGTGATGCCGCCAAGAAAGTGCAGGATCGAGACGCCTTTCTCAAAGCCCTGGCGGCTGACCTCGATGAACTGGCGAGCGGGGCCCTGGAACCAGGTGGCCGACATCCAGCCGTCCTCGTGCCAGACCGTCTGGAAACGCTCCCAGAATCCGGCATCGCGCCACAGCGCCCAGTTGTTCACTACTTCAGTGATTTCTCGTTTGTCTTGAATGTCAGTGCTCATGATGGCTAATTAAAAAGTTGGTGTTTTTTACTCTAACGTTTATAGAATGGAAGTTGAATAGCAAAAACTGGAAGATGACTTCCATAAATGGAAATCAGAGACGGATGGATAGACTGACCGCGATGGCGCTTTTCGTGCAGGTGGTGGAAAAAGGCAGTTTGTCGCTGGCCGCGGAGGCCCTGGACCTGCCGCTGTCAACGGCCAGCCGGGGGTTGGCGGGGCTGGAGAGCCGCTTGAATGCCCGGCTGGTGAAGCGGCTGCCCCGCTCGATGACGCCCACGGAAGTCGGCATGGGGTTTTACGAACGTTGCAAGC
>JBAYOI010000069.1:0-11533 GCA_041678365.1 Pigmentiphaga sp. | reverse complement strand
TGTCAACGGCCAGCCGGGGGTTGGCGGGGCTGGAGAGCCGCTTGAATGCCCGGCTGGTGAAGCGGCTGCCCCGCTCGATGACGCCCACGGAAGTCGGCATGGGGTTTTACGAACGTTGCAAGCATGTGCTGATGGAGGCCGAGGCGGCAGAAGCCGCCGTGCATTCCGCGTCGAAAGTGGTCAGCGGCACTTTGCGGATCACCAGCTCTCTGTCCTTTTGTCTGACCCACATCAGTCCGCTGCTGGGCGCATTCCGCGCCGCCTACCCGAAAATCCAGCTTGAAATCGTTGCCGCAAACCGTTATTACGACATCGTGGACAGTGGAACGGACATTGCTTTCCGTACGCGGGGTTATGACAACGATGCCAATATCCACCTGCGCTTGCTGGCCAAGGCCCGCTTCGTGCTGGTGGCTTCGCCCGCTTATCTGCAACGGCATGGCGAACCCATCCGGGTCAGCGAATTGGCCGAGCATGAGGTGGTTGCCTATTCCTATACGCAGGACCTGGAAGAGGTGAGTTTCACGCGGGCAGGCAAGACCCAGCGTGTCCGGGTCAAGCGCACGATTGAAGCGAACGATGCTCAAATCATCCGCACGGCGGCCATCAATGGACTGGGCATGGCTATCCAGCCCAGTTTCGTCGTTCATGAAGACGTCGCATCGGGCCGTCTTGTTACTGTGCTGGATGCATGGCGCTTGCCTGAGATTCCTATTTATCTGGCCTACCAGAAACATCGCTACCTACCGAACAAAACCCGGGCCTTCATTGATTTCATCGTCGACCATTTTCAGAAGACCGATTATGAAACGCTGTGGACAGAGGCTGCTTCGGCCCGGGGAGGGAGTGCAAAGCTAGTGTAAGAGACGGTTATTCAGGCTGGATCCCAAGACGTTGGACTAAGCCAGCCCAAGTTTCGTGCTCTTTTTTAAGAAAGTCGCGGTTTGCTGCCAACGAGCTCAGCGCTGGGTCGGTGGCGATGCCCAAGGACTCCAGATAGTGCTTGACCTCTGGGGCGGCAAGCACTTGACTAATGGCTTCATTTAATCGAGTGAGGATCGGTGTAGGGGTGCCTGCAGGCGCAACCAGCATGTGCCAGGCGGAGAAATCGAAGCCTGGAAAAGTTTCAGCAATCGTTGGGACGTCGGGCTGATTACTAAGCCGTGACTTCGTGTTGACCGCCAACGCCTTCAAACGCTTTTCTTGCACCTGGGTGAGGACGACGGCTGTTGGCAGGACAACAAGTTGAGTACGTCCAGCAATGGTGTCTTGGATTGCCTCCGACGACTTGGAGTAAGGGACATTCGACCACTGCGCCTTGCCTGTTTCTTTGAGGGCGCTGGCCAGAATGCCTGAGAACGTTTTTGAGGCCTCGGTGGCTACCGAAACCTTGTCGGTATGCCGCATGGAGAGATCAATGGCTTGCTTGAGCGTGGTGGGCTCGAACCCCGGGTAGGCGGCAACCATGAACGGGCTATAACCGATGAAACGCACTGGCGTAAAGTCTGTCTTTGGGTCGTAGGGCAGCTTATCGATCGTGTAAACATTGCTGACCAAAGCTCCTGTCGTGCCATAGAACAAGGTGTAGCCATCTGGGGTGGCGCGTGCAGCGGCTTGGGACCCTATGATGTTTTGTCCGCCGGGCCGGTTTTCGATGACGAGAGGTTGTGGAAGTTGATCTGCCAAGCGGGCACTTAGATAGCGTGCCAGGACATCCGGACTGGATCCGGGGGCGTGGGAAACAATGAGCTTGATGGGTTTTGTTGGCCAGTTTGCCTCAGCGTGAGCGAGGGGCGCTAGGCCAAGCAAAATGAGGCAGCACAGCTTTGTTGTCTGTTTTTTCATTTCACCATGACTCCAGCCCGGCCATGCGCTGGACTGCGCCGAAGCAAGATACAGAAGGTTTATCAAACACTTAGGCGAGTTCAGCATATGCCGGTGCATTCCCAAACCTGACCTGCTTCCCGCTTTGCTGGCCCCTATGAGGCTCTTGGGAAACAGGGCTTTCCGAGGAGTCATCATGGCAAAGATCAAGCTCACCAAGTCTGCCGTCGATGCAGCGCAACCCCAGGCGCAGGCCATCGAGTTGCGGGATACCGTCGTACCCGGCTTCATGTGCAAGATTACCCCAGCGGGCCGCAAGGTGTTCATGCTCCAGTATCGCACCAACGCGGGCGAGCGCCGCAAACCCGCTTTGGGCCTGTACGGGGAACTCACCGTAGAGCAGGCCCGCGCACTGGCACAGGAATGGATGGCCGAGGTACGTCGGGGCGGCGACCCAAGCGCAGCCAAGGCCGCAGCACGTTCCGCCCCTACGGTCAAGGAGTTGTGCGGCAAGTTCATGGAGGACTACTCCAAACAGCGCAACAAGCCCAGCACGCAGGAAGGCTACCAGAGCGTCATCGACCGCAACATCATTCCCATCCTGGGGCGGATCAAGGTGCAGGACGTGAAGCGTTCCGACGTGGCCGCAGCGATGAAGAAGATGGCCCACAAGCCCGCCGATGCTAACCGCACCTTCAGCGTGATGCGCCGCATGTTCAACCTCGCCGAAGTGTGGGGCTACCGGCCTGACGGCACCAACCCTTGCCGCCATGTCCCGGTGTACCCCGACGGCAAGGCCACCCACCTCATCAGCGACGAAGACATGGGCAAGCTGTTCCGCCATCTGGAACACTTGGAAGCGGAGGGACTGGAGCACTACACCATCCCGCTGGCGATCCGCCTGCAATTCGAGTTCGCGGGCTGCCGCTCGGAAATCATCTCGCTCCAATGGGAGTGGGTCGATCTGGAAAACCGCCGCGTCGTCTGGCCCGACAGCAAGACCGGCGGCATGTCCAAGCCCATGAGCAAGGAAGCCTACCGGCTGCTTTCCACCGCGCCACGCCGGGACGGCTGCCCCTACGTCCTGCCCTCACCGAACGACCCCACCAAGGCCATCACCGAAGGCGAGTATTACGGCGGCTGGAGCCGCGCCCTCAAGGCCGCAGGGGCAACACACGTTGGCACGCACGGCATCCGCCATCGCTCAACGACCGACATTGCCAATTCGGGCATCCCGGTGAAGGTCGGCATGGCGCTGACCGCGCACAAGACCGTGGCGATGTTCATGCGCTATGTCCACACCGAAGATGACCCGGTGCGCAAGGCGGCAGAGCTGGTCGCCAACCGCCGCAAAACGGTGGTTATGGGCAAACCGCCCGCCGTGCAGGAAAGCACCACGACCGCATGACATGGCCGCACCATCCTGCATTCGGACTGCCCAGATTCCGCCCCTGTTTTGCACACGCCAGCGTGTGCAAAACAGGGGCGGCAGTATTTCAAAACCATGCCAGTGTGAAGCATGGCCGTTGGCATCGGCGCTGCACGTCATGCAGTCATCCCCATGCGTGGCAACGTGCTATCAGCCTGTCATTGCGCGGCATTCGCACATGTAGGCCGTACTGCACTCGGGCAGCCGTCCAACGTGCAGGCAACAGGCTTGTCGTGCCACCGCAGCTTCGAAATCGCGTGCCGTTTGACATGAGAGCGGCGGAAGGCGAGATAAAAGGGCGCGGCACTTCGTCGCGAGGAAAGCAGGTCTGCACATGGGGTTGGCGCGGCACGCGCCGAATACGGCACCGTGCCGTCGAAATGCGCGAAGCGGCATCAATGCTGGCTTGGGTGCGCGCCACCTACGCAGCAACACGCCTTGCTGCGCCAGAGAGAATGCCCGAAGGCGAGTCAACGAGGAGAATCAGGGGCGCCCGCAATGGCACGTTCAATGAAGCAGTCCATTGGCTCGGAAAGAGCCGTATCGGCCCGCAGAAGGAGGTTGTTAGAGCGTGTTCACGATCTTCTGAGCAGCAGGGCTAAGAAAGTGAGTCCGAAGCAGGCGGTGGTGGACCTGACGTTCCGAGGCGTGGATGCGGACTATCCGAGGCTGGAGATCATTCATCGCGGCCGGCACAAGTCGCAGACAAAGCAGCAGGGCAGATGGGTGAAGCGCCGGCAATTGATCGAACCGGTGATCGGTCACCTGAAGGGCGTTTGCCGGATGGAGCTGTGTTGGTTGCAAGGCGCGCTGGGCGACGCGTTGCATGCGGCGCTGTGTGCGGTCGGCTACAACCTGCGTTGATTGCTGCGGGCGATCGCGCGGGTGGGTCTGGGGTTGTTTTTTTTGCGCATGCTGCAGCGGTGGCTGCGTGGCGCATACGGAAAACCTGACAGCACCCTGGCTCGGTCGTGGGCCCCGACCGGTGCCGTGGTGGCCTAGCTGTGAATTTTGCAGGGCTGACTAGAATAGGCGATGCCGTACAATAGTAACTATCGGAAACTTCTCCCTTCGTCTTATTGTTGGTCGAAATTCAACCATGGCACTTCGATGCCGAGCGACAAATACAGTGGGGCGGTAACTGAAAAATCCACAAGGGAAATTTCATGATTACACGTGATTTCTGGAACACCGAGTTTCCGGATGGGGAATACAGCAAATCGGCTGACGAGGTGCAACACATCAACCGGATTCTTTCGACGGTTGCGGCGCAAGATATTCCTGCCGAGAAGCGCGGACAAGTCGCCGATTACATCCTCTGTTCTCTACTGCACGAAACCATTGAGCCTGCGATCAAGGATAAGCTGAAGCATCTGCTTGTCCAGCTTCAAGAGTTGCAGGCTACGTGATGAATTACATCAATCTGGCCATTTCTGTCTGTTCGCTGCTTGCGGCAATCGCTTCGGCCATTGCCGCATGGAAATCTGCGACATCAGCCAAGACCGCCAACACTTTGGCGAAGGAAGCACTGACCAAGCGCGCGCAGTCCGAACTGTTTCTGAAGGTATTACTGGAACTGGCACGCATCCATCGCTTGCTGGCTGACTTCATCAACGATGACCCCAGCGATGCTGATTTCAGCATGGTGTTCGATGGCAAGGCAGCTTCCGAACTCCTGCCGTTATTGAAAGAACTTGATGCCCTATCGCCAAAACTGAGGACTGCCTTCAAGGAAGACGCCTCGTTGGTCGATCTTCTGAATCGCATGTCATCTCAGGGCTACAGCACATCGACGGACGATTTGATGCTTCTGCAAAACATGATCGACCTACTCCAGAACTCCCAACGTAAGGAATTAAGCAACCCATGAAACTGACACCAATCCTCGGTATTACGGCCGTAATGTTTATTCTCAGTGCCTGCGCCACCGGTCCGCGGAAGGTCAGCATGGCTGAAGCCACGACCTCCGAGAACCAGATCATCAGCGCCACGAGAAACCAGCCTGTCCCACCGCAGCCTGAAAAGCTTTACACCCAGCCAGTCAACAAGACCGAGCCGTGCAAGCTGCCCACCAGCAAGGAGCAGCTTGAACGCAGGAACTTCCGCTCTTATTGGGATGGCGATTGCAAAGATGGCTATGCCTACGGTCTTGGACGCGATATTGCCCTGTCCGATACTCACCATGTGGAAGAAATCACCATTCACAACGGCGATGGTGATTCAAATGGGCACCCCTTCAGGTTTCTTGACTACGTGCAAAATTATGGCCTGTACGGTATACAAAAAGACGCAGCCCGGGGCTTGTTCTCTGGTCAGGTTGAAAGTATCACGAACGATAGTACAAACTTTTTCATGCAATACCGTGTAGGTGCTATGGACAACAATGGCAACGGGCAGTATCTGAATATTTCACCATTCAACCCAGTCAAAGTTACAGTCAATCAGTCTCACAGGGGAGTCGCCTATGTCCTGCAGGACTTTTCTGCACTTCCTGCCACATCGTATGAAGCACAAATGGCTCTTTTTGTAGCAGACCCCGCCACAGAGAAGCCCACTGGCTTTCGCATCGTTCGCTTCCGCAGCGGTGTGGTTGAGCACCAGAAGCTTGCCGCTGATGGCCAAAGCGTTGCCGAGCTGGTGCAATTGCCGCCGGAATATATTGGTCAACTGCAAGATAGGATCGACGAAGTGCAAGCTGCCGTACAAAAGGCCAATGCGGATGCCACAAAGGCCCAGCAGATGGAGCGCGAATACTTACACATGGCCTGTGCTGCCGATTACAGTATCAAGGGTATGCCGGCTAAGGACATGGAAATTGCGCGTCAAATCTGCACTTGGCGCGACCAGTGGAAAGAGCCTTACGCTAGAGCCGAGGCCAAGTACAAGCAGGAAATGGAGCAGAAACAACGGGAAGTCGCGCTGGCTGAGCAACAACGGGCTTACATCGCTGCCCAGCAGGCGCAAGCCGCCGCCGCACAAAGCGCGGCATTTTCGGCATCCATGAATCAGATGAACCAAGCCCTGCAGCAACAGAACAACAACACTTTGCAACAAATCAATCAGATGAACCAGCAACTACAACACCAGAACAATCAAATGATGCAATCTTGGACACCGATGCAGAACAACACCACGTTCTGCCAAACCGTCGGCAACCAAATCATCTGCAGGTGATACGCAGCATACTGTTTACTCGCTTCTGCAAGAGGCGCACCATGCTTAACAGACGGCTCAAACCAAACCCACTTTGCGGCGCACCATAACTCAAGTGTTAGGCACTTGCCTAGTGTTTGCCGGGGTGCTCCTAAGTCAGCCTTTGCAGTGCCCCTATGTGACCCTTAGTTAATCAGGATCCAAAGGTGTTTGAATGGCGAAATCCAGCATAGATCATTGTTTTATTTTTGTTTTTCTCTCGGGCAATCCCCGCAAAAGAACTTGACATCGGACATTTTTCATGATTGTCTCCTGATGGGCTGATCTCAAGCTACAGCAAGGGGGGATAAGCTGCTGTCGGGATAAGCAATAGATTCTCGAAGCAGGTTCTGCAACAGTGTGTTTTTCAGCGTCTGGCAAACGGGGGCGTCCCAGAGGTTGGTGCTCTCTGTGGGGTCGGTTTCTCTGTCATACAGTTCGCCCCACGTTGCGTTCTCGTACACGCTGAGTCGATAGCGGGGTGTCAGCAGAGTGCGCATACGAACGGGGGCATCGAAGCCAAAGTAAATGCGCTGCCCCTCCTCTTCGAGCAACAGCATTTCGCGCTCCGTGTAAGACCCTCCTTCAATGGCGGGAAGGAAAGAGCGCCCTTGCATGCCATTGCAGGCGGCAACGCCCGCACGCTCCAGGAGGGTGGGTGCGATGTCGATAGTTGACAGCAAAGAAGTGTTCTGAGCCTGAGTTGGCCGCTGCGGATCAGACCAGATAAACGGTGTGCGGATCAGACTTTGATAGTGCAAAGATCCTTTGAACAGTAATTGATGGTCGCCGCCAAATTCGCCGTGGTCAGCGGTAAAGATGACGACGGTATTGTCCGCCAGTCCAAGCTGACTCAGCGTACGCAGCACCTGGCCGATTTGCGCATCAATGAAACTGATCGAGCCGTAGTTCAAGGCCAGCGCTTCCTGTACTTCACGTTCGCTGGCGGCGAAGCAGGCCATCGAGGTTTTGTGGGCGCAGCCCGCGTCGCGCTGTGCTCTCAACCAGGCCAGATGCGGCGGGGGAGAGGGGGAATGGTAGGACGTCGGCAGCGTCATGTCTTCGGGGCGGTATTTGTTCCAATACTGACCCGGCGGGGTGTAGGGGTGATGGGGGTCGGGGAACGAGCAATGCAGGAAAAACGGTTTGTCCTGGGCGGCGTATTCCTCAAGCAGGTCGCAGGTTCTGCTGGCGACCCAGGCGGTTGGATGCAGGGCTTCCGGCACGCGTGTGCGCCAGGCCTGCCCGACCTTGGCCAGTTCGTAATCGGTGGGCAGGGCGTTCTCCCTGCCAAGAAGGGCGGCGTCATCCACGCCTTGCTGGCGCAGCCAGCCCCGATAGTGTCCGTTGATGTCGTCCCCATGCTCAATGGCGATTTCCGCCTGCTCAAACCCGTAATAGGGCAGGGTCATCGGGTAGTCGGCGTCCATCCAGTTGTCAACGCTCTCCTGCCGGTAGTCACCGGGGAAGCGCTGTTTTCCGTCTTTCTCCCGCTTTGGCCGAAGCGGGTTCGGAATCGGTTGTTGATTGGTCATGGTCTGGAGGTGGGACTTGCCGATATGCGCGGTGGCGTAGCCCGCCTGGCGCATCAACTCGGGAAAGGTGATGTTTTCCAGACCCAGCGGCAGGCCGTTGTGCCGCACGCCGTGCGAAGAGGGCATGCGGCCCGTCATCAGGCTGGCGCGGTTGGGCATGCAGATCGGCGTGGCCACATAGCTGGCCGAGGCCTGCCATCCCCGGGCTGACAGCCCGTCAATGTTCGGTGTTTCAATGACGGTATTGCCGTAGCAGCCAAGATGGCTGGCGCACAGTTGGTCCACAATGAACATCAAAAAATTCGTCCGCACGTCGAGCGCTCCTGAAGACTGATCACAATGCACGGAGGCGTTGGCGCGGCTGGAAGGTTTATGCGCTGGCCCGTGGTGAATCGATCATAGCGAGCAGAGGACCGGGGCAGGTAATAGGAAAGTTTGAGAGAGCCATCAATGGGTTTGATGGCTCTCCTCTTCAGCAAGCGGTGGCGCGAGGATGGCCCGCATGGCGTGTTCAACCGCGATGCCCGCGGGTGTTTTTGGCAGCGCGGTACTGAAGCGCAGAATGACCCGCCGGTCGAAGGCGGGGTGGGAAATGGGTTTTGCAACCAGCGTGGTGTCTTGCGCAATCAACTGCGCCAGCCCGCCGGGCAGCAGGGTTGACAGCTTGCAGTCCTGGCACAGCTCGACCAGAGCCCGGATGTCCTCAACGCCGCCAACCAGCTTGAGCTGGACCTTTTCTTCCTTGGCCGCCGCCAGCAATGCGCGATGCAGCGGTTGGGCAACCGAGAGGACGAGCGGGATTTGTTGCAGGTGCTTCAAGGAGAGCGGGCCGGGGTAGGCGGTCAGCGCGCTTTTTGGGGTCAGCAGGCTCAGTGTTTCCTCATACAGCAGGCTCGCGGGTTCAACACTTTGCTTGCCGCCAATGACCAGCATGGCCAGATCGAGTTCGCCGCGCATCAGGCGGGCTTCAAGCTCGTTGGAATAACCGACGGTCAATTGAGGCTGGATGCCGGGCGCTTCTTCGCGCAGTTTTTTGAACAGCGGTGCGCACACCAGCGGCGCCGCGCTGTGCAGAATACCGATGCGGACAACGCCGCTGATGAGTTGGGAGGCGGACCGGACGGCCTGTTCCGCCTGATCGAGCTGTTTGAGGATGCGCTGGGCATGTTGCAGCAACTCCTGGCCGGACGCGGTCAGTGTGATGCCGCTCGGACTGCGCGTGAACAGCTCGGCGCCCAGTTCCGCTTCCAGGCCCGCCATGGCCTGGCTCAAGGCGGGCTGGACAATGTGCACGGACCGGGCGGCAGCGGAAAGGCTGCCTTGCTGTGCAACGGCGATGAAGTAACGAAGCTGCTTGATATCCATGAGGAGCGGACGAAGAGATCTTCCGACAGGATACCTGCAAAGCGGCGCGCCGGGGCCGGACCGCTCCGTTGATCAGTCCGCGCTGGCGGCGAAGGCGCAGACCTGC
Organism: Pigmentiphaga sp.; assembly: GCA_041678365.1. GTDB lineage: Bacteria > Pseudomonadota > Gammaproteobacteria > Burkholderiales > Burkholderiaceae_B > Pigmentiphaga. Next base: position 2,082 of record JBAYOI010000069.1, on the reverse strand, counting down.
GTTTTCCTGAGCCGGAGCCCGACTTCCTGGCCTTCTTCGAAGGGCAGGTAGCTGGCGGCATGGGCCAGTACGTGGGCGCCGGAGCGAAGTTGCAGCGTGTACAAATACTCGGCGCCCCGGAAGGCGCGCGTCAGGATGCGGGCCGGGATTGGGCCGTCTTTATCGATCAGCAAGGCCTCCGGCCGGATCAGGGCACGGTAGGCGGACGGGTCTGCGCGGCGGGGCGTGGAGCCGGTGTGGGCCAGCTCCAGCGTGCCCAGTTCGCTGTGCAGGTGGGTGGTGTTCCGCAGAGTGGCGGGCAGCAGCACGCCTTCGCCGACAAACTCCGCCACATAGGTGTCGGCGGGGTGATGATAGAGCGCGTATGGCGTGTCCCACTGGCACAAGCGGCCCTCGGTCAGGACCCCGACTTTGTCCGCCATGGCGAAGGCCTCGCGTTGATCGTGCGTGACCAGAATGGCGGTGGCGCCGGCACGTTTCAGAATGTGCCGGACTTCCGTGGCCAGCCGCTCGCGCAGCGTGACGTCCAGATTGGAAAAAGGCTCGTCCATCAGCATCAGGCGCGGGCGTGGCGCCAGTGCCCGGGCCAGCGCCACGCGCTGTTGCTGGCCGCCGGACAGTTCATGGGGAAAGCGCGGCGCGGCCGTTTCCAGCCCGACCAGTTCCAGCATCTCCTGAACACGGTCGCGACGCGCCGCACGGGATTGTTTTTGCAGACCGAAGGCAATGTTCTCCGCCGCCGTCAGGTGGGGGAACAAGGCGTAATCCTGAAAGACCACGCCAATGCGGCGCGCTTCGGGCGCAAGCATGACGCTGGCGCTGGCAACGACCTCTCCGTCCAGACGCAGGACCCCTCCTTGCAGGGGCTCGAAGCCCGCAATGGCGCGCAAGGTGGTGGTTTTGCCGCAGCCGGACGCGCCGAGCAGGCAGCCGATCTCTCCCCGGTTCAGATGCAGGCTGAGTTCGCGGACGACGGCGGCGGGGCCATAGGCGACGGAGATGGTTTCAAGGTCCAGCATGGTGTCTGCCGAGCGTTCCGTTCAGGGCGCTTGATGGCGGTGGGCAAGGGGTTGATCGGTGCTGCGCACGAGCAGCATAACAGGAAGCAGTCCCACCAGAACGATGAAGATGGCGGGCAGCGCGGCCTCCTCCCACATGGATTCCGCCGTGAGCTGGAAAATGCGGACCGCCAGCGTGTCCCAGCCAAAGCTGCGGGTCATCAGCGTGATCGGCATTTCCTTCAACACATCAACAAAGACGAGCAGGAAGGCGGCCAGCAGGCCGGGGCGCAGCAGTGGAATGTAAATCCGCCGCAGGGTCTGGCGCGCATTCATGCCCAGCGAGCGGGAGGCATCGTCCTGGCTGCGGGTGACGCGCTGCATGGCGCTGTCGGTGGATTGAAAGGCGACGGCCAGGAAGCGGATGATCAGTGCGGCCAGCATCGTGAACAGGGTGCCTTTCAGCACTTGCTGGCCGGACAGGCCGACGGCGTTGGCCAGCGGTACGAGATAGGTGTCCAGCCAGGCGATCGGAATGAACACGCCCACGGCCAGCACCGCGCCCGGCACGGCATAGCCGAGGATGGCGAGATGGACGGACCAGCGCGTGGCGGTATCCGGATAGCGGCGCTTGGCCCACGACAGCAGCAAGGCCAGCACGGTGGCGCCGACTCCCGCAAAGGCCGCCAGTTGCACGGAGTTCCAGGCAAATTGCCAGTAGCGCGCATCCAGGTTCTCTTTCCAGACGTCCAGTGTCCATAGCACGAGCTGGAGCAGCGGGATGAAAAAGGCGATGCTGAAAACCGCCAGGCACGCACAGAAAGCCAGCCAGCGCCGCGCGCCTTTCAGCACGATCCGGGGGCTGGCGCTGTAGCTGACCTGATAGCGGCGGCGGCCGCGCTGCGCCTGTTCGATCACGGCCAGCACCAGGACGACCAGCATCAGCAGCGACGCCAATTGCGCGGCGGCGGGCAGATTGAACAGGCCGAGCCAGGACTTGTAGATAGCGGTGGTGAACGTGTCGAAGTTGAAGACCGCGACCGCGCCGAAGTCAGCCAGGGTTTCCATCAGCACCAGCGTCAAG
>JBAYOI010000068.1:0-11754 GCA_041678365.1 Pigmentiphaga sp. | reverse complement strand
GTCTCCTATGTCCACAGCTTTGAGGTTGACCATGATCCCATGCATCAGGGCGTCAAGGCGCTGGACTACATCAAGGCGGACGGCAACGTGGTGTTCGAGATTGAGAAAACCCCGTTTGGCATGAGCTTGTTCGGCCGCCGCAACGGTGAGCCCGACAGCTATTACTGGCGGGTCACGCAATGGCTGTTCCCGTGGTTCACCTTGATTGCGCCGTTCGGCGAGCATGCCTTGGGTGGCCACATCTGGGTGCCGATCGATGACGAGAACTGCTGGGCCTGGAGCATCAACTGGCAGCCGGACCGTCCGCTGACCGAGGAAGAGCGCCGCTCGATGGAGGAGGGCAAGGGCATCCACGTGGAGTACGAGGCGCCGGGCAGCTTTATCCCGAAAGCCAATCGGGACAACGACTACGGGATGGATCGGGTCGCGCAGAAAGAAAAGCGTGCCTATAGCGGGGTATTCGGTTTCGCGGCTCAGGACTACTCCCTGCAGGAAAGCATGGGCCCGATCCAAAACCACGAGGAAGAGCAATTGTTGCCGACCGACCGCGCCATCGTGATGGCGCGCCGCATGCTGCATGAAGCGGCAACCGAACTGGAGCAAGGGAAAGCGCCGCCCGCGCTGGATCCGAACTCTCACCACGTTCGTCCGGCGGGCGTCCTGCTGCCCAAAGCGCAGGATCCGCTCGCTTGGGCCGAACTGAACCTGGCGGACAGCATCCACAAGCCGGTGTTCACGCTGTAAACCGCTGCGCCGCTTGCGGCGCATCACGACAATCATCTGGAGACAAGCATGAAAACCGTGTCAATACTGAGCAGCGCGGTGGCGCTGGCTTTCTGTGCGGTCGGCGCCGCCTCGGCCAATACGTCCGAACCGGCCTGGACGCCCAGCAAGCCGGTGCGCATCGTCGTGCCGATCGTGGGCAGCACCAATGACATCCTGGCGCGCTTGCTGGCGCCGAAACTGCAAGAGGCCTTCGGCCAGCCCTTCGTCGTTGAGAACAAGGGCGGGGCGGGCGGCAATATCGGCGCCTATGAGGTGGTGCGTTCCCCGGCGGATGGCCATACCCTGCTGGTCGGCTACAACGGCCCGGTGGCCATCAATGTGAGCCTGTTCGACAACATGCCCTATGACCCGGTCAAGGATCTGGCGCCGATCACGCTGGCGGTCAAGGGCGCGCAATACCTGGCGGTGAATCCGTCCACCGGCATCACGTCCATCCAGGACTTTCTTGCCAAACTCAAGGCCGCGCCGGACAAGTATTCCTATGCCTCGGTGTCGCTCGGCAGCGCTTCCCACCTGACCATGGAAATGTTGAAATCCGCGGCCAAGGTATCCATCACTCACGTGCCGTATCGCGGCGCCGCGCCCGCGGTCAGCGATCTGGTTTCCGGCACGGTGGATGCGGGGTTTTTTGTGCCGGGCAATGTGCAGGGTTTTGCGGCGGAGGGGCGGCTCAAGCTGATCGCGTCCAGCGGCTCCAGCCGCTTCGCTTCCACGCCTGACGTCCCCACCTTGGAGGAAGTCGGGTTCAAGGATTTTGAGGCGACTTCATGGATCGGCCTGCTGGCGCCCACGGGCACGCCGCCGAACATCATCGAGCGCTACAACCAGGAAATGGTCAAGATCCTGCGTTCGCCCGAGATCAAAAAGCGGCTGGAGGACATGGAGTTTGAAGTCGTGGCCAGTTCGTCCGCCGAGTTCAGTGACTGGATCAAAGCCGAAATCAACCGCTGGGGCGCGGTGATCAAGGAAACTGGAATCAAAGTGGAGTGATGATGAGTCAATTGAGAATGGCTGGCCGACATGCCGTCATCACTGGTGCGGGGGCCGGCATCGGCGCGGCCACCGCGCTGGCCTTCGCCCGGGAAGGGGCGGCGGTCATGCTGGTGGACAACCAGCAGGCGGGGCTGGACAGAACGGCTGGGCTGATTGCCGAGCACGCGCCGCAAGCCCCGGTCCTGACCTGGCTGGCGGACGTTGGCGATGAAGCGGCGGCGCTGGCGGGGATTGAGCGGGCGCAGGCGCAATGGGGGCGGCTGGACACGCTGGTCAACAATGCCTCAATGCGCAACTACACGCCCGCGGCGCAAGCCACGCCGGAAGAGTGGCAGGCCATGGTCAGGGTCAATGTGCTGGGCATGTCGAATTACTGCCGTGCCGCGCTGCCGTATTTGCGCGCGGCGGGACGCGCCAGCATTGTCAACGTGTCGTCCTGCTATGCGGTGACGGGCCGCAAGGGCATGGCTTTGTATGATGCCACCAAGGCGGCGCAACTGGCCTACACCCGCAGTCTGGCTTTTGAGGAGGTTGAGCACGGTGTGCGGGTCAATGCCGTCTGTCCGGGTTCCACGCTGACGGATTTTCATGTTGGCCGGGCCACGCGGGCCGGGAAAAGCGTTGAAACGCTGAAAACCGAGAGGCAGTCCACCTCATTGATCGGGCGCTGGGCGGACCCGATGGAAATCGCGTTGCCGATTCTATGGATGGCGTCCGATGAAGCCTCGTTCATCACCGGTACGACCTTGATGGTGGATGGCGGGCTGCACATCATGTGAGGGGAGCTAGAGGCGCAACGGACCCGTTTGGGTCCGTTGCGCTTGCTGGTGCCGCGGCTGCCCTTATTCGGAAACGAAGTGGTAGCGCTCACCCTCTTTCTTGATGTGGCCCAAGGACGGGAACGGGAAATGGTAGCCGCCCACCAGGCCGCCTTCCTGCGCCATCCGGTTCAACAGGGCCTGCCGGGTGGTGCGGGCCTGTTCCGGATTCATGTCGAACTGCACTTGCCAGTCCGGGTTGCTGACGAACAGGGCCGGGAAATGGGCGGTATCACCGAGGAAGGTGAAGCGGTGTTTGCCCGCCCCAATGGCGATGGCCGTATGGCCGGGAGAATGGCCGAAAGCCTGGATGGTGTCGAACTGGTCAAGCAGCTTGTCCCCGGGCGTGAAGCGCTTGATCTTGTCCGCGGGGTAGTCGGTCAGGACCCGCCGCACCGCCAGGAAGCCGCCGCGGGCCGCTTCGGGCGCGGCGTCCAGCTTCTCCTTGCTCATCCAGAACGCATACTCGGGCTCCGGAATGTAAATCGTGGCGTTCGGGTAGACCAGATTGCCGTCTTTTTGGCGCAGGCCATTGATGTGGTCGCCATGCAAGTGGCTCATCAGCACCGCATCGATCTGGGCCGGTTCAATATTCAGTTTGGCCAGCTGGTCGCGCAGCTTGCCGGTTCCCGGCGGACCGTTGTCGGCAAAGCCGCTATCCATCAAATAGCGTTTTCCGTCCGCTTCCACCAGAAACACGGTGTAGGGCACGTCCAGATAGTCCGTGGGCAAGCCATGAAGCGCCAAGGCCGCCTTGGCCTGCTCGACCGTGGCGTTGCGCACGAAGCCTTCCGACATTGGGCGGCGCGAAATGCCGTCAAGAATGGCCGTGACCTTGAAATCGCCCACTTGGACCGAATGGGTGCCTGACGCGGGATAGGTGGCGGCCCCCACATTGGAGGCGGTCTGGGCGCCCAGCCACGGCGAAGCCAGGGCGGCCCCCAGGGCGAGACTCAGTTGGAGAAGTTGCCGACGGGGAAAGCGCATGGTTGGGCTCCTGGCTGGAATAGGGGAAGAACCGTGTTTTTAACCATAAACCGCCATTCAGGAATATGCCCGATTACCCTTGGGACAGGGTGGCCCCGCGCGATCCGGTTCAAGCCTTGCGGACGAATTCCGTTTTCAGGCTCATGTTGCCGAAGCCGTCGATTTTGCAATCGATGTCGTGGTCGGCATCCACCAGCCGGATATTCTTGACCTTCGTACCCATCTTGACCACGCCGCCCGACCCTTTCAGCTTCAGGTCCTTGATGACGGTCACGGTATCGCCGTCCCGCAGTTCATTGCCCGAGGCATCCCGATAAACGCGCTCCGCTGGTTCGGCATTCTCAGTGGCTTGACTCGCCCACTCATGGGCGCACTCGGGGCAGATGTAGAGGGCGCCATCCAGATAGGTGTATTCGGATTGGCATTGGGGACAGGGGGGAAAAACGCTCATGACGACTCCTGACACAGCGGGTGTTGCAAAAGGAGAAGTATAGGCCGTGCTTCAGTGCGTGGCATCCTCTTCGCCCGCCGGAGACAGTTGGCCGCACTGAATCAGGATTTCCTCCAGAATGGCGCGGGTTTCCAGAATGGCCTGCGTCATCGGGATCTGGGTATTGACGGCGATTTTCACCTGGCGGCTCAGATTCGGGTCGTCCAGCCGCCGGATGGACAGGCCGCGGGCCTGCGCCGAATTTTGCGCGGCCACGCCGGACAGGAAGGTGATGGCCGTGCCGGTTTCGCAAATATCGAGCAAAACCTGGGAGTCTTCAATGTCGGCAATGATGTTCAGCTCGATGTCCTGGCGCTCCGCCGCGGCCCGCAGCACCATGTGCGCGGCCTGGCGCGAGGCGATGATGATGGGGTAGGAGGACAGGTCGGTCAGGCGCAGCGGTTGATTCCCGGCGCCCAGCAAGGTTTGGGTCCCCACCGCGAATAAATGCTCAAAATACACGATGGCCGGATCTTTGGTTTTGTATGGCGTGACCTGCATGGCCAGATCGAGCTTGCCTTCATGCAGCATTTTCTCCAGCTCGCTGGTGTAGCCGACGCGAATGTTCAGCCGGACATGGGGCAAGCGTGCCTTCATGGTCAGGAACAGCCGTTTGCCGATCAGGGCGGACATGGAGCGCAGCACCCCTATCGTCACTTCGCCGGTCAATTGTCCGGCCTTCTCCTGGACCAGGCTTTCGATGGAGGAAATCTGCTTGAACAGGCGTGGCGCATGCTCGTAGAGCGCGGCGCCCGCCGGGGTCAGCGTCACGCCGTTTCGGTTCCGGATAAGAAGTTGAACATTCAAGCTTTTTTCAAGATCCGCCAGACGTTGGCTCAGCGCGGGCTGAACCACATGCAATTGGCGGGCCGCTTCGCTGAGACTGCCGTGCTCAACAATTGCAATGAAATACCGTAACTGGCGCAGATCCATGCCGTCCCTCACTGTTCTGCCGCCAGCTTAACCGAATTTCGCCGCCGGGACCGGCGCTGCCGAGCAGCGCGGTCCGGGGGATCACGCGGCGAACTTCGCGCGTGGGCTTTGATCCACCGCTTTCATCAAGGCTTGAACCATTTGTTCCGTCAGGGCGTGTTTATGCGAGGCATAGGCGGCATCGTCCCAGCGGTTGCAGGACTCATGCGGGTCATTGACGAGATCGTACAGTTCACCCCAGGGCTGATCCTTGTACACGGTATAGCGGTGCGCTTTCGTGACCAGCGTGCGCACGAAGGCGGGCGTTTGGAAGCCCTGGCGCGACTTGCTGTCTTGATATTCAATGAGCAAGGCCTCGCGCTTGTCCTGTTCGCCTCGCATCACCGGCAGCAGCGATTGGCCCTGTATGCCGTAATAAGGCTTGAGCCCGGCGCGCTCCAGAATGCTGGGACCGATGTCGATGGTCGAGCCGAGCGCGGCGCACACGGCGCTGTTTGCCGCTTGCGGGTCCGACCAGATGAACGGCACGCGGGTGATTGAACGCAGCGGCAGCGGTCCTTTCAGCATCATGCCATAGTCGCCCATGTAGTCGCCGTGATCCGCAGTGAAGATCACCACCGTGTTATCGGCCTGGCCGCTGGCTTCAAGCGCCTCCATGATCTTGCCCACGGCGTCGTCAATCATGGTGATCATGCCGCAGGTCAGCGCCATGGCCTCCCGGATTTCCCGCTCGGAGGCGAAGAACGAGGCCTGCGGTCCCTGTTGGCCGCGCTTGCCTTCCTGCATCTGCTGCCGGGACCAGAGAATGGGCGGCGGCGGGTTGTGGTGGGCATCGAAGGGTAGCGGCACGTCGAAGTCGTCCGGCTTGTACATATCCCAATATTTGCCGGGCGGTGTAAAGGGGTGATGCGGATCCGGAAACGACACGAAGGCGAAGAACGGCGCGTCCTGTCCCGCCGTTGAGGCCAGGAAGTCCACCGCCTGATCGCGGATGTAGCTGGTTGCATAAAGCTCCTCGGGGATCGCGGTCCGGTAAGCTTGCGGGCATTGATAGTCATGCGGCAACTGATTTGCGCGGTCCCGCAAGGCCATCGCATCCGGGGTCTTCTGCTTCAGCCACTGCAGGTAGTGCGCGCCCGCCTGGTCGCCATGCTGGCTGACGAAGTCCACCTCGTCATAGCCGTAGAACGGCGTTTTTGCCGCATAGCGTTCGGCTTGCTCGTAGTGATGCGGCTGCTCCTGCGTGTAGTCGCCGCCATCGTCTTTCCAGGCTTCCTCGATCAGGCCGAGCGCCGCCGGGTCGATCCGCGACTCGGCGGCCTGACCGGTCATGGGCTGGATGTGGCTCTTGCCAAGGTGGGCGGTCCGATAACCGGCCTGTTTCAGGACTTCAACAAAGGTGTTGGCGCGCCAGGACAGGATGTTGCCGTTGTCGCGCAGGCCATGCGCGGACGGCATCCGGCCCGTCAGCAGGGACGCCCGGTTCGGCATGCAGACCGGGCTGGCCACGTGAAAGTCCTCGAAGCGGACTCCGCGCTGCGCCAGCGCATCGATGTGCGGCGTGCGCAGCAGCGGGTGGCCGTAACAGCCGAGGTAGTCCGCGCGGTGTTGATCGGTGACGATCACCAGAAAATTGACCTTGGACATCTCACTCGACCTTCAGACCGCTTTGCTTGATGACGTCCGCCCACAGGCCGCCTTCGTCCTGAATCCACTGTTTGATCTGGGAGGAAGGAATAGTGGCCGGCTCCATGCCGAGTTTGTCCAGCAGGGCGGTGAAGGCGGGGCTTTTGCGGATCTCTTCGAGTTGCTGATAGGCCTTGTTCCGCGCTTCATCATTGAGTCCGGCGGGGGCGAAAATCAGGTTGGAGTTGCGGACAGCGAAGTCCGGGAAGCCGGATTCACGCATGGTCGGGGTGTCGGGCAGGCTGTCCAGGCGCTCCGGTCCGGAAATGGCCAGGGCGCGCAGCTTGCCTTGCTGGATGTGCGGCAGCAGGTTGCCCACCGCAAGAAAGGCCACGTCCACTTCGCCACTGAGCAAGCCCATCACCGCGGGTGCGCCGCCCCGGTAAGGCACGTGCACGCCTTTGATCGGTTTTTGCTGGCTCAACATCGTCATCATCAAATGGCCGCTGGAGCCGATGCCTGCGGAGGAGTAGGTGATCTCCTTGTCTTGCCCGGCGGCAACCAGATCCGCAACGGTCTTGAGCGGTGAATTCGCGCGCACCGCCAGCACCGAGGATTGAAACGCGATCACGCCCAGCGCTTCCAGACTATTGATGTCGAACTGGGACTTGGTATAGAGCACGGGGTTGACGGTGAACAGCGTATCGCCGGAGAGCAGGAAGTTCCTGCCGTCGGCCGGGGCTTGCGCAACCGCCGTGGCGGCGATCGTGCCGTTTGCGCCCGCTTTGTTTTCCACCACGACCACGGTTTTTTCACGCTTGCGCAATTCTTCGGCATAGGCGCGGCCCATGCTGTCGAGGCTGGCGCCCGCCGGGTAGGAAATGGTCAGGCGGATCGGATCACTGCTTTGTGCCTGGACGGCGTGCGCGGCGCATAAAGAAAAAAGCAGCCCCGCCAGAGGTTTGAGTGTCATGCGATGTCTCCTTGCGTATTTCGTTTTAAGAGCGTGAGCCCAATGGGGCCTTGCATGATCAAACTCTAGCGGGGATTGGTCATAAGAAAAAATAACTTAATTTAATTAGCTATTGTAAAAAATGATGGAAAAGCGGGAAACCGGCCCAGGTGCTTCTTCTTTCTCCGGGCCGGTCACCCTGTTCCGCAGGGTTTCAATCAATATACGCGTTAGCTTTTTTCACCACTTGGCCCCAGCGCGTGATTTCTGAATCGATGAACGCCTTGAACTCGGCTGGCGAGTTCATGACCGGGTCCGCGCCGCCCGCCTGCAATTGGGCTTTGACGTCGGGGTCCTGCAACGCTTTATGAATGGAAGCGTTGAGCGTGTCCAGATTTCTTTGGGGCGTGCCTGCCGGCGCCACGACGCCGAACCAGGGAATGACATCAAACCCAGGCAGCACCTCTTCCGCGATAGTGGGCACCTCGGGCAGCAGCGGAGAGCGATGGATGTGGGGCACGGCCAGCGCTTTCAGTTTTCCGGCTTCGATTTGGGGTAAGGCGTTGCCCATTTGCAGGAAGATGGCGGCAACTTCACCGCTCAACAAGGCGGTGGTTGCGGGTCCATGGCCTTTATAGGGGATATGCATGATGTCAAGGCCGCTTTCCGACTTGAGGAGCTCCATGGTCAGGTGTGCGCCCGTTCCATTGCCGCCGGATCCATAGTTGAGTGTCCCGGGTTTTTCCTTTGATAAGTCAATGAGTTGTTTGACGGAATTGATGCCGGATTTGGGGTTGGTGACCAAGACCATGGGGCTGTTGGCGGCAATCGAGACGGGAGCAAAGTCTTTGGCGGCGTCGTAGTTGATGTTTCTCAGCAGGGTGTCGTTAATGGTGAAGTTCGAGCTGATGAGCAAAATGGTATGGCCGTCAGGCTCGGCTCTGGCCACATAATGCGTCCCGATGGTGCTTCCGCCGCCGGGGCGGTTGTCCACAATGACGGTCTGGTCCAGATCCTGAGACATTTTCTGGCTGATGAGTCTGGCCAGGGTGGCGGAGAAGCGCCGACCCTCGGGTCGGCGTTCTTCACTCTAGCGGGCTTGTCAGCGAAGAAGAAATAACTTGTATTGATCAGCCATTACAAGAAGTGATGGCTGATCCCGTTTCAAGCCAACGCAGCCACCGCCTGGATCTCGACCAGCAGGCCGGGTTCCCCCAACTGGTTGACTTCCACCATCGTGCTGGTGGGCAGCAAGTGGCTGAAAAATTCCAGGCGCGCCTCGGAAATCTTCTTGGATTCGCGGATGTCGGTGGTGTAGATGGTCAGCGAGACGACGTCATCCAGTGTGGCGCCAGCCGCTTCCAGGCAGGTTTGCACGTTCAGGAAGCACTGCTTGGCTTGCGCGTACATATCGCCCAGGCCCACGGTTTCGCCTTCGGCATTGCGCGAGAGCTGACCGGCAATGAACACCAGGCTTTTGGGCTGGTCCACCCGGACGAAGTGGCTGTAGGCGTTTGGGCGCATGTTTTTAAGTGTGCTGGGATTGCCGCGGGTAATGGACATGAGGAGGGTTCCATCAACAGTGAAAAGAAGCACCCATGATAGTGGGAGAAGCCGGGCTTGATGGAAAAGAACGTTCCTACGTTCTTTTCCGCAGGGATAAAACCATGCATTTCCCCGATTCGCTACCCTTCTCCACTCCGTAAGGTTCACCCATTCTTTTTCCGGAGATGGAGACTGTGAACCGACACGATTTGAGCTACCGGCAGCTATTCAGCAACCCGGCCATCGTCAAGGGTTTGTTCCAAGGCATTCTGGATATGCCCTGGCTGGAGGAGCTGGACTGGACCCGCCTTGAACCGCTGCCTGCCGATTACATCAGCGATGCCCTGAAAGAACGCGCAGGAGATCTGGTGTGGCGCCTGCCCCGGCGCGTTGGCCGCGAAATGTATGTGCTGTTGATGTTGGAACACGAATCCAGCAATGACAAACATATGTCGTTGCGGATGATGACCTATCAGGGATTGCTGTATGAGAGCCTGCTGATGCGTCGCTTACTCAAGCCCGGGCAGAATCTGCCTCCTGTGTTGCCGCTGGTGGTTTATAGCGGCGTAGCTCGCTGGAGCGCGGCCTTGAGTCTCTTTGAATTGATTGACCCGGTTTCACCGGGGCTTCGACCTTACCAGCCACAATGCCGTTACGTGGTGATAGATGAAGGCGCCTTGCTGGAAAGCCGGGCTTTACCGGAAGACAACCTTGCCGCACTGCTGTTCCGGCTCGAACACAACCGCGGTCCCGAGGATGTTCAAGCCCTGATTCAAAGGGTGTATAACTATACCCAAGCCGACCCGAGCCTGCGCCGTGCTTTCACCAGTTGGACCCGTTACGTCCTGCTGCCGCGTGCCATGCCTGACGTGGACCTGTCGCAAGCGGATAATTTATTGGAGATTAAAACCATGCTGACCGATCACACCAGATCCTGGACCCATCAGTGGAAGATGGAGGGGCGGGCCGAAGGCCGTGTTGAAGGCCGCCAAGAAAGCGCCTTCGAGTTGCTGCAATCTCTTCTCCAACGCAAATTCGGCCCGCTTCCGGACTGGGTCAGTGCCCGTCTTCACGCTGCGGACACTGACACGCTGCAAGCCTGGTCACTGAACGTGCTGGACGCTCAGCGTTTGGAAGATGTTTTTCAAGCTTGATCCTCGCAGGATCGCGGTTTGCCCGGAACCCCACGCTGATCAAGCTTTTTTATCAGCCATCGTGTTTCCCGCCTCGCCAAAGTGCTCGGTGACCCGTTTCACGAAACCGGGAATGGCGGGGTTGTGATTGTCCTTGTGCCAGGCCAGGGATATCTCCACTTGCTGAAAGCTGTGGCTGCCTTTCAGCGGCACGTAGCTGACCTTCGGGTGCTGCAGGGCTTTCAGGTCGGCGGGCACCAGCGCAATGCCCACGCCCGCCGCCACCACGCAGATCAGCCCCGACACCTGGATGCATTCTTGCAGGATCAAGGGATGAAACCCTTCCAGTGAGCACAAGGTCATCAGCGCCGCGTACGAGGCGGGCACGTGGTCGCGGCTGAAGATGACGAAACCTTCGTCCTTCAATTCGGCCATGCTGAGGGTTTTTCGCCGGGCCAGCCGGTGGCGGGCGGGCAGCGCCACCATCATCTGATCGCGGGCGATCAGCCGGGTGTGAAGAAAGTCTTTTTCACCGAAGAAGGGGCTGCGCACGATGCCCACATCAAGGTGCTTGGTTTCAAGCCGGTCAAGCTGTTCCAGTGTGCTGAGTTCCAGCAACTGCGTTTCCACATCGGGGCAGGCCTGTCGGTAGTCCGCCATCAGGGATGGCACGAGCCCGTAGCCCGCTGTGCCCAAAAATCCGATGGCCAATCTACCGGTCTTGCCACGCGTGACTTGCCGCGCGCGCTCAATTGAGAAGTTGATGTGCTGCAAGGTTTGGTAGCTGTCTTCAAGAAAACGGCGGCCCGCGTGGGTCAGCGACACGCTGCTGCGGCTGCGTTCGATCAATTGCACGCCCACGTAGCGCTCGATCTTCTTGACGGCGTAGCTCAGGGCGGGCTGCGCCACGTGCAGGCGCTCGGCGGCGCGGCCGAAGTTCAATTCTTCCGCCACCGCGATGAACTGCCGGAGGTTTCTTTCGCTGATCATAAAATTTTTTTATGAATAAAGGCAAAGTATCTATTAGACCCTGTTTTGGACCCGGTGTTAGTGTCCTATTTGGCTAATTTGCCACTTATCTTCGGCGTCTGGATGGTTCAGGCATCCGAATATAAGTGAGCAAACCAAGCAAACAGGACACGCGCCTATTCGCGAGCTAATGAACCCCTGGGGAATGCAATGAACAAGACATTTTTGGCGGCAGGCGCCGCCGTCATCCTGTCTCTTGGCGCGGCAACGGCCACGGCGCAGACACAAAACTATCCGAGCCGCGCCCTGAACTGGATCGTGCCGCTGGCGCCGGGCGGTCCCGCTGATACGCTGACTCGTACGGTTGCCGACAAGCTCGGCGGACAGCTCAAGACCTCGATCGTGATTGAGAACGTCGCGGGCGCGGGCGGCACAATTGGCGCGGCCAAAGGCGCAACGGTCCCGGCGGACGGCTACCACTTCCTGGTCAGCCACATGGGCATCATGGGTGCCGCGCCGTCG
>JBAYOI010000067.1:0-11803 GCA_041678365.1 Pigmentiphaga sp. | reverse complement strand
CGGGCTTTTCCTTATTCAAGCCAGGCCGGTTCTTGCCAAACCCCGGGGAATCAGGGAAAATACAAGGCTTGCCTTAATTTATTGGCAAGATTTCATTAGCAAGATTTTATTAGCAAGGTTCGTTGGCAAGAGTGAAGTGCGGTTGGTGAAGTGAGGTTGGTGTAGGGCACATGTTGCGGAAAAGCAGGTGTTGCCAGAGACTGCCGACAAACCGCTGACACCAAACAACGGCCACCAAGAACTTACGTACCTTGTCCGCCTCTGGACGCTAGAGCGGACTCACCCCTTGCTTTTTAAGCAAGTCATCCAAAAGGAGCTTCGATGCGTCATTACGAAGTAGTTTTCATTGTTCACCCGGACCAAAGCGAACAGGTTCCGGCCATGGTCGAGCGCTATAAGTCGCTCATCACCAGCCAGGAAGGCACGATTCACCGCCTTGAGGACTGGGGTCGCCGTCAGCTGGCCTACCCGATCGAAAAACTGGTCAAGGCACACTATGTGTGCATGAACATCGAATGCGGTCACGCCACGCTTGAAGAGCTCGAGCATGCTTTCCGCTACAACGATGCTGTGTTGCGTCATCTTGTCATCAAGATGAAAAAAGCAGAAGCCGCGCCGTCGCCAATGATGAAGATCGTTGAGCGCGAAGAAGCACGCAAGGTTTCCGCTGAAGCCACCGCGCAAGCAGAAGACTAAGACTCGTCGCTGCTGCGGGTAGTGGTCAATAAATTGTCAGTAAGCAAAGACGCGTGAACCGATTCGTTGTGGTGGCCTCCGTCACGGAGTGCGAAGCGATTCGATACACACCAGCGGGCGTTCCGATTCTGGCGCTGCACCTGGAACACGAGTCTGAGGTGTTGGAGGCCAAGCGTCCCCGCCGTATCCAGCTTTCCCTGTCGGCTCTTGTGGTTGGAGAACTGGCGCTGGAGCTGAACGGAAAGATTCTTGGCAAACACTGCCGCTTTGAAGGATTTATTGCCCCGTCCCGCAAAGGCTCAAGCAGATTGAGACTGCATGTGCAAAAGGTCACGCCAGTGGCCGCCGAGCAGTCTCCGCGATTAACGGATTGAATACCCAAGAGGTAAATCATGGCCGCATTTGGCAAACGGAAAGAAAAGAAAAAATTTGGTCAGCAAAACCCGCTGTTCAAGCGCCGCAAGTTCTGCCGCTTCACAGCCGCTGGCGTTGACCAGATCGACTACAAAGATGTTGACACCCTGCGTGACTTCATCCAGGAAAACGGCAAGATCATCCCCGCACGCCTGACGGGCACCAAAGCCCACTATCAGCGTCAGCTGGATACCGCCGTCAAACGTGCGCGTTTCCTGGCTTTGTTGCCCTACACCGACAACCATAACTGATTGCCGGGAGCAAAATTATGCAAATCATTCTTCTTGAAAAAGTGATCAACCTGGGCAGCCTCGGTGACGTCGTTCGCGTGAAAGATGGCTACGCCCGTAATTTCCTGATCCCGCAGCGCAAGGCAAAACGTGCAACCAAGGCCGCGCTGGCCGAGTTTGAAGCACGCCGCGCCGAGCTGGAGAAAATCCAGGCTGACAAACTGGCCGCCGCGCAAGCGCTGGCCGGACGCCTGGAAGGCCAGGCCATCACCATCACGCAGAAAGCCGGTGTTGACGGCCGTCTGTTCGGTTCGGTCACCAACGCTGACATCGCTGAAGCCCTGCGCGGCGCCGGCTTTGACAGCATCGAGCGCGGCATGATCCGCCTGCCCAACGGTCCGCTGAAGACCATTGGCGAGTTCCCGCTCGAAATCGGTCTGCACACGGACGTGATTGCCAACATCAACGTCGTTGTGGTCGGCGATCACGCTTAAGTCTGAGCGTGCCTGATCGGACGGGATCCCGTCCGATTCGCCCCGAAAGCCTCCGTTCGGTTCATCCTGACGGAGGCTTTTTCTTTGTGGTTCCGGGCATGCGCCCTGGACGAAGCCCCGAACCCGGAAAAGCGTTTCCGAATCCTGATGCCGATGCCTGCTGCGCGGCCAGGTCGGCTACACTTGTCCGTCAGTACTCCAAGGGCCGGGCGTCGGCATCCTGCCCTTTTTCACCTGTTTCCATTGTGTTTTTACCGGTCCACGCATGAACGCTCCCTTAGATCCCCAACTCGAATCCCTGCGCGTCCCGCCTCACTCCGTCGAAGCCGAACAGTCCGTGCTGGGCGGCTTGCTGCTGGATAATGCGGCGTGGGACCGGATTGCGGACATCATCAAAGAGGATGACTTCTACCGCTATGACCATCGCCTGATCTGGCAGCACATTGCGCGGCTGATCAGCCTGACCCGTCCGGCGGACGTGGTGACGGTGTATGAGTCCTTGCAGACGGCGGGCAAGGCCGAGGAGGTGGGTGGCCTGGCTTATCTGAACTCCTTGGCGCAGAACACGCCATCGGCGGCCAACATCCGCCGCTACGCGGAAATCGTCCGCGACCGGGGCGTGTTGCGGCGCCTGGTGACGGTGGCTGACGACATTTCCTCGGCGGCGCTGGCGCCGCAGGGCAAGGACACGCGCCAAATTCTGGATGACGCGGAGTCCAAAATCTTTCAGATCGCCGAAGACGGCGCGCGCGGCACGGCGGGCTTTCAGGAGCTGCAACCCCTGCTGACCCAGGTGGTCGAGCGCATTGACGAGCTCTATCACCGCGACTCCAGCTCGGACATCACCGGCGTGCCCACCGGCTTCAGCGATCTCGACAAAATGACCTCGGGCATGCAGGGGGGCGATCTGATCATCGTGGCGGGTCGTCCCTCCATGGGTAAAACCGCGTTTTCGGTCAACATCGGCGAGCACGTTGCGGTGGAGGAGGGGCTGCCGGTGGCCATCTTCTCAATGGAGATGGGCGCGTCCCAGCTCGCCATGCGGGTACTGGGCTCGGTCGGCAGGCTGGATCAGCAGCGGCTGCGGACCGGCAAGCTCGAAGACGAAGACTGGCCGAAGCTGACCCATGCCATCCAGAAGATGCAGGACACCCAGCTCTACATTGATGAAACCCCGGCCTTGAGCCCGATGGAGCTGCGGGCGCGCGCCCGGCGTCTGGCCCGGCAGTGCGGCCAGCTCGGCCTGATCATCATCGACTACCTGCAGCTGATGTCCGGCAATGGCGGCGGCTCGGAAAACCGCGCCACCGAACTGTCCGAGATCAGTCGTTCCATGAAAGGGCTGGCCAAGGAACTCAATTGCCCGCTGATCGCCTTGTCGCAGTTGAACCGTAGTCTGGAGCAGCGTCCGAACAAGCGGCCCGTGATGAGCGATCTGCGCGAATCCGGCGCCATTGAACAAGACGCGGACGTGATTCTGTTCATTTACCGCGATGAGGTCTATAACCCGGACACACCGGACAAGGGCAGCGCGGAAATCATCATTGGCAAGCAGCGTAACGGTCCGATCGGCACCGTCCGCCTGACCTGGCAGGGCCAATACACCAAATTCCAGAACTACGCCGGGAACGCCTACGTCGATTCGGACTATTGAGCGCGCCTCGCCGCAAGCTGACGGGCCGCTGAACAAGGCCTGTCAAGCGCTGCCTGCGACACCCCGTTCTTCGCGCCTTTTACGTGGTTTTTTGTTTTTCCCGCGTTATCTGCCTGTGTTCCTCTGCTAAACTTCGCCAAGTTTTTAGAGCGTCACAAAATTGTCATGTGGCGGAACGAGAGGACGCGATGTTTTCACGCCTGATGCCCAAAGAGGCTAAGTTTTTTGATCTTTTTACCGCCCACGCCGAGATCGGCAAACAAGCTTCCCGCGAGCTGGTGGGCCTGCTCGGCGACCTGAGCAAATCGGATGTTTTCATTGAGAACATCGAGACCCTTGAGAAGAGAGGGGACAAGGTCACCCATGAATGCGTGGACCTGCTGCACCGGACCTTCATCACCCCCATGGACCGCGACCAGATCCATCACCTGATCTCCTTGATGGATGACATCCTGGACCTGATCGAAGACGTGGCGCAGAGCATCAGCCTGTACGACGTGCGCAACGTGACGCCGGATGCGCGCGCGCTGGCCGACATCATCGTCCAGTGCTGCGATCGGCTGACGATTCTGGTGGGACGGCTGCACGATCTCTCCGACACGGAAAGCATTCTGAAGCTGTGCCAGGAAATCGAGCGGCTGGAATCCGACGCGGACCGCCTGATGCGCCGCGGCATGGCCCGGCTGTTCCGGGATGAAGTCGACACGCGCCAGTTGATCAAGCTCAAAGCGGTTTACGAGTTGTTGGAAGAGGTCACGGACAAGTGCGAGGATGTGTCCAACCTGATCGAAGGTATTGTGCTCGAAAACGCCTGACCGGAACTGAACTGAACCATGGACCCACTCCTGATCAGCCTGTGGATATTGACGTTTTTGATATTCCTGGCTTTCGTGTTCGACTTCATGAATGGCTTTCATGACGCCGCCAACTCCATCGCCACCGTTGTTTCCACCGGCGTCCTGAAACCTCAGCATGCCGTCGTCTTTGCCGCCTTCTTCAACTTCGCGGCCATCTTTGTCTTCCACCTGAAGGTTGCGGCCACGGTCGGCAAGGGCATCATCGACCCGAGTTTTGTTGACCACTACGTGATTTTCGGCGCGCTCGTCGGCGCGATCTCCTGGAACATCATTACCTGGTATTTTGGCATTCCGTCTTCGTCGTCACACGCGCTGATCGGCGGGATTGTCGGGGCGGGACTGGTCAGCGTCGGGCCGGAAGCCCTGATGATGTCGGAAGTGCTGCGCATCATCGCCTTCATTTTCGTGGCGCCGTTTCTCGGCTTTGTCCTGGGGGGCGCGCTGATGGTGATCGTCGCGCGGCTGTTCCAGAAGACCAAGCCGATCCGGCTTGACAAGTGGTTCCGCCGTTTGCAGCTGGTGTCGGCCGGTCTTTACAGCCTGGGACATGGCGGCAACGACGCGCAGAAAACCATCGGCATCATCTGGCTGCTGCTGATCGTCTCCGGCAGCATGGGCGTCAATGACGACGTGCCCGCCTGGGTGGTCGTCGGCTGCTATGCCGCCATTGCCCTGGGCACGATGTTTGGCGGCTGGCGCATTGTGAAAACCATGGGCCAGCGCCTGACCAAGCTCAAGCCGGTCGGCGGCTTCTGCGCCGAGACTGGCGGCGCCATGACCTTGTTCCTGGCGGGCGCCATCGGCATTCCGGTTTCCACCACGCACACCATTACCGGCGCCATTGTTGGCGTGGGTTCCACACGCAAGTTCAACGCCGTGCGGTGGGGACTTGCTGGTAATATTGTGTGGGCTTGGTTCTTGACCATTCCAGCTTCGGCCATTGTGGCTGGGCTGGCTTACTTATTGGGCAAGTGGATTTTCTAAGATAGGGCGCCGCACACCGTGCGGCGTTTTTGCAGGAGTTGGACGTGATTCGCCATATCGTGATGTGGAAGTTGAAACCCGGCGCCAATGAGGCGCAAACCCAGGCGCAGCGGGAAGAGGTCGTGGCCTTGTTGAACAGCGTCAAGCAATGCGTGCCGGGTATCATCGAGTTTGAAATCGGCACGGCCCAGCCCGGCCTGGAAGCCGACGCGGACGTCATCCTGAATTCGCTGTTCGAGGATAAGGCCACGATGCAGGCCTATCACGTTCATCCCGACCACCAGGCCATTCTCGGCCGGATGAAGGAATTGCGCGAAACCCGCCATTGCATGGACTACGTGGTCAACGCCTGATTGCCATGTTGACCGAAGTCTACGATATTCCTTTCCTGGCCTGGCTGGGCAGCAGCCCGGTGCGCGCCGGGGAAGGGCAGTGCGAAGTTGAGATTGCGCTTCAACCGCATCTGCTCAATAGCTGGAAAGTGTGTCATGGCGGCGTGCTGATGAGTTTGCTCGATGCCTCAATGGGCACGGCGGCCCGTTCGCTGCATCCCGAGCGCCGTGCCTGCGCGACCGTGGATATGACCAGCTCCTTCATGCAGCCGGGCACGGATTCCCGGCTCATCGCCCGCTCACGCTGCGTGCACCGTTCAACCACGATGGCGTTTTGCGAAGGCGAAATCCGGGATTCCCGCGGCAAGCTGATTGCCCGCGCGACCGGCACCTTCAAGTTCATCAAAAAATAAGGCATGAGCACGACGCCTCATTCCACCGTGCCAGTCACGGCCGATGCGCAAGTCAGTGATCTGCTGCGGCGCATCCATCGCGTCAGGCGGCCCAGCTTCATTGAAATGGGGGTGGACGCCGCCCGCGACTTTTACGAGCAGTCTTCCCCCATTCTTGATATTGCCGCCATGCCGGTGCGCGCCGTTGAGGACCGGGCCATTCCGGTACCCGGCGGCACCATCGCGGCGCGGCTGTACCGGGGCGAAGGCGCGCCGGACCCGGCGCCGCTCGTCATCCTGTCTCACGGCGGCGGCTTTACGCTGGGCAGCATCAACAGTTATGACCGCATCAGCCGCATGCTCGCGGCGCGCGCGGATTGCTGCGTGCTCTCGCTCGACTACCGGCTTGCGCCTGAACACCGTTTCCCACGTGCCGCCGAAGACGTCTTTGCCGCCTGGTGCTGGGCCGCGGACCAGGCGGCGGAACTGGGCATCGATGCGCGCAAACTGGTGGGCCTCGGCGACAGCGCGGGCGGCACGCTGACCGCGCAAGCCTGTTTGCGGGCGCGGGACGCCGGGCTGGCCATCGCCGGGCAGGTGCTGATCTATCCCGGCGTCTGCGCCTGGCAAGACACGGAGAGCCATCGGCGCTATGGGCAGGGCTATCTGCTGGACAGCGCGCTGATTCAATGGTTTTTCAGCCACTACATTGACAATGCCGACCGGAACGATTGGCGTTTTGCGCCCCTGGAAGCGCCGGACCATGGCAACTTGCCGCCCACGTTGGTGCAGTTGGCGCAATGCGATCCACTGTTTGACGAAGGGCAGGACTATGCGGGCAGGCTGGCCTGGTCAGGCACGCCGGTGGAACTGATCAGCTATGACGGCGCGGTGCACGGTTTTTACAATATGGGCGGCGCCTTGGCGGTGGCCCGCCGCGCGCATGCCGACACCGTTCAATTCTTGCGGACCGTTTTCTCAAGCTGAAAATGGTCAATCTGTAGCGGCTGCTGATCCGCCTGCCGCGCCTCGTTGGCCGAATCAAAGGTTTTCTCGGCCACCACGGACTCCTGCTGCGCGCTCAATGATAGGTAAGTCTGGGCCCGCGTGCCGTAGTCGTCCATGATGATGAACGGCGAAGACAGCGCCCGCTCTCTATCCAGCGGCAGGCCGGTTTGCGGCAACACCGCGTCATCGGCGGTGAACTGCTGGCCGAACAAGGAAAAATACGCGCTCAGCGGCGCCTCCGTGGCTTTCAGCGTTGCCAGGCCGGCCGTGGCATGGACGAGCTTGGGCCAGGGCGTGTCCAGTCCGGCGTTGGAGAGGCCGTAGACGCCGGGCTCCAGCAGGCGCGGCGCGGCGCTGTGACGTCCGCGCTGGAAGCTCCAGTAGCCGCAGCTCGGTGTTTCCGCCAGCAGATCCGCCACCACCAGGCTGAAGCTGTTGAACGGCGCCGCCGTGTCCCGCAGGCGCTGCAAATAATCCTCTGGCGAGGCGTCGCCAATCAGGAAATGCTTGACCAGATCGCCACGGCTCGGCGCTTGCGGATTGGCGGGATGGCCGTCACGAAAATTGGTCAGCGCGGCAAACCGCCCGTAGCGCGTCACCCCGCACCAGCTGCCGCCGCCCCGCAAATCCCGGCCGGCCCAGACTTCCGGGTAATCGCTCCACCAATGCGCCGCCTGACTGGGCCGCGCATAGAACTCATCGCGGTTGCTCATGGCCAGCAGTTGGCTGGGCGCGTCAGGGTTCCAGGCGAAAGCGAGCAAACACATGGCTACTCCGAAAAGGCGGTGTCAGACGTCAGCGGCACGAACTGTTCGGCCAGACGAGGCGAAGCAAGATAGCTGTCGAGCTGGTTGCGCGCAACGGCTTGATCCAGGGCCTGGAGCAGAGCCGGGACGTCAGTGACATCTTCGTAGACTTCCATCCAGGTGGCAATGCCTTCCTTGCTGTCGGGACGGCGCTGGAGCAGAACGCGCCTGGCATGGCTGGCGCCTGCGCGCAGCACGTCCTGGGCAGGTGCCAGCGCGGCTTCCTGGTGGGCATCGGCCAGCTTGTAGTAGATGTAAACGCTGGGGGTCATGATTCCGCTCCTTGCAAGTTGAGCGAGTAGGGCAGCGCCAGCGGATGCAGGACCGGGCCATCCGGCGCGCCCGCCCGCAGCCCGGGCGCGGCCAGCGTGTCTTTGGTGGCTTCCCAGAGCACCCAGGTCCGATCCGCCACGACGGCCGCTTGAATGATGCGGGAGGCGGCCGAGGTCTGCTCGGGCAGGAACAGGTCCTGGCCCGCGGCATCAGGCAGAGCCTGCTCGATGACCCCGAGGCTGGCGCGGCGCTTGACCAGTCCGCGGTAGTGGCTGCGCGCAACGATTTCCTGCCCCGGATAGCAGCCCTTGCTGAAGCTGACGCCGCCAATCAGCTCAAGATTCAGCGTTTGCGGAATGAACAGGTCCTGGGTGGCGGCGCTGACCCAGGGCAGGCCGACCAGGCAATCAAGCAGCTCGAAATAGGCGGGCACGGGCACTGTTTCCTCGGCGTCGGGCCTTGCCCCGATCAGCCAGTAGCGGTCAAACGCCGCCACGGACGGGGCGCGGATGGCCAGGCCAAGCGCGGTGGAGGCAAGCGCCCACGGCGCGGACGGCAGGCCGCTGGAAGGCGCGTCCGCCGGTTCGAGCAGCCCATGGACGGCGCCTTCCAGCAGCGCAATCTTGACCTTCGAGCGCAGCACGAACATGGTCAGGCGCTTTTGCAAGGTGGCCGCCAGGTCCGCGCGCACGATCCAGTCAAAGCCCGGCTCGGCATCCTGCCCCGCGCTGCGCAACAGCACGCCGGTGGCCAGCAACCGGCCTTTTGCCGTGCAATAACCGGCCAGCGCGGCGTGTCCCGCTGGCAGCGCAGCCACATCTTGCGTCAGCTGAGACTGCAGAAAGGCTTCGGCATCCGCGCCGGTGAAACGTAGAACCGACAGATCGGGCAGCGGCGCAAGCGCGGCTTTCTCCAACTTCAACTCGCTCAGGGCAGCTACAATCTTGGGGTCAGACATCAATCCTTGTCCTTCTGGGCAAATTCGAACTAAAAGTATTATAGGCAGCTCATGCCCAAACCCAAGTTTTCGTTTTTCCGTTTTTTCAGCTGGCTGGTGGCAGCGCTGGCCGCCGTGCTCGTGGCGGCGGGCATTGGCGTGTATTACTACCTGCACGCGCCGCTTGACCTGCCCGAGGAAACCGTGGATTTTGTGATTGAACCGGGCAGTTCCGTCAGAAAGGTGGCCGCCACCATCAACGAGGCCGGGATTGAACTGCCGCCCGACGTCCTGGTGGCCTATGCGCGGCTGACCGGCATCCAGACCCGGATCCAGGCGGGCGGCTATGCGCTCAAGCGCGGTGAAAGCCTGATGGATCTGTTCCGCAAACTGGATCAGGCTGACGTGACCCAACGGCAGATCCTGTTTGTGGAAGGCTGGAACCTTCGGCAGATCCGCGCGGCGCTGGCGGCGCATCCCGACGTCCGGCAAACGCTGCAGGGTGTCGGCAATGACCAGCTCGGCACACGGGTGGGCGCGCCCGTGGAACATGGAGAGGGGCTGTTCTTTCCGGATACCTATCTGTTTTCGGTCGGCACCACGGACCTGGAAATCCTGAAGCGCGCCTTCCATGCGCAGCAGCGCGTTCTGGAAGACGCGTGGGCGCAGCGCGATGAGGGCCTGCCGTTGCGTTCACCGTATGAAGCCTTGATTCTGGCCTCCATCATTGAAAAGGAAACCGGCCGCGAAGCCGACCGCAACGCGGTGGCCGGGGTCTTCATCAACCGCTTGCGTGCCGGCATGCTGCTGCAAACCGATCCCACCGTGATTTATGGCGTGGGCGAAACCTTTGACGGCAACCTGACCCGCTTGCACCTGCGCACCGACACGCCCTGGAACACCTATACACGCGCGGGCCTGCCGCCCACGCCGATTGCGGCGGTGGGCCGTCCTTCCATCCAGCCCGCGCTTCAGCCTGAAAAGCATGGCTATTACTATTTCGTGGCCCGCGGAGACGGGACCAGCCAGTTCTCCAAGAATCTGGCCGACCACAACCGGGCCGTCCGGACCTATCAACTCAAGCGCAGGACCCAACCATGACCCCTTCCTCTCAAGCCGCGCCGCGCCCAGGCCGCTTCATCACGGTTGAGGGCGTGGATGGCGCGGGCAAATCCACCCATTTGCAGTGGTTGCTGGGCTTTCTTCAAGCGCAGCAGATCCCGGTGCTCAGTACCCGCGAACCGGGCGGCACGGAACTGGGCGAGACCCTGCGCGAACTGCTGCTGCACCACGACATGGCGCTGGACACGGAGGTGCTGTTGATGTTTGCCTCGCGTTCGGAGCACCTGCGGACCCGCATCCTGCCCGCGCTGGAGGCCGGGCAATGGGTCGTCTGCGACCGGTTCACCGACGCCAGCTACGCCTACCAGGGGGGCGGCAGGCAGTTGGGAGCGGACAAAATCCGCCAGCTTGAGCAATGGGTCCACCCGGACGTGCAACCCGACCTGACGGTGTTTTTCGACGTGCCGCTGGACGTGGCGCGGGAGCGCCTGGAGCGCAGCCGCGAGCAGGACCGTTTTGAGCAGGAGGGGGCGCTGTTCTTCGAGCGCACCCGCGACGCCTACTACCAGCGGATCAAGGCCGATCCGCAGCGTTTTCTGGTGATCAACAGCGGCCAGGCGATCGAACTGGCGCGTGAGCAATTGATGAATGAGTTTTCACGCTGGTTTAACCGCGTCCACCCGGCATGAATAGCTTCACTTTTTACCCGTGGCAACAGCAGGCCGCGCAGCAATGGCTGGGCGCGGACAACCAGTCCCGTTTGGCGCACGCGTGGCTGATTCATGGCCAGGCGGGCATTGGCAAGCGCCGCTTTGCGCTGGCCTGCGCCGCTGCGCTGCTGTGTGAACAGCCGCGGCATCAGACCGCTTGCGGGCAATGCCAGGCTTGCCAATGGGTGCTGTCGGGCAACCATCCCGACTTGATGCGCATTCGTCCGGAAGCGCTGGCCTTGGCCGAGGGGGAGGTGCAGGACGCTGACGCGACGGAGAAAGCCGCAAAAAAAGCGCCGTCCAAGGAGATCCGGGTCGATCAGATCCGGGCCATCGAGTCCTGGGCCATCCAGGGCAGCCATCGGGGCGGCTGGCATGTGGTCGTGCTGTATCCGGCGGAAAGCCTGAATTTGATTTCGGCCAATGCCTTGCTGAAAATCCTGGAAGAACCGCCGTCCAACACGATCTTCCTGCTGGTTGCGGACGCGGCGGATGCCTTGCTGCCCACGCTGGTGTCGCGCTGCCGCCGTTTTCCGCTCGCGCCGCCCGCCGCTGACCAGGCGCGGGCCTGGCTGCAGGAGCAGGGGGCGCGCGATCCCGAGGCCTACCTGGCCGCCAGCGGCGGCGCGCCCGAACTGGCCCTGCACTGGGCGCAAGAGCAGACCGCGCCGCGGCCCGAGTGGCTGACCCAGATGCTGGGCGGCCTGGCCAAGCAGCAGATCATGGATCTGGGCGAATGGGTCGAGGTGCTGGAGAAACAACCGCCCGCTTTGTGGATCGATGCCTTGCAACGGGCGGTGGTGGATCTGATGCTGATCCAGGCGGGCCTGCCGGCCCGCTATTATCCTGACTTGCACGGCAACTATCAGAAACTTGGCGCCAGCGCGCGCAGTGCTACAGTAGCCGAGTTGGGTAAATGGCTGCAAAAGCAAAAAGCCATTGCCACCCATCCCT
>JBAYOI010000066.1:0-11865 GCA_041678365.1 Pigmentiphaga sp. | reverse complement strand
GTTGGTCTTGTAGTTGCCGCGATGCCAGGTGTCCTTCTCGCTGTAGCGCAGCAGGATCTGGTGCAACTGTTTGATGTGGTTCTCGGTGAATGGGATGTCCTGCCACGACGAGAACACCAGGTCCATCAGCTCGGCATAGCCGGCCACTTCCTGCTCGTCACGGGTGGCGAAGGACTTGATCTCCAGATTCGACAGCAGTTGTTCCACTTCCCGGTCGGACAGCTTGCTGCCCTCGATGCGGGTCGAGGAGCCAATGCTCTCGATGGTGGCCACGCGACGCAGGGCCGACAGCCGGTCGGGCGCGAGCGTGCCCAAGGCGCGCCAGGCGCCTTTGAACTCGTCGATCCTGGCGATAAGGCTCAGGATTTCCGGGGTGATCTGGATGGTGTCGGTTTTCAGCATGAACCAATGCTACACCCATTTACACCCATTTTCGATGTGCATCCAATAAGACGCCCATTTACACCCAATTTGCCAGAGTTGGGATCTTGCGGGGAAAGACCGACCTATTCCACCGCTCTCGAGGCCATGCCCGGAAACCGCGCCAATACTGGCGTTCCAGGCAAAAAAAATCCCAACCGAAAACGGTTGGGATTCTATGACTTGGTGGAGACGGCGGGAATTGAACCCGCGTCCGTCAGCCCTCTACAGGCAGTTCTACATGTGTAGTCGATAAATTTGAATTTAACCTTTTACCCTGCCCATCGACAGGCCAGTAAAAGGCGATTCACGTAATTTAAGACGGTATCGTGTGACCCCAATACAATCCGATTCCTCGTAATTGACGCTGCTGCGGTTCAAATTCCCTACTTTGGGGGTTAATGGCCCGCCGTAGTTCTTTTTAGAAGGGTTGCCCCTTCTCCGCCTGACCCAAGGACAAATCAGTGCAGCGGCTCACCGCTTAAGCGGCGAGAGCGAAACGCTCGTCGTTGGCGTTTATTGGTGTTCCAGTGGATTTACGAGCTGACTGGTGCTCGACATGCCCTGCTCTGCTTCGTGACCCACGTCGAATCCGGATCGTCCCCAGAGAACCTTTATTCTAACGGAATTGGCAAGACGGGGAAAGAGCAATGCCAGATTCACGTCTGAAAAGCAACGGTTTCCTGCCTCACAGCAGCGTTTTGAGCGCGGGCAGCAAGGCATCGGGCTGTTCCACGACAATATCCGCGCCCCAATGGGCCGGGTTGCCATCATGGCCGCAATAGCCGTAGGCAATGGCGATGGTCAGCATGCCGGCGGCTTTGCCCGCGATGATGTCGCGCTCGTCATCGCCAATATAGATGCCTTCTTCCGGTTGCTGCTCGGCCAGACGGCAGGCGTGCAGCAGCGGTTCGGGGTGAGGCTTGGAATAGGGCGTGGTGTCGCCGCAGACCAGGGCGTGGGCGTGGAGCAGATCGAGCGCCTCAAACAGCGGGGTGGAGAAGCGGGTGGCCTTGTTGGTGACAATGCCCCACGGAATCTGATGCAGCGCCAGGTAGTTCAGCGTTTCCGGCACGCCGGGAAACAGGCGGGTGTGAACGCAGACAGACGCGGCGTAGTCGTCCAGAAACTGCGTTTTGCAGTGTTCATAGTCCGCATGGTCAGGGGTCAGCCCCAGCGCGACTTGCAATAAGCCGCGCGCGCCTTGTGAGGCGACTGGGCGCAAGGCATCCAACGGCAGCGGGGGCAGGTGGCGGCGCTGGCGTTGCTGGTTGGCGGCCGCGGCGAGATCCGGCGCGGTGTCTGCCAGCGTGCCGTCGAAGTCAAAGAGAACGAAAGACATTGAGCGGTTTTTTGCGGGTATGGGCCAGGTAGTTGACACTGGTGTCCGAGCTGAGCCGGTAGATCTTGCTCAGGGGGTTGTATTCCAGCCCCTTGAGTTGCTGGACTTCAAGGTGGGCGGAGCGGGCTGAAGCCAGCAGTTCGCTCGGGCGAATGAAGGTCTCGTATTTGTGGGTGCCGCGCGGCACCAGGTTCAGCACGTATTCCGCTCCCACAATGGCGAACAGGAAGGACTTGGGGTTGCGGTTGATGGTGCTGAAGAACACGTGGCCGCCCGGCTTGACCAGTTGTGCGCAGGCATGAATGATCGAGGCCGGATCCGGAACGTGTTCGAGCAATTCCATGCACGTGACAACGTCATAGTTTTCGGGCGCTTCCAGGGCCAGGGTCTCAACAGCAATGTGGCGATAGTTCACCTTGATGCCGGTTTCCAGGCTGTGCAGGCGCGCGACCCGCAGGGATTTTTCCGCCAGATCGATGCCGGTCACGTCAGCGCCTTTGGCGGCCATGCTCTCGGACAAAATGCCACCGCCGCAGCCGACGTCAAGGACTTTCTTCCCGGCCAAACCGCCCGTGCACTGATTGATCCAGTCCAGGCGCAAGGGGTTGATCGCGTGCAGCGGTTTGAATTCGCTTTCGGGATCCCACCAGCGGCTGGCCAATGCGCTGAACTTGTCGAGTTCAGCGGTGTCGGCGTTGACGGCAGGAATCGGTGATTGTTGTGCAGACATGCGTATATCCTCTGGTAGCTCCAGGCGATAAAAAAACCCCGCTGCAAGCAACGCAGCGGGGCTTTCATCCGACGCGGCGCGCTAGGCGCCGCGGTACCCGGAAAGATCCGGGAAGTTCGGATTACTTGGTGCGGCTACCAACCACTTCGACTTCAACGCGGCGGTTTTTAGCACGGCCAGCTGCGGTCTTGTTGTCTGCCACCGGCTGGGTTTCACCCTTGCCTTCGGTGTAGATACGGTTGGCGGGAACGCCTTTGCTGACCAAGTAGGCCTTGACCGACTCAGCGCGACGAACCGACAGACCCTGGTTGTACTTCTCGGAACCGATGGAGTCGGTGTGACCCACAGCGATCACGACTTCCAGGTTCAGGCCTTGAATCTGATTGGCCAGTTGATCCAGGTTGGATTTGGCGTCAGCTTTCAGGACCGACTTGTCAAAGTCGAACAGTGCGTCAGACGAGTACGTCACTTTCTGGGTGACAGGAACCGGAGCCGGAACGGGTTTCGGAGCCGGTGCGGGTGCGGGTGCAGGGGCCGGAGCCGGAGCCGGTGCAACCACGGGTTTCAGGGCGCCATCACAATCAGCAGCAGCCGTGGCGGGCGTCCAGAAAGCATTGCGCCAGCACAGGCCGGTCGCGTTTTTCCAGATCAGACCATTGGCCGATTGCCAGTTGTCGATGGTTTTGGATTGAGCGCTGGCAACACCCGATGCCGTCACAGCGGCAAGAGCGATAGCCAGAGAGATGCCGATTTTGGAGTGTTTGTTCATGTTTCTCCTCGTAGCCTGAGATAAAACTCGCAGCGAACCCCCGCCGCAACTTGGATTACCGACCCAGTATAGCATCGGCCTCCTTTCAGAATACGACCAATTACCGAGGAAGGTAAGCGTTTGTACCTAAAAGGTGCTTTTTGGCGCGTTGAAGCCAAATAGCGGGTTTTGACGTTAACGCGTCGCGTGTTGCGGGGGTATGGTTTTTAAGCAGTTGTCGCGAATTAACAACTTGCTGGCCCTCGATCCACACCGCGCTGACGTCTTCTCGCCCGGCGCTATACACCACATGGGAAGCAGGATCGTACACCGGGGCCAGGTGGCGCGCATCCAACTGAATTGCAAACAAGTCTGCGCTCTTGCCGATTTCAAGCGAGCCGATGCGATCCCCCCAACCCAGGGCTTCAGCACCGGTCAGCGTGGCTGCGCGCAGAACCTGGTGGGCGTCGAAGGCTTCCGCGTTGCCGCTTTGGCCCTTGGCCAGCAGGGCGGCCAGCCGCAACTCGGACAGCATGTCGAGTCGGTTGTTGCTGGCGGCGCCGTCGGTGCCGATGCCAACGCGCAGGCCCGCGTCAAGCATGGCTTGGATGGGCGCGAAGCCCGAGGCCAGCTTCAGGTTCGAGGCCGGGCAATGGGCGAGGGTGACGCCGCGTCGACTCAGCGTGCGGATGTCTTCGCCGTTCAAGTGAACGCCGTGGGCGGCAATCACGCGTTCCGACCAGAAGCCGAGCTGCTCCAGGGACTGGGTGGGGGTCATGCCGTGTTTTTGCCGGGCGTCCTCCACTTCCTGGCGGGTTTCCTGCAAATGGATGGAGATCGGGCAGTCGAGCTGGTCCGCCAGGGTCTGCGCCAGCTTGAGGCTGGGTTCGCTGACCGTATAGGGCGCATGCGGCGCCAGCATGAGTCCGATATGCGGATGGTCGTGCCAGGCGTCATGGAAGCGGCTGGCCTGATCCAGTTGGGTATGGATGGCATGGGGGTCGGGGGTGTCGAACAGTGTGGCCCCGACCCGGCAGCGGATGCCGATGTCGTGCGCCGCGCGCGCGACCGCGTCCGGGTGAAAGTACATGTCGGCGCAGCAGGTGGTGCCGCCCAGCAGCATTTCGGCAAACGCCAGCACGCTGCCGTCGTAAACGAATTCATCGGAGACCAACTGCTTTTCCAGCGGCCAGATCCGTTCATGCAGCCAGCGCATCAGCGGCAAGTCGTCGCCGGCGCCGCGCAGCAGGCTCATGGCGGCATGCGCGTGCAGGTTGACTAGGCCGGGCAGCAGCACCTGGCCGGGCAGCGAAACGCGCGCGGCTTGCGGATAACGCTGCGTCAGCACCGAATGGGGCGCCAGGTCCAGGATCTTTCCTTGATGGATGGCCAGACCATGGTCGATCAGCACCGCGCGTTCGGGCACGATGGGCAAGATCCAGGTCGGCAGCAGCAGTTGGGGCAACATAGTGAAAATTCTTTTCTTGGAATAGAAGGGGATTACAGCATGAGAGCGGCGAGTGATAAACTCTGGTGTTCGCCCGAATCGTCTTGTTCAGACGCCTGCTCCCGGGCCGCGGCCGTTTCCGGCGCGTGCTTCGTGATAGGCGGGGGACTGCACAAGACGACAGGTTTTGCTCTGCCTGGTAGCGCACTAGTGCTGGAGCGGTCACTTCCTCTTGGTACAGCTTGCCCATGGATTCCTTCGCTAAGGAAACACTCCCGATCTCTCTTGAAGAAGAGATGCGCCGCAGCTATCTCGATTACGCCATGAGCGTCATCGTGGGCCGGGCGCTCCCGGATGTTCGGGACGGACTGAAGCCGGTGCATCGCCGCGTGCTCTATGCGATGCATGAACTCAACAACGACTGGAACCGGGCTTACAAGAAGTCGGCCCGTATCGTTGGGGACGTGATCGGTAAATATCACCCCCACGGTGACCAGGCCGTCTATGACACCATTGTGCGCATGGCCCAGCCTTTCTCGCTGCGCTATATGCTGGTGGACGGGCAGGGCAACTTCGGCTCGGTGGACGGCGATGGCGCCGCCGCCATGCGCTACACGGAGATTCGCCTGGCCAAGATCGCGCATGAGCTGCTCGCTGACCTGGACCAGGAAACGGTGGACTTCGGGCCAAACTATGACGGCTCCGAGAAAGAACCGCTGGTCATGCCGACCCGCCTCCCGAACCTGCTGGTCAACGGCAGCTCCGGCATTGCCGTCGGCATGGCCACCAATATTCCGCCGCACAACCTGTCCGAGGTCGTGGACGGTTGCCTGTACTGCCTGCGTAATCCGCTGTGCACGGTGGACGAGCTGATCGAAATCATTCCGGCGCCGGACTTTCCCACAGGCGGCATCATCTACGGCATGTCCGGCGTGCGCGAAGGCTACCGCACCGGCCGCGGCCGGGTCATCATGCGCGCCAAGACCCACTTCGAAGACGTGGACAAGGCGGGCGGCCGCCAGGCCATCATCATTGATGAAATTCCGTACCAGGTGAACAAGCGTTCCTTGCTGGAACGCATCGCCGAACTCGTCAATGAGAAGAAGGTCGAAGGCATCTCCGATATTCGCGATGAGTCCGACAAAGACGGCATGCGCGTCGTGATCGAGCTCAAGCGGGGAGAAATGCCCGAGGTCGTGCTGAACAACCTCTACAAGAATACGCAGCTGCAGGACACCTTCGGGATGAACCTGGTGGCGCTGGTGGACGGCGAGCCTCGTCTGTTGAACCTGAAGCAGCTGGTTGAATACTTCCTGGCGCACCGCCGCGAAGTCGTGACGCGCCGCACCATCTACCAATTGCGCAAGGCGCGCGAACGGGGGCACGTGCTGGAAGGCCTGGCGGTGGCGTTGGCCAACATCGATGACTTCATCGCTATCATCAAGGCCGCCCCCACCCCGCCGGTGGCGCGTCAGGAATTGATGGCCCGGACCTGGGATTCGTCGCTGGTGCGCGAGATGCTGACGCGCGCGCAGCAGGAAACCGAAGGCGGCCTGAACGCCTACCGTCCGGACGGCCTCGATGCCAGCTATGGCTTGCAGACTGACGGTTTCTACCGGCTCTCCGACGTCCAGGCGCAGGAAATCCTGAATATGCGCCTGCAGCGCCTGACCGGGCTGGAGCAGGACAAGATCGTTGCCGAGTACAAAGACATCATGGCCACGATTGCCGATTTGCTGGACATCCTGGCCAAGCCCGAACGTGTGACCGCGATCATTGCGGATGAGCTGCAAGCCATCAAGTCCGAGTTTGCCGATGCCAAGGACAGCCGCCGTTCCAGCATTGAAATCAACGCCACCGAACTGGACACTGAAGACCTGATCACGCCCACGGATATGGTGGTCACGCTTTCGCACAGCGGCTACATCAAGAGCCAGCCGCTGTCCGAGTATCGCTCCCAGCGCCGTGGCGGGCGTGGCAAACTGGCCACCTCCACCAAGGAAGATGACTGGATTGACTATCTGTTCATCGCCAACACGCATGACTACATCCTGTGCTTCAGTGATCGCGGCCGCGTCTATTGGCTGAAGGTGTGGGAAGTGCCGCAAGGCACGCGCAATTCGCGTGGCCGTCCGCTGGTCAATATGTTCCCGCTGCAGGATGGCGAGAAAATCACCGTGGTGCTGCCGGTCAAGGCCTTTGTCGAGGACCAGTTCGTGTTCATGGCCACGGCCAAGGGCACGGTCAAGAAAACGCCGCTGTCCGACTTCTCGAACCCGAGAAAGGCCGGCATCATTGCGGTGGGCCTGGATGAGGGCGACTTCCTGATTGGCGCGGCGCTGACCGCCGGCGATCACGACGTGATGCTGTTCTCCGACGCGGGCAAAGCCGTGCGCTTCGATGAAAACGACGTCCGGCCGATGGGCCGGACCGCGCGCGGCGTGCGCGGTATGCAGCTGGAGGACGCGCAATCCGTCATCTGCCTGCTGGTGGCCGGCGATGAATCGCAAAGCGTGCTGACCGCCACGGAAAATGGCTATGGCAAGCGCACGCCCATTGCGGAGTACACGCGCCATGGCCGCGGCACCAAGGGCATGATCGCGATCCAGACCACGGAGCGCAACGGCAAGGTGGTCGGCGCGGTGCTGGTCAATGAGACCGATGAAATCATGCTGATCACGACCGGCGGCGTGCTGGTGCGCACGCGGGTGGCGGAAGTCCGCGAGATGGGGCGCGCCACGCAAGGCGTGACACTGATCAGCGTGGATGAGGGCAATGTCCTGTCCGGCATCCAGCGCGTGGTCGAGTCCGAAGTTGACGAAGCGGACGAGCTGGAGAACGGCGCGGCCGAGGCAGAGGAATCCAAGCAGGAGCCGGAAGCGTAATATGAGCAGCAATCGTCCCTTCAACTTTTCCGCCGGACCGGCCGTGTTGCCGGTCGAGGTGCTTCAGCGGGCCGCCGCAGAAATGCTGGATTGGAACGGCACCGGCATGTCCGTCATGGAAATGAGCCACCGGGGCAAGGCCTTCCAGCAGATCTGCGATGAAGCCGAGGCCGATCTGCGCACGCTGATGGATGTGCCCGATGACTACGCTGTGATGTTCGTGCAAGGCGGGGGGCTGGGCCAGAACGCGCTGATGCCGATGAATCTGCTCGGCTTGCGGGCCGAACAGCAGGCGGACTATGTGCTGAGCGGTTCGTGGTCGTTGAAGTCGCACAAGGAAGCCTTGAAATATGGCGACATCGCGGTCGCGGCCACGGCGGCGGAAGCCCGCGAGGTCGATGGCCGGGCGCAAGGGCCGTGGACCTATATGCCGGACCCGGCGCAGTGGACCGTGCGCAATACCGCCAGCTTCGTGCATCTGTGCAGCAATGAAACCATTGGCGGCGTCGAATTCACGAACTGGCCGGACCTGGCGGCGCTTGGTGCGCCCGAGACCGTGCTGACCGTTGACGCCTCGTCCCACATCCTGTCCCGTCCGCTGGATGTGCGCAAGGCGGGTCTGGTGTATGCCGGCGCGCAGAAAAATATCGGCCCGGCTGGCGTGACGCTGGTCATTGCGCGGCGCGAGCTGCTGGGCAAGGCGCTTCCCATTTGCCCGTCCGCCTTTGATTACGCCAATATTGAAAAAGAACAGTCGCGTTTCAACACGCCGCCGACCTACGGCATCTATATTGCCGGGCTGGTCTTCAAGTGGCTGCTGGAACAAGGCGGCGTGGCCGCCATCGAGCAGCGCAACATTGAAAAAGCCGACCTGCTTTACACCACGATCGACCAGAGCGGTTTTTACGCCAACCCCGTGCATCCCGCCTTCCGGTCGCGCATGAACGTGCCGTTCTTCCTCAAGGAGGAAGGCCTGAACGCGGTGTTCCTGCAGGAGGCCGAAGCCAATGGCCTGTTGCAGTTGAAAGGCCACAAGAGCGTGGGCGGCATGCGGGCGTCCATCTATAACGCCATGACGCTGCGCGGCGTCCAGCAACTCGTCGACTTTATGCACTCGTTTGAACAGCGCCATGGATGATCAACTGAAAGCCAACCTGACGCCTCTGCGCGAAAAAATTGACCGCCTTGACGCTGAACTGCTGACGCTGCTGAACGAGCGCGCCGCCACCGCGCTCGAGGTCGGGCGGGTCAAGCACGAGCACGGCCAGGCCGCGGTCTTCGTGCCTGAACGCGAGGCGCAGGTAATCCGCGATTTGCAGGCAGGCAACGTCGGCCCGCTGCTGCCTGCGTCCATTTCCGCCATCTGGACGGAGATCATGTCGGCCTGCCGCACCCTGGAGCAGCCCGCCAAAGTGGCTTATCTGGGGCCGGAAGGCACGTACTCCGAGCTGGCGGTGCGCATGCATTTCGGCCACGGCGCCGAAGGCATGCCGTGCAACAGCATCGATGAAGTCTTCCGCTCGGTGGAAACCGGCCGCGCCGCCTTCGGCATCGTGCCGCTGGAAAACTCGAACGAGGGCGCCGTCAACCGGACGCTGGACCTGCTGCTGACGTCGCCGGTCCAGGTGATTGGAGAGCGTTCGGTGCCGGTGGTGCAATGCCTGATGACGCGTTCCGGTACGCTGGACGGCATCACGCTGGTGCGCTCGCATCCGCAGTCGCTGGCTCAGTGCCAGGGCTGGCTGTCGGATCACCATCCGGAATGGGTGCGCGAGACCGCCTCCAGCAATGCCGAAGCCGCGCGGCTGGCCGCTGAAAATCCGCATATTGCCGCCATTGCCGGGGCGCCCGCCGCTGAGCGCTGGGGCCTGAAAATCGTTGCCGAAGGCATCCAGGACGATCCCCATAACCGGACCCGTTTCCTGGCCATTGGCCATCAGCCGCCCGCGCCGTCGGGCGACGACAAGACCAGCCTGATTCTGGCGCTGCCAAATGAGGCTGGCGCGGTCTACAACATGTTGGCGCCGCTGGCCGAAAACCAGGTCTCCATGACGCGCTTCGAGTCAAGGCCCGCCCGCACGGGCCAGTGGGAGTATTACTTCTACGTTGACCTGCTTGGACACGCGCAAGATCCTCACGTTGCAACGGCGCTGGCCGCCTTGCGGGAACGGGTCGCTTTTTGCAAGGTGCTGGGATCGTACCCGGTCGCCCCGTGAGTGTTTATGAGCACACCGCATTCACGCTGGCCGGGTTTCAACACGCTGGCGGTCGTTGGGGTCGGGCTGATCGGTGGTTCGTTTGCCGCCGCCTTGCGCAAACAGGGGCGGGTCGGCCAGGTCTGGGGCGTCGGCCGTCGGCCCGAGGCACTTGAAGCGGCCCGCCGTCTGGGGCTGATCGATCGCGGCGTATCGCTGGAAGAGGCGGCCAAGGCCGACCTGATCTTTCTGGCCGTGCCCGTAGGCGCCATGGCCGAGGTTTTCCAGCGCCTCCGGCCGCATCTGGGTCCCCACACCTTGCTGACCGATGGCGGTTCCACGAAGCAGGACGTCGTGGCGGCGGCGCGGGCCGCCCTGGGTGAGGAACTGTGGCGTTTCGTGCCTGGCCATCCGGTTGCGGGCAGCGATCAAAGCGGTCCGGAAGCTGCCAGCGCGGCGCTGTACGAGGGCAAACAGGTGGTCTTGACGCCCTTGCCGGAGAATGCCGAGGCCGCCGTTGAAACGATCCGGCGCGGCTGGGAAACCGCCGGTGCCCGCGTTTGCAGCATGAGCCCGGCCGAACACGATGAAGTGCTGGCCTCGATCAGCCACGTGCCGCATTTGCTGGCCTACGCCTACCTGAAGCAAGTGGCGGCCTCGCAGAGCGCGCAGCGGCGCCTGGCCATCGCGGGCAGCGGTTTCCGGGATTTCACGCGCATTGCGGGCAGTTCGCCGGAAATGTGGCGCGACATTCTGATCGCGAACCGGACGGCCATCCTCCAGGAGACCCGCGAAATCCGCCAGGCGCTTGATGAGATTGAAGGCCTGATGCAGCCTGAGCGGGCAGAGCGTCTGTTGGAGGAGCTGCGTACGATTGCCGAGGTCCGCCAGTCCTGGTCCGACCACTTTTCAGATTAATTCGCCAGAGAGTTTCATGCCGTCGCCTTTCGCTTCCACTGACTTGCCCCACCTTGATCTGCCGGTGTCCGAGCAGGCTCGCGGCCAGGTGCAATTGCCAGGATCCAAGAGCATTTCAAACCGGGTGCTGCTGCTGGCCGCGCTGGCTGAAGGACGGACCACGGTGACCGGCCTGCTGGATTCCGATGACACACGGGTCATGCTGGATGCGCTGAAGCAACTGGGCGTGGCGCTGTCGCCCGGCGCCGCCGAGGACGACGTCGTGGTGAGCGGCGGGCGCGGTTTTCCGGTTGAGCAGGCCGACTTGTTCATGGGCAATGCCGGGACGGCAATCCGCCCCCTGACGGCCGCGCTGGCCTGGCATGGCGGGCAATACCGCCTGCACGGCGTGCCCCGGATGCATGAACGCCCGATTGGCGACTTGGTGGATGCGCTGCGTCAGGCGGGCGCCGCCATTGCCTATCAGGGCAATGACGGCTATCCGCCATTGAGCCTGACGCCGCCGAGCCTGGACCTGAGCCAGCCGATACGCATCAAGGGCAATGTCTCAAGCCAGTTTCTGACCGCGCTGCTACTGGCGGCGCCGATTGCCTGCGCCAAGACAGGCCAGGATGTCCGGATCGAGGTGGTGGGCGAACTGATTTCCACGCCCTACATTGTCATGACGCTGAATCTGATGCGGCGCTTCGGCGTCGAGGTTGAACGGCGGGACTGGCAAGCCTTCCGGGTGCCTGCCGCGTCGCGCTATGTCTCGCCGGGCACGATCCGGGTCGAGGGCGATGCGTCTTCAGCCTCCTATTTCCTCGCGTTGGGCGCCATTGCGGGCGGCCCTTTGCGGGTGAAGGGCGTGGACCGTCAAAGCATCCAGGGAGACGTCGCCTTCGCGGATACGCTGGAAGCGATGGGCGCCAGCGTGACGTGGGGCGAGGGCTGGATCGAGGTCAGCGGCAAGCCGGTGGCGCAAGGCGCGCGCCTGAAGGCCTTCGATACGGATTTCAACCTGATCCCCGATGCGGCCATGACCGCGGCGGTGCTTGCGCTTTATGCCGATGGGCCTTGCCGCCTGCGCAATATCGGGAGCTGGCGGGTCAAGGAAACGGACCGTATCCATGCCATGGAAACGGAGTTGCGCAAACTGGGCGCAACGGTCTCGTCCACGCCGGACAGCCTGACTGTGACG
>JBAYOI010000065.1:0-11917 GCA_041678365.1 Pigmentiphaga sp. | reverse complement strand
GGCGTTGGCTCTACCCCATAAACGGGGGACGGGCATTCACTAGACACGGTTGATCACCCCGTTCCAACCGCACTGGGCCAAGACCCTGAGCCGGTAATTCTCAAAGTTTCTGAACCCATACGCCCGGCGTGAGAGCATTTCCATTTTAGTGTGGAAGCCCTCGGTGATGCCGTTGGATTTGGTGAAGCGCCACATCCGCACGATGGGCTCCATCCATGATCTGAGCGTCTGAGCCAGTGCTCTAGCCGGGCTTTGTTCGAACTGCTCGATCAACGCCAGGAACTGGGGCACTATCTTCTGGGCTCGCTTTCTTTTCAGGCTCTTCATCACCAGGAAGCCATTCAACTGCTGCTTGGCGAAGTACAGTGCCCGCAGCACCGGCTCTTGAGCCAAGTACCGATGCAGGTTCTCCTTCTGCATGGCAGTCAGCTTCCAATGATGACGGCGCATCAGGCTGAGCAGCCCACGGTTCTTGCGGCCTTCGGGGTCATACTGCTGCCACAGCTTCATGAAGTGCTGGTTCACCAGACGCACGACATGGAAGCGGTCGGCCACAATCATGGCATTGGGGAAGTACTGCTGGGCGATCCGGCGATAGGTCTCGGACAGATCCATGACAATGACCCGCACGTTCTCCTTGCCAGGCAAGCGCTTCAGGTAGCTGCGCAGGCTCGCCTCTGAGCGGCCCAGCACGACGTCGAACACCTTGTGATTCTTCAGGTCCACCAGCGTGGTGGCGTAACCGCGTTTGCGGGTGAAGAAGTGCTCATCAATCCCAAGCACCTGCGGGCAGCTGCGTCCGGAGAGTTCCAACACGCGCCGCTTGATGAACGATTGATACCAGCGCTCAACGGTCGCACTGCCGATACGGTGCGTGTGCGTCAGCTTGCGCTGGCTGACGCCGCCCTCATGGGCTTCAAAGACCTCCAGGCGATAGGTCTCGGTAGCACGTCGCCGGGGAAGAATCCCGGCAAACCGGTGTCGGAAATAGCGGTTGCAGTCTGTGCAGTGGTACTTGGGAGCACGAAGGTGCAGCACCACCAGCTTATTACCCTGGCGCGTATGCTTGAGCGTGCGCTGGTAAGTGGCCTTGATGCGCAGCTGGCTGCTTGCGCAGTGCACGCAGGCGGGCCGCTTACGCGGCCCCGCCCACACATGAATATCCTTCGTTCGTTTGACAGCCTGGACCACCAGCCCAGGAATCCCTAGGATAGAATCGATTGGGGACATCGGCATTGCTTCCATTAAACGTGTTTCTTCACAAAAACAAGTCTAATGAATGTCGGTGTCCCCCTTTTATGATGAAGAGCCAGGGCGTTTAAGCGCAGCCCTCAACATAACCAAGCACCGGCATGATGCCCGCGTGGATCAGGCTCACCTTCCCCTCCCGCCCCATCTCAAACCGCAATGCGGGACGGCCCGCTGTGGCATCGGGGGCGGTGAGGTATTTGGCGGGCGGGTCCACGTATTTGTGCGGTGTTTCCAGAAACGCCGGGAACCGCTTTCTCACCGCTTCTTCACTTGAGCCGATGCCGAGGCCTTCCGCTAGCGTTACGTCAGAGCGCTGGCCAATCGTGATGCGCTGGACTGTGTTGTCAATGACGATGGCGTAGGCACCCGGATAGGCCGGTGAACTCACCGTGCGGCAACTGTCGCTGATTTGAGCGCCGCGTTCCGTCCAGGATCCTCCCTCTGGCACGCTTTGGCCCAGGCGCAACTCCCCCAAACCCGCAAGCGTAAGCACCTTTGGCGCCGCGCTTTGTTCTTCCGACTGGTTTGTTTCCGTCAGCTTGCGGTTTGGCGTGGGCGCGTCCGGTGAGCATGCCCCGGCGGCAAGCGCAAGTGAAAGAACCGGGGCCAGTGCCAGAAACCGGAAGCAGTGGTTCCGAGTCAGGCGAGGGTGGTTAGTTTGCCGATGCATTGCGTCCAGACCAGCCATTGGCGGCTCCTTCAACGTGTCTGCGAGTCTTTCATTCTAACGCTTCAAGGGGTTTGTGAAAAATGGCTTCCATAAATCAATGATCGATCAATGAATTATTAATGAAGAGTGGATGGCTTGTTTTTGTGGATGAGAATGATGATGGTACAAATTTTATTCATGAGACGCATAAAATAACTTCGTTTGTTAAGACAAGGTCTGAATGCCAGAATCGGGTGGCTATCAAAAGATAAACACCCAAAACAGGAGACATTCAGATGCTTTTCCCGAAGGCTGTATCCGGCATTGCCGCCTTGGTTTTCGCTGCGTTGTGTGCGCCCGTTCATGCGCAGGCCGCATGGCCGACTAAACCCATCACCATGGTGGTTCCTTTCCCACCAGGCGGTGTCACCGATAAAGTGGCGCGGCCGGTAGCAGAGGCCATGCAGAAGCATCTGAATCAGCCTGTCATTGTTGAGAACCGGGGTGGCGCGGGTGGGGGGCTGGGCATGGCGTATGCGGCCAAGGCCAAACCCGATGGCTACACGATTTTGATGGCGCTGTCCTCGGTCTCCATTATTCCGGAAGCCGATCGCATCATGGGCCGTCAGCCGTTGTATCAACTGTCCGAGCTGGATCCCATTGCGCGCATGACGGCGGAAACCGTGGTGCTGGCTGTCAACGCGAAAAGCCCATGGAAGACGATCGATGAGTTTGTGGCGGCTGGCCGTGAGCGAGAAATCAGCTTTGGTTCGTCCGGAACGTATGGCACCTTGCAGATTTTCATGGAAGCCTTGAAGAGTGAAGCCAATATGAAAATGCTGCATATCCCCTACACGGGTGCGGGGCCCGCCATCATTGGCTTGTTGGGCGAGCAGATCGAGTCGTTGGCTACGTCACCGGCTTCCGTGCTGGAGCACGTCAAGGCAGGGCGCTTGCGCATTCTTGCGCATTATGGCGAAGGTGAGTTGGACATCCTGCCGGGGGTGCCGAGCTTGAAGCAAGCGGGCTATGACGTGGAGTTTGCGCAATGGGCGGGCTTGTTCGCGCCGCAGGGCACGGACCCCGAAGTGATGAAAAAACTGCGCGCGGCCGCTCAGTTCGCCGCGAGTGATGAAAAGGTCAAGCGGATTGTTGCCGACGCGGGCGTCAGCCTGGACTACCTGGAAGGCGAAGCGTTCAGCAACTACTGGAAATCGGATGCGGAGACGTTGATTGCCGCGCTGAGAAAGATTGGGAAAATAGATTGATGGTGGACATACGTATGCACGCCTATCAAGTGCCCGAAGCGGTACTGCAGCGGGTGGAAAAAAGACGGGGCGAAACGGCGCTTGCGTTTCACAAGCGAACAACCGCCCTCGTCATCATCGACATGCAGAACTATTTTGTTGATGCCGCTTTTGCGCCGCAAGCCCGCTATGCGCGCGGGATCATCCCTTCCATCAACCGGGCGGCGGCGGCCTTGCGCGAGCAAGGCGGGCTGGTGGTGTGGGTGCAGACCACGGCGGAGGGCGCGTTGCGGCATTGGGGCTTGCATCATGCGGAAGGGTTGACGCCAGCGGCGCGGGAGAGACGGCTGGCCGGGCTGGACGAGCAGAGCCCCGGCTACGCCTTGTATGCGGGGCTGGACCGGCAGCCGGAAGACCTGAGCGTGACGAAGATCAAGTTCAGTGCCTTTGCCGAGAATTCGTCGGACCTGGATGTCCAATTGCGTG
Organism: Pigmentiphaga sp.; assembly: GCA_041678365.1. Classification (GTDB taxonomy): domain Bacteria; phylum Pseudomonadota; class Gammaproteobacteria; order Burkholderiales; family Burkholderiaceae_B; genus Pigmentiphaga. The sequence continues at coordinate 8,284 of JBAYOI010000065.1, read as the reverse complement.
AACGGAGCATTGAAACGGTGGCCATTGCGGGCACCTTGACCAATGTCTGCTGCGACTCAACGGCGCGGGATGCCATGATGAAGAACTACCGTGCCATCATGCTGTCGGACGCCAATGCCACGCTGACGGATGAAGAGCACGCGGCGGCGTTGAATACCTTTCTGTCGTTCTTCGGCCCGGTGATGACGGTGGATGACTGGATCAAGGCAGAGGCTGAACGCTGAGCGGGATGTCACTTGGGCCAGGTTCAACCTGGCCCAAGCCGTGCTGCAGCTTGGCTGCGGTTTGAACGCAGCCAACGATTGCCTTATTCAACCTTGATGCCGATGTCCTGGATGACCTTCCCAAACAATTGATATTCATGCGCCACCAGCTTGGTCAGTTCCTCAGGTGCGCCAAAGCGGGGGAAAGCGCCATAGAGGCGCATTTTATCGATGACATCCTGCTCCTGGACGATCTCGCGCATGGTCGCGTTCAGCTTGTTGATGATGGCGGGCGGTGTGCCTTTGGGCGCAAAAATCCCTTGCCAGGATTCCACGTTGGATTCGCTGATGCCCACCTCCTTCATTGACGGCGCATCCGGGGCGAGTTCCGTGCGGTCATCGCTGGCGATCAGCAAGACTTTCATCTCTCCGCTTTTCACGTAGGGCTCGACCGGGCCGTAGGACATCCAGGTCAACGGGACATGCCCGCCCATCACGTCTTGCACAGCAGGCGCCACCCCTTTGTAGGGAACGTGGGACAGGTTGACGCCCGTGGCTTTATTGAACATTTCCCCCAGCACATGCATGTTCGAGCCTGGGCCCGGCGAGGCATAGCTGAGCGGCTTGTTTGCCCGCGCATCTTTCAACAGTTGCTGGACATCGGTATAGCCGGACTGCTTGTTGGCGACCAGCATCAGCGGCTGATAAACCGTCTGGATGATGCTCTCAAAATCATTGACAGGGTGGTAGCCCGCTTCACTGCTGGTTTTGACGACGTGCGTGGCAAAGGCGAATGAGCTGGGGGCCACCAGCAGCGTGTAGCCATCGGGCTTGGCGCGCGCCACATAATTGCTGCCAATGACGCCGCTGGCGCCCGAGCGGTTTTCAACCACGACGGTTTGCCCCAGGCGCTGCCGCAGCTTTTCCGCATACATCCTTGCCATTTGATCCGTATCGCCGCCTGCGGGGTAGGCCACCACCAGCGTGATCGGTCGGGTTGGGTAATCATTGGCCAACGCGCTAGCCGAACAGGCTGCTGCAATGAGTGTGGCGCTGAATAGAAATAACGGTCGTGGTTGGGCTGGCATTGGATTGAATCCTCCTCTTTATGGAACAGACCTCAAACTCCGCGAATTCTTCTGATTGCTTCTTGCGGACAGCACTGTTCAGGTTGTAGCGCATCGGCGATTTTTTATTATTCGTTTAAATTGATGTATTGATTGCGGTGATCGATCAATGCTTGCCAGGTGGGATTTGAGGTTTTTCTGCCTATAATCCAAGTCGAATCAATCAGAGGAGACAGCTCATGCATCGCTATCAGGCGCCGGACCATATCGTTCAGCGATCCATTGCGCGGCGCGGCAACACGGCGCTTGACATCAATAAGAAAAAAACAGCATTGATCGTGGTTGATATGCAGAACTATTTTGTTGATGAGTCTTTCGCACCGCAGTCCGGCCATGCAAGAGGGATTGTCGGCACCATCAATCATGCTGCAATGGCCTTGCGTGAACAGGGCGGGCTGGTGGTGTGGGTGCAGACCACGGCGGAGGGCGCGTTGCGGCATTGGGGCTTGCATCATGCCGAGGGGCTGACGCCTGCCCTGCGTGAAAAACGGCTGGCGGGGCTGGACGAGCAGAGCCCCGGCCACGCCTTGTATCCGGGGCTGGACCGGCAGCCGGAGGACTTGATCGTGAAGAAGATCAAGTTCAGCGCTTTTGCTGAGAATTCGTCGGACCTGGATGTTCAATTGCGCGAACGCGGCATTGACACCGTGGCCATTGCGGGCACGCTGACCAATGTCTGCTGTGACTCTACGGCGCGGGATGCCATGATGAAGAACTACCGTTCCATCATGTTGTCGGACGCCAATGCCACGCTGACGGATGAAGAACATGCGGCGGCGTTGAATACCTATCTGGCGTTTTTTGGCCCGGTGATGACGGTGGCGGCGCTGATTGAGGCAGGCAGCTTGCAGCGCGCCGGTGCTTGATGCGCCACTCAAAAAATAGCTGCCATGCGCGCCATGTCAGCCGGAAGTATTCTCAATTTTAAGAGGGTTCAACGCACTTTCTCACAACAACTATCCGGCTTTTCTTTGCTGATATAGGATACGGGCTGTATCAGCTGCGCATGGCTCGGAAAGACGCGATGAGGTTCCCCAAGAGACTATTGTTTGTCCCGGCCCTGATGCTGCTCGTGCCGATGCGGGCCAATGTGGCGGCGCCGTGGCCCGGCTGCATTACTCATTGTGGCCTTGTTCCCATGCAAGAGGCGGCGGCGCCTCTGCCGGATGTTGTGCGTTCAATACCGTCCAGCGCTTTGTCCGCGCCCGACGCCGAACCCGAGCAGCCTGTTCCGTCTGAGCCCGAAGCGCCAATTTTTCCTGAACAGGAAAGCCAGCCCGCGCTTCAGGCATTGGCTGAGTCCGAACCTGAACCTGAACCGGAATCTGAACCACGGACGCTTGTTCAAACAAGTGCCGACGTTGAACCGGTGCCTGCCGCTCAACCCGCGCTTCGAGCAGTGCTTGAGCCCGAACCCGAACCCGAACCGCAAAAGGTGCTTCCCGCCCTTGCCCACGTTGAGGCAGAGCCAGTAGCGCAATCCGCTTCCCCGGCACCGGTTGAAGCCGCTCCCGCCCCGGATGCCGCGCCCGTTGTCCTGGCTTCGCTCCACCCCGGTGCAGCGCCTACGCGGCAAGCGCCGCGCTATTTTCAGGCCTATCCCGGACCGGAGGATGGGGCGGGGCTTGCATCAGAAACGCCGTCGGGAAGAAGGGATGGCCAGCGTGAACTGAGCATCGCCGCGGCCGTGGCGAATGCGGTTCAGACCCACCCCTCGGTCCAGCAGGCCGCCGGTTTTCTAGCCCAGTCCGATGACCACATCGACGTGGCCAAGGCTGGCTATTTCCCTCAGTTGAGCGGTGGTTTCAACACCGAATATGACCCGGATCTGGTCCGCTATAACTCGCGGGTCGTGCATAAGATGCAGGTCTCCGCTTCGCAAATGCTGTATGACTTCGGCAAGGTTTCCAGCGCGGTGGGTCGGGCGGAAGCGATGCGTGCCGCCGCGCGCGCGCGTGTGCTGCTTTCCATTGATCAAGTCGCGCGCGAAACCGCCTACGCCGTTATCGAGTTGCAGCGCTATGAGCGTTTGCTGAAGATTGCGCAAGCGCAAGTGGAAGGGGTGGCGGCGATTGCCGCCCTGGCGCGGGAGCGTCATCAGAAGGGCGCGGGTACCTTGTCGGATGAATTGCAGGCGCAGACACGCACTGAGTCCGCGCACGCCACCCTGATGGAAATCCAGTCACAGGTTGAACGCTGGAAAAGCAATGTGCGCCACCTGACGAGCCTGGCGCAAATCACGGGGCTTACACCCGGTGTGCCCACAGGTTTCCAGAGCGCCTGCACTGGGGACGCGCCCGTCTGGGGCTTGCTGCCCGAAGCCTTGGCTGCGGAGGCGGAGCGTGCGGCGGCGCTGGCTTCTCTGGATGAGGCCAGTGCGCAAATCTTGCCGACGCTTTCGCTGGAAGGATCCGCGGCACGCGCCTTGAATGCGGAAACCCGTTCGAACAGAAAAAATGACTTGACGGCGATGGTGAATTTTTCCATGCCGTTCTACCAGGGCGGCATCCTTCAGGCACAGCGAAGTGCGGCCACTCACGCCCTGTCCGCGGCCGATGCAACACTCAGCAGCGTCAAGTTGGCGGCGAGTCAGCGTCTGGTTGAAGCCCGCAATCAAGCCGCGGGCTACCAGCAGCGCAGCGGACTGTTGTCAGAGCGGATCAAGAGTATTGCGCAGACGCGTGACTTATACCGGGAGCAGTATCTGGCGCTCGGCACGAGAACCTTGCTGGACTTGCTCAATGCCGAGCAGGAATATCATCAGGCCAGCATTGTTCAAGCGAATAACGTGCACGATTTGAGGCGCATGCAGGTTGACTGCCTATACAGCTCGGGACGCATGCGCGAGGCGTTCGACCTGAATGGGCAAACCATTGCCGGCGTGGAGATCGTGTCTTGAACGAGCACATAGAAATGCAACAACAGGGCGCGGCACCGGCGGATCGGTCTGCCGATTTCAATGGGTGGTTTGATGCGATTCTGCATGTTGCCGCGTATTACCGTCTGGAAGTCTCGCGTGAGAACCTGCGTGTGGCAACGGCCTGGGAGGGGCGACCCGACGACATCCTGGCCGTGAGCAGCCTGGCCCGCCAGGCGGGCCTCACCCTCAAGCAGGTCAAGCCCGATATCCAATACCTGACGCCGCTGCGCTTGCCGCTCGTGGTGCAGATGCACAGCGGCCAAATCGCTGTGATTACCGCCATGAGCGCGGGGAAGGTCAGCCTGAGCTATAGCGGCGATGGGGGGCTGGTCAGTGACCTGTCGTTGGCGGCCCTGAAAGACGAGTTGGCCAGCCTGATCGTCATGCGGCCGACGCAATCGGCGCCGGATAGCCGAGTTGATGATTACATCAAGCCGTATGCACCCAACTGGCTGTGGAAAATCATCCTTGGCGATCTGCGGCCATACCGCCATATCATGGTTGCTTCCTTTGTGGTCAACCTGCTGGCTTTGGCGGGCATCGTATTTTCCCGGCAGGTCTATGACCGGGTCGTTCCCGCCCAGTCCTACCCAACCCTTTACGTGCTGTTCGGCGGCGTGATGGTGGCCTTGTTCTTTGCCTTCATGATGCGCCTGGCCCGCATGCACATCACGGACGCCTTGGGAAAGCGGGCGGACATTCGAATGTCCGATGTGGTGTTTGGCCATGCCTTGCGGGTTAAAAGTCTGGCAAGGCCGAAAGCAACCGGTACGTTTATTGCACAGCTGCGCGAGCTTGAGCAGGTACGGGAGGTCATGACATCGACCACCATCGCGGCGTTGGCGGACATGCCGTTCTTTTTCTTGTTCTGCTGGATTTTTTGGTATTTTTCAGGCTCGCTGGTCTGGATTCCGTTCGCTGCGCTGGTGCTGCTGGTGGTGCCCAGTCTGTTGGCGCAACGCAAGCTGCGTGCGCTGGCACAAGCGAATATGCGAGAAAACTCCCTACGCCACGCTTTGCTGCTGGAAGCCGTTCAGGGCAATGAAGACATCAAGACCTTGCAGGCCGAGCAGCGGTTTCAGAACCAGTGGAATCAATACAATGCGGTGTGCGCCGAAGGGGGGCTGCGGCTGCGCTCCGTACTCAATACCCTGAACGCCTGGGTTCAGACGGTGCAGGGCGGCGCGTTTGCCGTGGTGGTGTTTTTTGGCGCGCCGATGGTGATGGAGGGGGACATGACAACCGGGGTGCTGGTTGCAAGCTCAATCCTGGCTACACGCATGATTGCGCCGCTGGCCGGTTTTGCCCAGGTGATGAACCGTTGGCAACAGGCAAGGCTGGCCATGGACAGCCTCAACAGCATCATGCAAATGCCGACCGACAATCCGGAGGGTGAAAAACGTATCCACCGCTCGGCCATTGCCGGGAAGTTCCAGATCAGCAGCGCCACCTTCAGCTATGACCAGCAAACCACGGCCATGACGGTCTCGTCGCTGCAAATCCGGCCTGGCGAACGTATTGCCATCTTGGGCAAGAACGGGGCGGGGAAATCCACCTTGCTGCAAATTCTGTCCGGGCTGATGGAGCCGGTTTCCGGTACGGTGCTGCTCGATGACGTCAACATGGCGCACATCGACCCGGCGGATATCCGTCGGGATGTGGGGCTAGTCAGCCAGAATGCGCGGCTGTTCCATGGTTCGTTGCGTGACAATTTGCTGCTCGGTGCGCCCCATACCGCTGATGAGCCGATGATCCAGTGCCTGAAGGCCAGTGGTGCCTGGGAGTTCGTCAGTCGATTGCCGATGGGGCTTGATCACCTGGTGCAGGAGGGGGGGAGCGGCTTGTCGGGTGGGCAACGGCAGAGTCTGCTGTTGGCGCGCATGCTGATCCGCCAGCCGATGGTGCTGTTGCTGGACGAACCCACGGCATCACTTGACGAGGCGGCAGAAAAGCAAGTCATTGCCAGCCTGGAGGCCCTGCCGCCAGATCGAACCCTCATCATTGCCACGCACCGCATGTCCTTGCTCAAGCTGGTAGACCGCATTCTTGTGATCGGAAACGGGCGTATCGTGCTTGACGATAGCAAGGAGAAGGTCATGGCCAAGCTCACAAGCTCCAAACCGGTAGCCAGTCCGAGTGTGATGAAGGTGGCGGAATCGTGAATCAGCCGACAGACAACACCGCCTCGCCAGCTCATGGGGGAAGAGAGATGAAAGCAGTGCTGCTTGGCGCTTCGTTGAGTCAGGGGCGCTTGCATGATGAAGCCTTTGACGAAGTGCGTGCAACGCGGTCGTATCGGGTCGTCACGCTATTGTTCCTGCTGCTTGTCGTCTTCGGAGTGTGGGCCTGGTTTTTCGAAATTGATGAAGTGTCTACCGGGGGAGGAAAAGTGGTGCCGACCTCCCGCGAGCAGGTCATACAGTCCTTGGAAGGGGGCATTGTGACGGCGTTGTATGTCCGAAGCGGCGACATCGTTGAAAAAGATCAGGTGCTGGCGCAGCTCGACACCACCATGACGGAGGCCAATCTTGAGGAAACCGCGGCGCGTTACCGTGCGGCGCTGGCCAGCGCTTCGCGCCTGCGGGCGGAAATCGACGGCGCGGCCCGCATTCATTTTCCTCCAGAATTGAAGAAATATCCGGCACTGGTTTCGGCGGAAGAGTCGTTGTTCCGCTCGCGCCGACAGGCTTTGCAGTCCTCGTTAAGGGGGCTGAATCAAACGCTTCAACTGACCATCAAGGAATTGGACATCACGCAGTCCTTGTTGAAAAGCGGAGCGGCCAGCAATGTGGAATTGATCCGCTTGCAACGGCAGCGCGCTGAGCTGGAGCTGAAGATTGCTGAGCTGCAATCCGAATACACCGTGCAAAGCAAAGAAGAGTTTGCGCGTGCGAACGCCGAGGTGCAGGCCTTGTCCGGGGCCATCAAGGGCAGGGCGGACTCCTTGCGGCGGCTTACGCTCCGCTCCCCGCTCAAGGGCATCGTCAAGGGGATTGATGTCACCACGATAGGCGGTGTGATTCCCCCAAATGGGCAGTTGATGCAAATCGTCCCGCTGGATGAGCAATTATTGATTGAAGCGCGGATCTCACCCCGAGACATTGCCTTTATTCATCCCGAGCAGGATGCCTTGGTAAAGATCACGGCCTACGACTACTCCATTTATGGAGGATTGGCGGGCAAAGTGGAACAGATATCGCCAGACACCATCCGCGATGAGGTCAAGCCAGAGGTTTTTTATTACCAGGTCTTTATTCGCACTGAAGAAAATGCATTGACGGGTAAAGATGGGCGTCGGCACCCTATAGTCCCGGGCATGGTTGCCACAGTAGATATCAAAGCGGGCAGCAGGACCATTTGGGACTACCTCGTCAAGCCTATTGGCGGCGTCAAGGAAGCGCTTCGCGAGCGCTAATCCGAGGGGGAAAGCGGCTCTTCTTGAGCGTTGCCCACTTTCCCTCCAAATTAATAAAAGTTGTTTTATCAACTTTATTGAAATTTCTCTTGAAGAATCCCTGGAATCAGCTCAAGTCTGAGTTTGGCCGCTCAGCGTTGATGCGGTCTTTTCTCTCTTCTCCTCGCAATCTCCTCAATGCGCGCCTGAGCAGAAATCCGGCTCATTGCGGGCCAGTATAGATTTGTTACTACTGCAGGGCTTTATTGTTAAAACTTTTGAGAGTTTCTCTGTGCTTTGCACGAACTTGGCCGTTGTTAACGATTTTTGTAAACGGTAGCATCCCGGTGAGTGAGAGTGAATGTCACACGGCACTGCATAAAAACAGAGGGTGGATTCTGTTCCTAAGCGGTACTTCTTTTGAAAATAAGACAGAGGCACACAAGATGAATAAAGGGTTCTTTTTCCGTTGCTTGACAACATTCATGTTGGCGGCGGGATTGCACAGCGTTTCCACCGCGCAGGGGATGGTGGCAAACGTTGGCTTTACTGATCTTGTGGCAGAGCCGCAGCAACTCCCCCAGATTGCGCTTGAAAATGTCAGGCATGATGTTGATAGAGCAAGTAAAATTCAACCTGG
>JBAYOI010000064.1:0-12050 GCA_041678365.1 Pigmentiphaga sp. | reverse complement strand
TGTGCGCATCACAGGCACCGGCCAGCGTCGGCAGCGTCGGCCGCTGTGTGGCGGAGGAATTGGGCAAGCGGTTCATGTTAACCCTTTATTTGTGCCAGCCAGGCGTCGGTGGCCGCCTTGATCCGATCGCCATGCTGATCCAGCACCGGCGCGGCAAACGGCTCCGGCCCGGGCGTCCGGCCAAACACGGTGGCCCGTTTGAAGGCCTGATAGTCACCCACCACGGGATGCGTGTAACGGCTCATCATGTCTTCAGCCTGAACCTGCGGCAGGTCGAACATGTCTTCCACACTGCGCGCGGCGGCGCACGGCACTTCCTCACCGAACAGCGCTTCCCACTCCAGCGCGGTTTTCTGCCGCAAGGCCTGGTGCAGCAGCGGCAGAATCTCGTCCGCATGCTCGGCCCGCTTGCGCACGCTGTCATAGCGCGGGTTGTTCAGCACGTCCAACATGCCGGTTTTTTCACACAGCGCTTTCCAGAAATGCGGCGTATTGGCTGAGATATACAAATAGCCGGTACGCGTGGGGTGAATGCCGGTCACACCGCCCGAGCGCATGTCGCGCCAGACCTCGCGCGGTTCGCTGTCCGCCCAGACCAGGCGCGTGGACTGCATGGCCAGCGCCGAACGCAGCAGGGACACGCCCACCGACTGCCCCTTGCCGCTACGCTCACGCTCGAACAGCGCGGACGAGACCGCGCCCGCCAGCAAGGAGGCGGCGTAAAAGTCCACCACCGAGCCATACAGGATTTCCGGCGGGCCGTCCGGCTTGGCCTGCATCGTGCACATGCCGGTCAAGGTTTGCAGCACTTGATCATAGCCCGCCTTGTCCTTCAACGGCCCTTGATCGCCATAGCCGGTGACCGCGCAATAAATCAGCCGGGGATTCAGCGCGGCCAAGGTTTCATAATCAATGCCGAGCCGCTTTGGAACGCTGGGCCGAAAGTTGTGTACCAACACGTCGGCTGTTTTCACCAAGGCGTAGAAGCGCTCGCGGTCCTCATCCGTTTTCAGGTCGAGCATCACCCCCCATTTGCTGCGGTTGACGCCGAGAAAAGCGCGGCTCTCCGCCTCAAGCGTCGAGGGGTATTTGCGCAGATTATCACCCACCGGCGGTTCAATCTTGATGACTTCGGCCCCCTGATCCGCCAGCAGCGAGCACCCATAGGGGCCGGCAATATAGGCGCTGAGATCAAGCACGCGGACGCCGGAGAGCGGACCGCTGGCGCCGGTGCGTGGCGGCAGATCGAGTTCAAGAGCGGGGTGGGCCGACACAGGCTGGCTCATGCCTGGACTCCTTCAAAAAGCGAATGCAAAAGTTTGAAAATAAGCGGCGGCCCGTGAGCGGAATGCCCGAACCCGCCAAAACTCACCCTTTGGCGGGCAGCAGACCCTGGCGGCGCGCCTGCTCAACAATGGAGCGGGCCCGCTGCTCCAGCGGCGCATCAATCATCTTGCCGTCCACCAGATAGGCGCCCACGCCCTGCTCGCTGGCCTGCTCCGCCGCGCTGACCACCTTCAGCGAAAAAGCGATCTCATCGGCATCGGGCTGGAATACCGCATTGGCGAGCGCGATCTGGCTCGGGTGGATGCAGGTTTTGCCCAGGTAGCCGAGGTCGCGGGCCAGGCGCGCTTCTTCCCGGTAGCCGTCCGCGTTGCGGATATCGCCGTAGGCGGCATCATAGGCATAGACGCCCGCCTCGGCCGCCGCCATGGCAACCTGGAACATCGTCTGCTCAACAGCGGTCCGCGACTGGCGACTCATACCGGCAAGCGCAAACAGATCCGCATAGCCCAACTGCAATCCCACCACCCGGTCCGATGCCGCCGCCAACTCGGCCGCCAAGCGCAATGAGCGCGGCGTTTCCACGTTCAACAGCAGCCCCAGGCGCTTGTTAAGCCCTTTTTTTTCTTCCAGCTCCGCCATGCGCGCCGCCACCCGGCGGACCTCCTCCACGCTTTCCGGCTTCGGAAGGTTGATCACGTCAACCTGAGCGTGCACCATCCGCTCCAGATCCTCATCCTGCCACGGCGAATCACTGCTGTTGATACGGACAATCAAGGTTTTATCGGCAGCGCCGGGAGATCGTTGCGCGAACGAATCAAGCCACTGTCCGAGCTGTTCGCGCGCGTGGCTTTTACGAGACGGGTCAACGGCATCTTCCAGATCCATCGACAGCGCATCCGCCTCCCCGGCCAAGGCCTTGGCAAACAACTCCGGACGCGAACCGGGGACGAACAGTTTGCTCCGCATGGACGCAATCTCCAATGGTGTAGTGAATAGTTTGTCCCCTATAGTCTGCTGGCTTCAAAACCACAAAACCAGTAGATTGTCCTATGTTCAGAAGATAAAAAAACCTTCTTCTCAAAGGCCACGATGGAAACCGAATTTCTCAAAACGCTGTTGCAGGTGGCGGAACAGGGCTCAATGGCCCAAGCCGCAAGAAGCCTGAACCTCACCCCCGCCGCGGTTGCCCATCAGTTGCAGGCGTTGGAAAAGGGATTTGGCGCCGCGCTGGTGACGCGCGCCGGGCGAACCGTGGCATTGACGCCAGCCGGCCATCAGTTGCTGCAACGCAGCCGCCAGCTTCTGGCCGACATCGATCGAATCAAGCATGCGCTCAGCGGCGCCAATGAGCAAGCGCTATTGAAACTGGGCGCCATCAACACCGCGCTGCACTCTTTCCTGCCCGATCTGATCAAGCAGTTCTCCCTTTTGCATCCCCAAGCGCAGCTGCATATCCAGGCAGGGGTGTCTCCGCAGTTGATGGAGTTCTTGCAGGATGACCGGATTGATCTGGCCATCTGCCAACTGCCCCCCTACTCCTTGCCGAAGCTGTTCGGCTGGCAGCCGGTGCATGAAGAGCCGCTCGTGGTCATGGCGCCACGTCCGCTTGCCAAGCATGATCCGCTGATGCTGCTGCGCACCCAGCCCTTCATCCGCTATGACCGGCGGCTGGGCGGCGGACGGCAGGCGGAAACGTTTTTGCGCGCGCATGACATCATGCCGCTCGAACGCTATGAGCTGGACTCCCTGCTTTCCATTGCGATGATGGTGGATAAGCACATGGGCGTGTCCTTGGTCCCGATGGCCAACAACAGCCTGGTCTCACAACTGGACGTTGCGTCGCTGCCTTTGCCGGACAGCACGATGACCCGAAGTTTTGGCGCGATCTGGAAGCGCTCGTCGCCGCGCGCCGACCTGCTGCAAAGCCTGGTCGGCCTATTGCGCGACTACCACCATCAGCACCACGGCGCGGGCGGCGCCTGGCACCAGCAATGAGACGGCCTACACAGCGTGATCACCGCGAGGATGCCTGGCGCGTCTTGCGTACCCTGTCCAAGGTGGCCCGGCCCGCTTCCTGCCATGGCCCCGCATGGGTTGCAACGGGCTCAGCCAATCGCTCGGCCTCATCGAACGCACCTCGTTCGAGCAATACATTGGCTAAATTATTCGCGATCACGGCCTGTCCGGGCTGGCGCAGCAACGCTGTACGCAGCGTTTGCTCGGCCGCTGCCAGATTGCCTTGTGCATACTGACTATTGGCCAAGCCGACCGCGAGCGTGGCGTTATCCGGGAAACGCGCATACGCCGTCTCAAAGCCACGCAAGGTATCGGCAACCGGCGCCAGCCGCTGAAAAGCAACCAATGCGTCAACCACGGCGGATTCCGTGCCCGTAGCGGACAAGCGGTCGGGCGGCAAGGCCACCATCGCCCAGTGCTCACTGCGCGCCCAGGTGCGTTCAAAGGTATTGAACGACATCACCATGCGCGGATAAGGACCGGAACGCAGCACCAGCTCGCGCTTGGCAAGGTCATAGCCTATTGCAACCGCATAGTGCCAGGACGGCGCCCATGACAAACCCAGGTTTTGCATCACCAGCACGGGATTGCCGGCGGACAGCTCCGCCAACAAGCCGTCCATCCTGGGCGGGATCCGCGTGCCCACCAAGCCGTGGCGGGGCACGGCAGCCAACATTTCAATCTGCAAACTACCCTGGCGCGCAGGCAAGAACACCTGCCCGACCAACGCTTCAGGCGTGGTGTCTTGCCCGGCGGCATTGAGCACGGTGGCCAGCGCCGCCGGGCCACATTGATAGTCTTCCTGAGGATAAAAGGGCGTTTGCGACAGCTCTATCCGCGGCGCAACCCCCGACAAACCGTCCAGCGCTTTCAGGCCGGGGGCGGCGCAGCCCATGAGCGTGAGCGCCAGCAGCGCCGCCACGACCCAGCGCATCAACGGACCGAGCGCGTGAACGGAAAGACTTTGGTGAAGCCCAGCACGTCAGTCAAGAGCAGAACAAAAAAGACCAAGAGAATGGCGCCAATAATCCCGCCAGCAGGCGCTGTATCAACCGTCTGCGCCAACAACTGGGCATCGCTGTCAGACAACGAGGCGACGCGCGCTTGCGCTTGCTCAGGGGAGACGCCCTGGCGCTCAAGTTTGGCAACCACATCCGCGCGCGACAGCGCTTCCAGCACCCGGGCCCGGGCGGCCTCGCCTTCGCTCGTGCGGGAAGCCTGCTGCATTTGCTCAACGCCTATCATGCTGGCCTGAGCCGTCTGGATGAACCCGCCCAACGGCAAGGTGATGACGAGGGCGGTAGCCACCATTGATTTGACGAACTTCATGATATTTTTTCCAGTTATGTCAACGTATCGACAATGATTAGCGTGCAAAAAAACCTCCCACGCTGCGCCTTCGGCTTGCTGCCCTCCCAAGGAGGGCGCTTTTTGTCTTGGGAGCGGCCCGGCGACAAAAGATTGCCATCATGCTACCGCTGCCCCTCCGTAACCAAACAAGTGTTTTGTAAACGGACTTTTCCACCCTCCGCGCCGCCCCAGACGCGGATCTCAGGGTGTTTGTCCAAGCCAATCAGGCCCCCTGTTGCGGCAGCGCCTCAGCCCATGGCCTGGCCAGCCTCGTTTTGGCTGTGGCCCAGCAACTGCCGCCAAACCTGGCGCACCGCTTCGATCGGCTGCGCCCCGCCGCGCCAGCCCACGATCTGATCGGGCCGGATCAGCACCAAGTCCGCCTGATACAAGGCCCGCAGCTCGGCATGCGCAGGCAAGGTGACCTGGGCCAGCGCCACGCCCAGGTCTTTGGCCGCCACATGGTGGGCATGCGCCGCGGCATCGTCACCGCCCAGCACCAGCAGGGTCCAGCCCGGCCCGAAGCAATCAAACAGAGAGCGACCGTCTTCCAGCCATACATGCGGCGGCCGCCCGCCCGGCGTGGCGCTGGGCGTGTACTGGCTGGGATGATCCGGCGGCGGCGCACTGCCATCACCGACGATGGCGGGCGAGCCATCATAGCGGCTGCCAAAGGTCACGCCGGGAATATTGAACTCCAGGCGGCCGTGCTCATAAAAGTAGCGCCCGGCCTCGGTCCGCAGCGCCGCCGCCCCGGCATCGTCCGCTTCAATCCGCGGATCAGGACGGTAATTGCCGAGCGAATCGGCAAAACGCTTGGCATATTGGGTATTGCGCACCGCCACTGGCCGTCTTTCCAGGTCATAGCTGTCCAGCAGCGCGGGCGGCGCCTGCCCCTTCAGCACCGCGGCCAGTTTCCACCCCAGGTTCACCGCGTCTTCGACCGCCGTGTTGTAGCCGAGCCCGCCCGCGGGCGTGAACAAGTGCGCGGCATCCCCGCCGATGAACACCCGCCCCTCGGACAAGCGCTCCGCCACCAGACTGTGCCCGGCGATCCAGGGCCCTCTTGACAGGATTTCCACCTCGACCGGCGCGCCCACCGCCGCCCGGAACATGGCCTTGGCCTGTTCATCGGTAATGCTGGCTTCATCCTCATGTTCATGCAATTGCGTATGGAAGGCGAACTCGGATGTGCCGTCAACCGCCGCCATGAAGGCGCGGCGCTCCGGGTTGAAGGTCACACTCATCCAGGCGGGCGGGTGTGGCACGCGCGCATAGAAATCAGCGCTGCGCACGTAGATCGCATACATTCGTCCGCCCATGAAATCGCGCTTGACGCCGGATTCGCCTTGATAACGAATGCCCAGCCTGGTCCTGACCGTGGAGCGCGGACCGTCCGCGCCCACCAGGTAAGCCGCGCGCACGCGGCGGCGCTCCCCCGTCTCCACCTGCTCGATCTCGGCTTCCACGCCGTCTTCACCCTGACTGAAGTCCAGCAAGCGCCAGCCAAAAAAGATCTGGTTCTGCTCAAAGCGCTCGGCCTGGCCCAGCAACACCGGTTCGACAAATTTTTGCGACACCCGGTGCGGCAGCTCCGCCGCGCTCCATGCGCCCCCCAAGCCCTTGATCAATTGCGTGGCGTCCTTTGAGGACGGCAGCGAGAAACGCGCCAGCTCATGCCCGGCGTAGCGCGTAAAGTAGGCAATGTCCGTGGGGAATGTCGGCGGCAGTCCCAAGCGCCGGACTTCCTGGACGAACCCCAGCCGCCGGTAATGTTCCATCGTCCGGGCTTGCGTGGCATTGGCCTGCGGATTCAATGCCGTGGTGAGTTTGTCGTTGATCAGACAGACCGGGATACCGCAACGGCCCAGTTCAATGGCCAGCATCAGACCGCAGGGACCGCCGCCAACAATCAGCACGGCGGTTTCAAGGGGTGGCGTTCGCATGGGTTTCAACCATCCTTCAATGTCGTTTGACTATATAGTCAGGCAAACCTGACTATATAGTCAAATCAGGACAATCCCGGGGTCGGGACCGTGTTTACCCACCCAGTGACGGCGCGGCGGAAGAAATATGCTTCAAGCCGACTTTCATTTCATCGATGACCTCGGCGCCAAGACGAGCGGCCAGTTCCGCTTCAGCCTGCTCGACCGCCAGCCGGAAGGCTTCAAGCCAGGTCAACCCCAACGGCGTGAACTGAATCAGGCGCGCGCGCGCATCACTGGGATCCAGCGTGCGGAAAACCAGCCCTTGCTTTTCCAGCTGCGCCACCAGTTCGGCCATTGATTGCTTGGTCATGCCCGCCCGCCGGGCCAATTCCGTCAGGCGGGTCCCGCTTGCCTCCAGATGCCGCGTTGCATTGATATGACTGGGCAGCACCTGGGCCAGGCCCTGCTCGTTGAGCAGTTCCAGCACTCTGCTTTCAAACGTTTGCAAAGCAAGACTCAATAAACGGCCTAAATTATGGTGACGCCAGCGCATTGATTCAGCATGGACCTCAAAACCCGCCACATTGACTCCTTGTCTTTCAACTTGTTGGTAGTTTGCGGCTTTTACCCCATTGGAAGTAGGGTAAAAGCCGCAAACCACCAGGCAAAGCGTATTATTTCCTGTCTTCCGAACACCTGGATACCGAATAAGGCCTCTCTCTTTCATGCTCCCCAGCAGCTATAACAGTACTTTAGTTGTCATTTCCCTGCTCGTTGCAATACTTGCCTCTTATACCGCGCTGGATATGGCAGGCCGGGTCAACAGCAACAAAGGCAGGCTCTCCTTGCTCTGGCTGTTGGGCGGCTCTTTCGCAATGGGCTTCGGCATCTGGTCAATGCATTTTATCGGGATGCTGGCTTTTTCGCTGCCGATCCCACTCGGCTACGACCTCGGCCTGACCGTTTATTCACTGCTGATCGCCATCGCCTCCTCCTGCTTCGCGCTGTGGCTCAGTTGCCGCAAGGAGCTGCTGTGGTGGCGGCTCGCGGGGGGCGCGCTGCTGATGGGCAGCGGCATTGCCAGCATGCACTACCTCGGCATGGCCGCGATGCGGATGCAGCCGGGCATTGTGTATGACACGTTCTATTTCTCGCTGTCCATCCTGATTGCGGTGCTGGCTTCCGGCGCCGCGCTGTTCCTGGCCTTCCAGCTTCGCCGCAGTACGCGCCACATCATCCGCATCCGCCTGCTGGCCGCCTCGGTGATGGGCGTTGCCATCGTCGGCATGCACTATACCGGCATGCTTGGCGCGGGCTTTCCGCTGGGCTCTTTCTGCGGCGCCGCCAATACCGGCATTGATACGGACTGGCTGTCCGTCGTCGTCATCGTCATCACCTTGGCCGTCCTGAGCATTGCGCTGATTCTGTCCATGCTCGACGCCCGCACCTCGATCCTGGCGCGTTCGCTGGCCAAGGCGAACAACGAGCTCGTCCATTTTGCGCTGCATGACAACCTGACCAAGCTGCCCAATCGCATCATCCTGGACGACCGGCTCAGCCATGCGCTCCACAAGGCAACGGACCGCAATCAAAGCTTTGCCGTGCTGTTCATGGATCTGGACGGCTTCAAGGCGGTCAATGACGCCTACGGTCATTACACCGGCGACAAACTGCTGGTTCAGGTGGCGGAGCGCATCCAGCAGACCATGCGCCCCGAAGACACCGCGGCGCGCCTTGGCGGCGACGAATTCGTGCTGCTGCTGGATCCGTGCACGCCGGATGATGCCTCGTCCATCGCCCAGCAACTGATCGATCAGCTCAGCACGCCCTATACCGTGGACGAGCACATCCTGCACGTGTCCGCCAGCATCGGCATTGCCCTGTACCCGACCGACGGCAACAATGAACACGACCTGATGGTCAATGCCGACACCGCGATGTACCACGCGAAAGAGCAGGGAAAAAACGGTTTCCGGTTCTTTGAAAGCGCCTTGAATACCAATGCGCACCACCAGCGCCAATTGCTGCAGGACTTGCGCAAGGCCATTGATGCGGGTGAATTCGTCCTGCACTACCAGCCGAAGTTCATTGCCCCCTCCGGACCCGTGACCGGCGTGGAGGCGTTGCTGCGCTGGCAGCATCCCGAGCGCGGCCTGATCCCGCCGGACCACTTTTTACCGTTGGCCGAAAAAACCGGCCTGATTGTTCCCATCGGGAGCTGGGTGCTGAATGAAGCCTGCGGGCAGCTGCAACGCTGGCGCAACGAACAAGGCAAGGATTGGACGGTGTCTGTCAACCTTTCCGCCTTGCAGCTGATCCATCCGAAATTGCTCGACACGATTCAGTCGGCGCTGAGCAAGCACCAGTTGCCGCCGGAAAAACTGACGCTGGAAATCACCGAAACCACCGCAATGCAGGATGCGGAAACCAGCTTGATCATTCTGGAAAAAATCACCGCGCTGGGCGTCAACATTTCGATTGACGATTTCGGCACGGGCTATTCCAGCCTGCTCTATCTGAAACGGCTTCCCGCCAAGGAGTTGAAGATCGATCGGGGTTTCATCACCGAGCTGGCGGAAAACACTGACGACGCCGCCATTGTGTCCGCCATCGTGGCGCTCGGCAAAACCTTGAATTTGAAAACCGTTGCCGAAGGGGTTGAAACCTCCGAGCAAAGCGAACTGTTGACGCGCATCGGCTGCCATACGCTGCAAGGCTACCTGCTCGGCAAACCCGTTCCTCCCGAGGAGCTGATCGATCAGCTCCGCGAGAACGGCGCCGTCCCGGTGGATTTCACCGCCTACCGGAATCAGTCCTGACGGCGCGCGTGCTGGAGATAGTCTTCGTCCAGCGTCATGCCCCAGCCCGGCTCCGTCGACAAGGTATGGAAACCCTCCACGAACGGACGCGCGGGCTGGTTGGCGATCAGCTTGTAAAAGAACGGGTCGCGCCAGGGCAGCATGACTTCGGCATAGTGCCCATTGCCGACCCCCGCCGCCATCATCAAGCCGATTTGCGGTTCCAGATGCTGCATGACCGTCACCTTGAAAGCGGAAGCCATCTGCGCAACGCGCCGCCACTCGGTCGGCCCCGCGCCCCAGCTGGCGTCGAAGTTGCAGATATCGATCGCACCGGCAACCAGCAGGTCACGGCAGCCGAAACGGGACACTTCGCTCTGCCCGGCTGACACCGGAATGCCGCAGGCCGCCCGGACGTGCGCCATGTCCTGTCTATCATTGTCCCATTGGCAGGGCTCCTCGAACCAGGCCAGATTCAAGTCCTGGGCCAAGTCCGCGAACGCCAGCGCCTGCTGCCGGTCCCACCCCTGGTTCGCATCCACGGCCAGCACAAAATCCTCGCCCGCCGCGCGGCGCACCGCCTGGGCGCGCTTGACGTCCTCCTCGGGCGTCTGCGCGCCGAGCTTGAGCTTGAGCCCATGGATGCCGAAATCCATCAAGGTATGCACTTCTTCCGCCAGCGCTTCAAGATCGCCCGTTTCCTGGTAATAGCCGCCCAGCGCCACGACGGGCACGCGCTCGCGCGCCCCGCCCCACAATACGTGTATGGGCAGGCCCGCCAGTTTTCCGACGGCGTCATGCAAGGCGCTGTCCAGGCAGGCCTGAGCGCGCAGCGCAACCCGCCGGTCCCGCAAAAAAGGCGCGCAGGCTTGCCGCGTCCGCTGCCACAGGTCTTCAATGGCCACCACACGTTGACCCAGCAACATCGGGGTCATCTCATCCTGGATCATCCGGATGATGTCGCCTTGCAAGGCGTCATCATTGCCGTTGAAGCATTCACCGATAACCCCCGCATCCGTGTGGATGCGCGTCACGATCGTGCAGCGGTGCGTCAGCTTCAGCGTTGAGCCCGACGCCGAGCGGTCCATCTTCACTTTCAACGGAATGGCTTCGATACGCGTGATGCGCGCATCGATGATCGTGTCCGACCTTAACGTTTCATGCATGAACATTCCCTTCCCAGGACAAATCCACTTCACGACGGCACATCGCGTTGTGATAGTTTTTGAAATGCGGCCGCACGCGGCTGCTCCACGCCGTGGCCCGGATTGCCAGCCACGGCTCGGACTGCTTCACTTCCGTTGACGCCAGGTCATAGCAAGCCAAGGAGCGCTGTCCGCCCTCGGCATTGCTGAACACAAAACGCCGGGTCATGCGCGTGCCGGGCACCGCTGCCAGCCCCGGCAGGTGTTCCTGCTCATACCAGGCAGTCAAGTCCGCCTCGATGGCCGGATCGATGTCCGTCTCCACCACGTAATGGAAAGGCGCGGCGCCCGCCTGCGCACCCGCAATGGCCTGGACCGGCGTCATGCTGAACACCTCATTCCGGCTTGTCGGCCACGTCTCGTCAAGCAGCGCGGCCAAGCGGCGGCTGAGCGCGTCCGGAGCCTGACAGGCCGTGCTCAGCCAGGCATAGCCATACAGCCACTGCCGCGCCAGATCGCGGCTCCATTCAATACGCGCGATCTGGCCCTGCGCCATCTCAAGCACCTGTTCGGCGCAATCGCGCACCGCGTCTTCGGCCATGGCGGCCGGTGTGCAACGCAGCAACAAGGCGGGAATGAGGGGTGTTTGCATAAAATCTGTCTTGCCTTCATGAATAACAGCGCAAAACGCGCCGACCGGCTGGTCGGCGCGTCTTCGCCACGATATCGGGACGCCTCGGACGCCGCAAATTTAATCGGCCTGGACGCCAAGCTTCTTGATCAGCGCGGACCATTTTTCCGTTTCGGCAACGAGAAACTGGCCAAATCCAGCGGGTGCTTGATAGCCTGGCGTCGCGCTTTCCGCTTCCAGTCTTTTCTGGACGTCGGGGCGGCTCAGGATACGCTGCACGGCAGTGCTCAAGGTTTCCAGGATGGCGGGCGGCGTGCCCGCCGGGGCCAGCAGCCCCCACCAGTTATCGGCATCGTACCCGCTCAGGCCCGCCTCGGAAAAGGTGGGGACGTCCGGCAAGGTGGGCTCACTCTGCTCGCCGCTGACCGCCAGCGGACGGAAGCGTCCGGAACGGATATGCGGGGAAGACTGCAAAATGGAGCCGATTGAGACCTGGGCATGGCCCGCCGCCACGTCCGCCAGTGCCGCGCCCGCGCCCTTGTACGGAATGTGCAGCATCGAGACGCCGGTCTGGCTCTGGAACAGCTCGGTCGACAGATGCTGGAAACTGCCCACGCCGGACGAGACATAGTTCAGCTTGCCCGGATTCTTCTTGGCGTAATCGAGAAACGCGCCGAGGGTTTCAGCGGGCACCGCCGGATTGACCGACAGCACCACCGCGCCGGTGCCCAACTTGGCGATCGGATCAAAATCCTTGATCGGATCATAGGGAAGCCGCGAGTACAAGGTTGAATTGGCGGTATGCGGCGTCGAGATCAGCAACAGGGTATAGCCGTCGGCCTGAGACTTGGCCACCAGATCCGTGCCGATCGTTCCGCCCGCCCCGCCGCGGTTG
>JBAYOI010000063.1:0-12325 GCA_041678365.1 Pigmentiphaga sp. | reverse complement strand
CAGACCTGGGCGCTTTCGCTCCAGTAGCAGGGGTGATCATCCCGGAGTGTTTTGTAGAACGGAAAGGGGTTGGCATCAACGGCCGGATCGTAAGGGTCAAATACAAACATCGTTGTCTCCAGGCGTATTGTCGTGAGCAGTCTCAGCGGTGTATTGCTGTACTTTATTGGAATTTTTTCTGTTTTTTTGCACTTTATTGACTTATTTGTTGTACTTTATTGGCATGGTCGCGTATCTTGAATCGCCATCGCCAGGGGTTCCCGCTTATGGCTTGTATGGTGAGCCCCTACACAGCAGTCCTCTGGCGCTGCACATTGAATCCATTGCTTTCCGGACCCGTGCCTTCAACGGTGAGATCGACGTCCATCTACATCACAATTTGCATCAGCTGGTGTGGCTGGCATCGGGGCAGATGACGGTACGCATCAATGGTGATGCCCGGAAGCTCACCGGGCCTGCCGCTGTTGTTATTCCCGCGCTCGTGGTCCATGCCTTTGTGGCTGAGCCGGATGCGGAGGGCTTTGTGCTCACGGCAAGCACAGCGTTTTTCCGTTGCGAGAGCAAGGTTGCTGATGACGCATTGAAAAGTCTGTACGCGGCGCCGACGATCTTTTCTTTGGGACAGGCGGCGGATAGGGCCTCAGACATCGATGCGCTCTGCGGTGTGCTTGCCAATGAGTTCGATACCCGGAGGAGCAATGCGGATCTGCTCCTGAAGCCATTGGCAGAGGCCATCTGTCTGCTTATCGGCCGCCATGAGGGAGAGACGCTGTGCAGTGATGCCGCCGGGTTGGCTGATAAGGATATTGCCCGTTTCTTGGCGCTGGTTGATCGCTATTATGCCGCCGACCTATTTTTGGCGGGGTATGCCGAGTACCTGGGCTGTTCAACGGACCGCCTGATTCGACTCGTGCGCAAGGTCCTGGGAAAAAGCCCGATGCAAATTGTTCACGAACGTCGGCTCAAAGAAGCCTGTCACCGGCTACTGACTTCGAAAGCCTCGGTGTCCGAGATCTCAACAGCAATAGGCTTCAGCGACGTGGCGTATTTTTGTCGTTTTTTCAAGCAACATGTTGGCCTTACACCCAGCCAGTTCAAAGCACAGCACCCATAGAAGCTGGCGCACGATCGCGGTTGTGGGGGGGCAATAAATTTCTCAAGTGCGGGGTTTGCTACGACTGCGGCAACGCACGTTTGACCTCTTCGCAGAAGTCGTGCATTAGCTCCGTTTGCTTGACGCCGCGCCGGGTCAGTTGATAGAAGTCCACATTGACAGCGGGTTTGATCAACAGCTCGGTGGTGACATTGTGGCGTTGGCAGGCCTCCAGCGCCTGTGTTGGCACCACCGCCGTTCCCACGCCCGCACCCACCATGGAAACCAAGGTTTCCAATGAATGGAAAACCGGGCGCTCCTCATAGCCGCGGCCTATTTTCTGCAGGTGGGGCTCAATAAAGCGCTGGATGGAGTCGGTAGTTGGCAGGCCGATCAGCTTGGCGTCCTTGAGGCTGTTCCACGCGGCGGTGCGTTGCAATGAGGTGGACTGGCCTTGAGCGGGCGAAGCCTTCATCAACCGGAATTGCCCGAGGGATTGGCATTCCAAGTTGGCGGGCGGGCGAAAGAAAATCCCCAGGCCAAGATCCACGTCCCCCGCTTCCACCATGGCTTCGACCCGGGGCAGGCTGCCATCAAAAAGCCGTAGCTCCACGTGAGGGTGCGTGCGTTCAAACGTTTGAAATACATGCGGCAGCGTGCTGGACGACACCAGCGGCGTGGCGGCGATGCGCAGGACCTGCCGCGCCCGCTGAGCGGTTTCGCCAATGCGGGCGGTGATGTTTTCCAGTTCGCTGACCACCCGCTGTGCAACCGGCAATAAGTCCTGGCCTGCCTCGGTCAGCGTCACCATCCGCGTTGTCCGGTCAAACAGACGGCAATCGAGCTGGTTTTCCATTTCCCGAATCAGGATGCTGAGCCCGGCCTGGGTCATGTGCACTTTTTCTGCCGCGCGGGTGAAGTTGCCGATGCGGGCCACATGCAGGAAGACCTGTAATTGTCTCAAGGAAAAGTTCATTGCCGCCAACCATAAGGATTGCTTATCTATCCATATGATATCTAAACTTCAAAAATAGTTCTTGTTGGGGCCCAATAGCTTGGTCATTTTTATACAGGGACGGATCAAGCGATGAAACTGGCTTCTCACTATATTGATGGGCATTGGCTCAATGCGCTGGACGGCGCGGAACGCAGCGGAGAGTCCTTCAACCCCGCCACGTCGGAAGTTGCCGCGCTCTATGTCGAGGGCGGGGAGGAGGAAGCCGCCGCGGCGCTTCAGGCGGCGGAACGCGCATTCAGAACGACGGATTGGCAGCATAGTCCGCGGTTGCGCGCGGATATCCTGCTCAAGTTTGCCGACCGGCTTGAGGCGCGTCAGCAGGAAGTGGCGGATTGGCTGGTCACGCTCAATGGCAAGCTGCGCCGAGAGGCATTAGGAGAAATTGCCGCGGGCATTTCCGAGCTTCGATACTATGCGGGGCTGGCGCGCAATGTGTTCGGGCGCATCACGGAGGTTGAGCCCGGTTGCTATTCGCAGCTGGATCGAGAGGCGGCTGGCGTGGCGGTGATCATCGTGCCCTGGAATGCGCCGGTGACGCTGCTGGTCCGATCCCTGGCCCCGGCTTTGGCGGCAGGATGCACGGTCGTGATCAAGCCCGCCTACCAGACGGCCCTGGTCAATAATCTGGTTCTGGAAACCTTGGTGTGCGACGAACGTCTGCCACATGGCGTCGTTAACTCGGTGATCGAGTCGGGTTCGGTTGTTTCAGCGTATCTGTGCACGTCGCCGCTGGTTGACATCATCAGCTTCACCGGTTCCTCGGCAGTCGGTAAACAGATTGCCGCCTCGTCGTCGGCAACGTTGTCCCGTTTATCACTGGAGCTGGGCGGCAAAGCGCCCGCGGTCGTATTCGATGGGTGCAATCTGGAGAAAACCGTGCAGGGCATTGTCGCCGGGGGCTTGGTCATGGCGGGGCAACAGTGCACAGCGATCGCCCGGGTTTTGGTGCAGGAGTCGCTGTTTGACCGTTTTGCGCCACAGCTGGCACAAGCCCTGAGCCAGGTTCGTGTGGGACCGGGTCATGATCCCCATTCGCAAATGGCTTGTGTCATTGATAGGGCCAATCGCGATCGGATTGCCGGGGTGATAGACGCGGCCGCCCGCCAGCACCGCATGTGGCTGACCGGACAGGTCGGGGAGGGGGCGCTGGCGCGTGGCGCCTTCATCACGCCTAGCCTGGTTGAGGTCGACGATTTGAGCAGTTCTTTGATTCAGCAAGAAATTTTTGGCCCGTTCCTGGTGATTGAACGATTCCAAGACGAGGCTGACGCCATTGAGCGGGCCAATGCAACCCGTTATGGCTTGGCGGCCAGTGTGTGGACGGAGCGTTTGGATCAAGCGCATCGCGTTGCCAGAAAGATTCGCTCAGGCACCGTCTGGTCAAATACCCACAACAAGCTGTTTGCCGAGGCTGAAACGGGCGGACATCACGACAGTGGCTACGGGAGACTGCATGGAGTGGAAGGGCTGAACGACTTTCTTGCTACCAAACACTTCTACTACGAAGTCTAGGAGCCGTGATGACCAGGCAAAACGGCAGCGCATTGCGCTGCCGTTTTTTTCATGGCTTTGTGTTGTGCACAGAAGCCGCTTGCGTGGGAATCAGTCCAGCGTCAGATTGATATTTTTGATGATTTGGCCGTAGGACGTGGATTCGCGCTTTATCTGCGCCTGAATGTCTTCCGGGCTGAGCAACAGGGGCATATAGCCAAATTCGACCATTTTGGCGGCAATGTCCGGGTTCTTCAGCACTTCCTGGGTTGCCTTGTTGATCTGATCAACAATGTTTTTTGGCGTTCCTTGCGGGGCGAAGAAGCCTACCCATCCGCTTACCTGGAAGTCTTTGGGGCCCCCCGCTTCACTGACGGTAGGCACGGAACGGTAATTATCCAAGCGCTCCGGACCTGCCAAGGCGAGGAATTTCAGCTTGCCCGCTTTTTGAAGGGGGCCCGCACTGCCCGAGCTGCCATAGGCCCAGCCAACTTCTCCATTGGCAACAGAGGTATAGAGCTGACTGTTGTCCTTGAACGGGACGTGCGTCATTCTCACGTCGGCTTGCTCATTGAGCAGCTCTCCACCCAGGTGTGCCACGCTTCCGATTTGCCAGGAGCCAAAGGTCACGGTGCCCGGTTTGGCCTTGGCCTCCGCCAACAGGTCGTTGATGCTGTTCCACTTGGATTGAGCAGAGACCGCCACAAAGAAATAACTGTGATGGATGGGTGAAACCGGAACGAAGTCTTTCTCCGCATCGTAAGGCATGCGCTTGTACAAGTGCGGAATGGCGGTGAAGTTCACGCCGTCAGCATGAAAGAGCGTATAGCCGTCCGCCGCTGCGCGTCGGGCGTCCGAGGCGGCAATGAAGCCGCTGCCGCCTGATTTGTTCTCAACAATGACGGGCTGTCCCCAGCGCTTGGACAACTGGTCCGCCACCAGCCTAAGAAATACATCCGGGCCAGCGCCGGTTGAGAAGGTGGATACGATGCGTACCGGCTTGTTCGGAAAGGCCGGGGCCTGGGCAAAGGCGGTGCCGTGCAGAACGGCACTGCTCAAGGCAAGCAATACGAGTTTTTTCATTGTCTCGACTCCTGTTTCTAGTTATGAAGGGACTGCAATTAAACGAAGGCTGCGCCTCCGTCCACGACCAGGGTTTGACCTGTCATGAAGGCGGCTTCCTGGCTCATCAAAAAGGCCACCACGCCAACCAGGTCTTCCGGTAGCGCGTCGCGCTTCAACGCGCGCGCACTCCTACTGATTCCCTTGAACTGGTCAACGTGATTGGTGTTGGCCAGAATGCCATCGGAGAGC
Organism: Pigmentiphaga sp.; assembly: GCA_041678365.1. Lineage (GTDB taxonomy): Bacteria > Pseudomonadota > Gammaproteobacteria > Burkholderiales > Burkholderiaceae_B > Pigmentiphaga. The sequence goes on along the minus strand of JBAYOI010000063.1, from coordinate 7,409 downwards.
GTCAGCCCAGGGGCCACGGCATTGACCGTGATGTTAAGTTCGCCGAGTTCACGTGCCAGCGAACGTGTCAGCGAAATCACCGCTCCCTTGCTGCACACGTAGTGGGTCATGCCCGTCACGCCTTTCAGCGGCGAGGTGGACGCCATATTGACGATGCGTCCTTGACCGGCTTTGCGGAAATACGGCAGGCAGGCTTTTGCGCCCAGGAAAGGTCCGGCGGTATTGACCTCCATGACCTGCATCCAGTCCGCTTTGCTTATTTCATGAAAAGGCTGGACGGGCAGGCTGGCAAACAGCGCGGCGTTGTTCACCAACCCATAAAGCGGCGCGCTGCCGCCATCAATGGCTGAGGTGATGCGGGCCCAGTCCGCTTCGCTGGTCACGTCGCCTTGGTAGCCTTCCGCACTGAATCCATCGGCACGCAATGCCGCCGCTGATTCCTCCGCGCCTGATACGTCAACAATGGCAAGCTGGAACCCGTCCAATGCCAGGCGGCGGGCGAAGGCAAAACCGATGCCCCGAGTGCCCCCCGTGACGATGATTGTTTTTTTCATGGTTGTGAAAATGTCCTGCGATGAGAGTGAGTCTGAGAGTCATTAGGCAGGATTTTTCATCATTTGTGAAATTTCTATGTTTTATCAATTAATAAGAGTGGGATATGGGAGAAAAGCCCTTTTTATCGCTGGGCCGCTCCCAAGATAAAAAACGCCCCCTCGGGGCGCAGTGCGCCGCGCCAGCCGCTAGCGTGGGGGGTATTTTCTATTGATCGGTTGCATAACTATATTCAGATGCCCTTCATAAGAACATAAGAGATCAATGGTTGGGACGCCGCCTCCCAGACCCTAGACTGAACGGATGTTTCTTTGGAGTTAAGTTGATGAGTCATGATTATTTTCGAGAAAGTGCTCTGGTCGGCATCGCGTTGCTGAGTGGATTGGTTGGCGCGTCCGCACACGCTGCCTTCCCGGAAAAACCGATCACCATTGTTGTTTCCGCCGCGCCGGGAGGCAGCCCCGATATCTTGGCTCGCCTGATCGGACGGCATCTGGCCGATAAGGTCGGCCAGCCTGTTCATATTGATAACAAGCCCGGCGGTGCGGGCAATATTGCAAGCAGTTATGTGGCGCGGGCCCGGCCCGATGGCTATACCCTGTACGTGGCCACCGATGTCATCTCCATCAATCAGACTTTGTTCAAGGAACGTGGGTATGATGCGCTGACGAGTTTTGCACCGATCGTCCAGGCCATTGAGGCACCGCAGATTTTTGCGGTTCGGCCTGGCGTGCCTGCGGATAACTTGCGGGGTTTCATCGAGATTGCCAAGCAATCCCCGGGCAAGTATGCCTTGGCGTCTCCGGCCATCGGCACGACGGGGCAGTTGGGCGTGCTGATGTTGCAGAATCAAGCGGAGATTGAGCTCAATCCGGTGGTGTACCGCAGCGCGCAGCCCGCGCTGACTGATGTGTTGGGCAACCATGCCGACGGCATCATCGTGACCTTGGCGCCCGCCTTGCCCTACATCAAGGAAAACCGGCTCAAGCCCATTGCCGTGTCGACCAAGAGCCGAACGGCGGTTTTGCCCGACGTGCCGACTTTTGTCGAGCAGGGCCTGCCGCGTTTCGAGTTCGGTTCCTGGCAGGGGTTCGTGGCGCCTGCGGGCACGCCCGATGCGGTGATTGCCACGTTGAATACCGCGATCAATGAGATATTGGCTGATCCGGAGGTCAAGAAAACCCTGGAAGAGCAGGCCTTCGACGTCATTGGCGGCAAGCCGGACGATTTCGGTACGGTCATCAAGTCCAGCATTGCGTCCTGGGCGGACGTGATCCGTGCCAACGATCTGGAAGGGAAGTCCTGATATGAGCCATGCCGTGACCGCCATCGATACGCTCTGGTATACGCGTTGCCCGGTGCCAACCGCCTCCAGCGTGGCTATCCAGCAAGGGTGGCTCGAAGCAGAGTTCGCCAAGGATGGCATCGCCTATCGTTCGTTGGCAAGCTCGTCGGACCGTGCGGTAAGAGAATCGCACTTTGACCACAATCAGGAAAACTCGTTCCGCCAGGGCGGCAATGCGCCGCCGATCTGGGCCCGCTCCGCGGGGCGGGATACGGTGGTGCTTGGGTTGACCTGGTTGCCGCAATACCAGCGCCTGCTGGCCTTGCCCGGCACAGGTATTGAAAAACCCGAGGACTTGAAGGGAAAACGTCTTGCCTTGCCCGTCCGCGTTCATGACAAGATTGACTTCTGGCGGGCTTCAGCGCTGCAAGGCTATTTGCAGGTGCTGGCTTCGGTCGGCTTGACCGCGGACGACGTCACCTTTGTCGAACTGCCGATCCACAGTACCTATATTGCCAAGGAAGGAAGCTCGTCCAGTGGTTCCTTATTCGACGTCAAGCGCAGTGCGGGTTCCGCCAGCGCAGAGCTTTTCGCGTTGATCCGTGGCGAGGTCGATGCCGTGTATCAGTATGGCGCAGGCGGTCCCTTTCTCGAAGCCTTTCTGGGCGCTCACGTGGTGTTCGATATCAACCGGGCGGCGGACCAGCGTTTGGCCATCAATAATGGAACCCCGAATCTGCTGACCTGCAGCGCGGGCCTGGTTCGTTCCCGACCCGATCTGGTCATCCGTTATCTGGTGCAGGTATTGCGTGCGGCGGCGTGGGCGGCGTCACATCGGGCGGAAACGCAGGCGATCATCGCCAATGAAGTCTCCGTGGCGCTGGACTGGGTTCCTGAAGCCTTTGATACAGACAGGCTGTTCACGAATCTGTGGCCGTCTTTCCGCAAGGAGCTGGTTGAAGCGTTGGTCGTGCGCAAGGACTTCATGCGGGATCATGGCTTTCTTCAGCACGATTTCGATGTGGAAGCATGGTTGCGTCCGGACTTGCTGGAGGAGGCCAGCGCGGTCTACCAACGGCGCAACGCCTTGGGTGAGTTTGCCTGATGACGGTGATGAGCCCCTGCCACAGTGGGCGAGCGCAAGGCGGCCATCACTTTGGACACCGCCGTTGAAGCCTGGCGCGGCGGAAGTGCTAAGGTAAGCACTTTATTGAGCCGGGAGGGTGTGGTGGCGGAAAAAAGACGTGCGCGTTGCCATTGCGGTGAAGTGGCTTTCTCCGTTGAGCTGGTGGATGGTTTCAACACGATTCGTCGTTGCAACTGTTCATTCTGCAGAATGCGCGGGGCGGTCGCGGTGTCGGCCCCCTTGTCGGGTATTAACGTTTTCAAGGGCAAGGAAAAACTGACCGCGTACCGCTTCAATACGCGGGACGCGGTGCATTATTTCTGCGCTGTTTGCGGGATATATACCTTCCATCAGCGCCGCTCCAACCCAGAAGAATATGGCGTCAATGTCGCCTGCATCGAGGGCGTTTCACCGTTTGATTTTCCTGAAGTCAAGGTGATGGATGGCGTCAACCACCCGGCCGATGGCGGCGGTGGCGTGGCGGGATATGTCTTATACGAAAAAGCGTAAAATGCTGGCGTGCTTGCCGCCGCGCGTTTTTTCAACCTGACCCTCTTCTAAAGTGACCGCCATGAACGCATCAACGGCTTCTTCTTCGCCCAAGCAACAAGCCGCTTATGAATCCGCCGCACGCGGATTACCGCGCCGTTTGCGTGGCGCGTTGAATCTGCAGGATTTTGAACAGGCGGCCGTACGCTTCCTGCCCAAGCCGATGAGCGAGTTCGTGCTGGGCGCGGCCGAGGACAACACCTCGCTGCAGGCAAACCGGCGGGTGTTTCAATCCTATGAGTTGCTGACGCGGGTGCTGATGAACGTGTCGGACCGCAGCGCGCAAACCTCGGTGTTCGGCCAGGACTATCGCTCGCCGTTCGGACTGGCGCCGATCGGCATCAGCGCCCTGCTGGCTTATGAAGGAGACCTGGTCATGGCGCGTGCCGCCGCTGAGCAAGGCGTGCCGATGATCATGAGCGGCGCTTCCTTGATGACGCTGGAAGAGATTCATGACAAGGCGCCTCGCAGCTGGTTTCAAGCCTATTTGCCGGGAGATGAAGCCAAGCGGCTGGCCTTGGTGGACCGGGTGCGGGCGGCCGGGTTTGAGACGCTGGTGGTGACCGTGGACATCCCGGTCTGGTCGAACCGTGAGAACAATATCCGCTCCGGTTTCTCCCTGCCGCTGCGTCCCACGCTTGGACTGGCCTGGGACGGGCTGACGCATCCTGGCTGGCTGTTCGGTACCTTCCTGAAAACCTTTGTCCGCCGCGGCATGCCGCACTTTGAGAATTCGTTCGCCGAGCGCGGCGCGCCAGCGTTTTCAGCCAAGGCCGTGCGCGACACGAGCGGGCGGGATCACCTGTGCTGGCAAGACATCGCGCTGCTGCGGCAGCGGTGGAAGGGCAATCTGGTGGTCAAGGGCATTCTGTCTGTGGAGGATGCGCGGCAGGCTGTAGCAATCGGCGCGGATGGCTTGATCGTGTCAAACCACGGCGGCCGCCAGCTCGATGGCGCCGCCGCGCCGTTGCGGGTCCTGGAAACCATCAGCGAAGCCGTTGGGGAGCGCCTGGTCGTGATGATGGATGGCGGCATCCGGCGCGGGACGGACGTCTTGAAGGCACTGTCCTTGGGGGCCCGGCTGGTGTTCGTCGGCCGCCCCTTCGTCTGTGCCGCGGCCGTGGGCGGGCAGATTGGCGTTGAGTACGCCATCAAGTTGCTGCACGCTGAAATTGATCGGAACATGGCCATGATGGGCGTGACCTGTCTGGATCAGCTTGCACCGTCGAGCTTGATTCACGTCGCGGCGTGATCGCCTGACTGTCCTTGATCCTGCTTGTCGCAATAGTGGTGCCGCGCGGCTGGCTGAGTGAGTACCGCGCGGCGCTGTCAGGCCATGCTTGGCGTCTACGACGGCGCCCGACAATAAAAAAAATGATGAAACGGCGGGATACCTTGCCTTATTGACGGGAAAGCCTGGGGAACAGCTGCAGGGCATTGCCGCGCTCTATGGAAGACAAGGCTTCGTTTGACAACAATCCCTCCGCATTCAAACTGCTGATGGAGTCGGCCGTCATTGTTTCCGGCGCATAGGGCCAGTCACTGCCAAAAAGAATTCGCTGCGGGTCAGCCACGGCGGTCAGTGCGCCCAAGGTTTGTGCGCCAGGGGACAATGCCGTGTCATACCAGAAGTGCTTGAGGCGGCTTAGTACGGTATCCATGCTGATCGTCTCTTGTTCCGCTTGAACCAGCTGGGTGGGATATTTGCCGCCGTGCTCCGGGTCTGCCAGCTGACGCCAAGCGATGTCGGCAATGCGCCAGGCTGCGTAAGGCAGTGTGCCGCCAGCATGAGACAGGATGAATCGGATACGGGGGTAGCGATCCAGGGAGCCGCTGAATACGAGATTGACCGCTGCCCGGGTGGTTTCGAATAGATATTCAATCAAGAACGGCGGTACGCCGATGCCAATGGTGTTGCCATAGGGGGGAAAGGTGGGGTGAATTAAAACGACCGCATCTCTACGGTTGAGTTCTTCCATCACGGGGTTGAAGTCGGGATGGCCCAGGTATTTCCCCTCGTAATTGGTAAGCAGGCCCACGCCATCCAGTTTGAGCGTATCAAGCGAGTACTCGATGTCTCTGCAGGCGCCTTCCACATCGGGAAGCGATGTCGAACAAAATGCGCCAAACCGCTGGGGCCAACGATCAACATAGTCCGCATAATAATCGTTGCACTGGCGGGATAGAACACGGGCCTTGGCGTTGTCTCCAAAGTGGGTGCCGGGGACGGAAAGTGACGTGATCGTGGTGGCAATCCCGTGGCGATCCATCATGGACAGGGCAAGTTCAGGAGACCATGTTGGCGTGCGGGCGGTGATGCCTTCGGATTGGATCGCCTTGACGAAGGCGGGTGGAACGGTATGGGAGTGGACGTCGATGCGATGGGGCGCTTTCATTTGTGTTTCCTGGAGTAGCGGGTGCTGGAAGGGTGGAGGTCATTCAATACTGATGTTTTTGCTGGTAATGACGGCGGTCCATTTTTTGATGTCTTCATCCACCTGCTTGGCCATTTCCTTGGCGTTTTGAGACTGCACCACGAATCCTGACGCTGCAAGTTCACGAATGAAATCGGCATCCTTGCAGATCTCAACCAAAGTCCGGTCAAGTTGATCGACGATGTTTTGTGGCGTACCTGTGGGCGCCATGACGCCAAGCCAGTTATTCACGCTATAGCCACGAACCGTTTCACCAATCGTGGGGGCATTGTTCAGACTGGCCAGTCTTTTGGTTTCCCCCGTCCCCAATATGTTGAGCCGTCCAGTTTCCACATGGTTCATGACTGAGCTGGGTGTTGAAACCAACACGGACACCTCGCCGGAGACGCTGTCAATAACCGCTTTGGAAGCCCCTTTGTAGGGGATGTGGAGAAGCTCAGCGCCCGTCTCCGCTTTGAAAAGCTCCATGGCAATGTGTTGAGTCGTGCCTACGCCGGGTGTGGCATAAGTCAGCTTGTCTGGATTTTTCTTCGAGTAGTCAACAAGGCCTTGGATGGAGTCGAAGCCGACCTTGGGGTGAGAAAGAAACATCAAGGGAAATGAACCGACAATCCCCAGTGCGACAAAATCCTTGGTGACGCTGAAGGGAAGCTGCTTGAATAGCGCGGGCCTGATCGTCAATGACTGGGCCGTCATCAACAGGGTGTAGCCGTCGGGCGCGGCCTTGGCGACATAATCAGTCCCGATGTTTCCTCCGCCACCTTCACGGTTTTCAACAATGACCGTCTGCCGCAAGTGGTCGCTTAGCTTCGCGGCAACAGCCCTGGCAATGAGGTCATTGCCGCCGCCGGGACTATAAGGAGAAACCAGCCTGATTGGTTTGCTGGGGTAGGCGTTCGCTGCCAGGGCGGGTGCCGAGAACACGGTGCCCAATAGGATGGGTAGCAAGGCGTTGAGGCGCATTTGTTGTCTCTTCTATAAGTTTTATAGGTCTGGAAAGGCGGTATGGCCAGGCCAGGAGCTATCAACTTAGCACGCCTGTTTATCTCGAACGACGAGGGTTTTGAGATGAGAGCTATCTCATAAACGAATAGCTCGGTCGGATGCTGCGGGGGAAGCCAGGCTTTTTTGGACGCGTCGAATGCGGTCGCTGGAACACTTTTGTAACGGGCTCCTGGGCAAGCCGGGGTGCTGCGCGAAAGCCTATCCTGCCTAGAGATCAAACGCCCGTGCAGGGGCTGCAACCGGGCGGAGAGAAGCCATGGCGTTTTTGTTTGTAGGCTGATGCGCCGTGTCTTTCAGATTTGAAGGCCGTGAGTGATGGAGGCGTTCGTCAGGACACGACCCAAGCCACGACCGCCGCCGCAATGGCCGCACAGATGATGGCCTTGATGGCAAGGCCCACCGAGCACTCGGCGTCGGCTTGCGGCGTATCAAACGCGTCCGCCGGGGCGCTGCCGGT
>JBAYOI010000062.1:0-12384 GCA_041678365.1 Pigmentiphaga sp. | reverse complement strand
GATCAGCGTCATGTCCGGGTGGTTGGCCGTGATGGCGTGCGCGATGTGCTGCATCATGACGGTCTTGCCGGATTTCGGGCTGGCAACCAGCAAGGCCCGCTGGCCTTTGCCGATCGGCGAGAAAATGTCCATGATGCGGCCGGTCAAGTTCTCTTCGCTCTTGATGTCGCGTTCCAGGCGCAGCGGCTTGTTCGGGTGCAGCGGCGTCAGGTTTTCGAACATGATGCGGTGCTTCATGCTTTCAGGCGCCTGCCCGTTGACCTTGTCGACCTTGACCAGCGCGAAGTAGCGCTCGCCGTCTTTCGGGGTGCGGACCTCGCCTTCAATGGAGTCGCCGGTGTGCAGATTGAAGCGGCGGATCTGGGACGGAGAGATATAGATATCGTCCGTGCTGGCCAGGTAGGACGTATCGGGTGAGCGCAGGAAGCCAAAGCCATCTGGCAAGACTTCGAGAACGCCATCGCCGAAAATGGACTCGCCTTGTTTGGCTCGCCGCTTCATGATGGCGAACATCAATTCTTGCTTGCGCAAGCGGTTGGCATTGTCGATGTCGAGTGTCGCTGCCATTTCCAGCAGTTGCGAAACGTGCAGTGCCTTCAGTTCGTTGAGATGCATCTCAGGGGGTGCTCCGAGGGAGTTCAGAGTAATGACACGTCCTGGATCAGGACTTTGCGCCGAGGCGGGTGCTCAGGTAAGGCGTCGGGAAGCGCAGCATGGCTGGCGGACGGATACGGGGCGCAAGATGGGTCGAGGTTGATAAGAGGCGGGCGTTCGGCGGGTCCGGACGCCCGGTACGTGGGAATTAGAGTGAGCTGTCAATGAAGGAAGCCAGTTGCGACTTCGACAGAGCGCCGACTTTGGTGGCAACCGGTTGGCCGTCCTTGAACAGCATCAGGGTGGGAATGCCGCGAATGCCATATTTGCTGGCCGTGGCGTTGTTGTCGTCAACGTTGAGTTTGACGATTTTGACTTTGCCAGCATAAGTGCCCGCGACTTCTTCCAGAATGGGCGCGATCATTTTGCAAGGGCCACACCATTCCGCCCAGTAGTCAACAAGGACCGGGCCGTTAGCTTGAAGTACGTCGGCATCGAAGCTGGAGTCGCTCACGTGCTGGATCGCGTCGCTCATGATTTTCCTTCAGGGAGTATGCGCAATGGGCTGAATCGCGGTTGCGCGGTATATGCTGATCTAAATTACAGGGAATGACGGGACTCGGATCGTTCAGCCTCGTGATGCACGGATGAGGTGTGCGGGCGCCTACGACGGCTAGGCTCCTGGGTTTGCTTATAAGAAGTACGCACAGGAGGGGCCCCGAGGCGCCACTTGATCCCATGGCAAAAGAGCCGAGATGAGTTAATGGTAACTGCAAATCGCCAGAAAATCCAAGTGATACTGGGATGCCCGTGTTTTTGTTGCATCGGAGCGTGCTGCTTGCGCTGCGACAAGTTTGTCCCAGGCTGGGTCATGGACCTGCGCCGTTGCGTGTAAAAACACGGTGTGGCGTGTAAAGCTGATGCCCATTGCGGAAGATGAGCTGCTGGCAATATGAACGTTTACGGAGCTTGATCCATGACTGACCTGACCGAACTGAAAGCACGCTTGCTGGCAGACCCCGAGACGCGGGCCGAATACGACGCGCAGGCGCCGGAGTTTGACCTTGCACGCGAATTGATTGCCGCGCGGGTTCGTGCTGGCCTGACCCAGGATGAGATTGCCAAGCGCATGCACACGACGCAATCCAGCATTGCCAGACTGGAAAGCGGTCGGACGCTGCCCTCGATGCGCACCCTGGCCCGCTACGCAATGGCGACTGGGAGCCGTGCCGTGACCAAATTGGAGGCTGAGCCTGCTTAATAAGCGGAAATATCCCGGTGAACAAGGCAGAAGCGGGGGCATGACGTGCTCCCTGTCAAAGGCAAAGCAAGAAATCCCGAGTCCTGCTACACTTTCTCTTGGCGGGCCCCTTCGCATAGCGGAGCAGTGAACCTGGTCAGGTCGGGAACGAAGCAGCCACAGCTGTAAACCGTTAGTGCCGAAGTCAGGCTCGCCCCTTTCTCATAGCGCAGTGGCCATTCCTCGCCCGGCGCTCGTCCCAACACCCCCGGCCCGCTGGCGCAGCTACAATCCGTCCATGACTTATCTGGTGCTCGCTCGAAAATGGCGGCCGCGTTCCTTTGATACGCTGGTCGGACAAGAACACGTCGTACGTGCGTTGGTGCATGCGCTGAGCACGCAACGCCTCCACCATGCCTGGCTGTTCACCGGCACACGCGGTGTTGGCAAGACCACGCTGTCGCGCATTCTGGCCAAATCGCTGAACTGTGAACAGGGCATTACGCCGCAGCCTTGCGGACAATGCCAGGCCTGTCAGGCCATTGATGCCGGACGCTTCGTTGATTATGTTGAGCTTGACGCCGCCTCGAACCGTGGCGTCGATGAAATGACCCAATTGCTGGAACAGGCCGTCTACGCGCCCACGGCGGGACGTTTCAAGGTCTACATGATCGACGAAGTGCACATGCTCTCGGGCCATGCGTTCAACGCCATGTTGAAAACGCTGGAAGAGCCGCCGCCGCACGTCAAGTTCATCCTGGCCACCACCGATCCGCAGAAAATCCCGGTCACGGTCTTGAGCCGCTGCTTGCAGTTCAACCTCAAGCAAATGCCGCCCGAAGCCATCGTCGAACACCTGCAGCACCTGCTGGAACAGGAAGACGTGCCGCATGAGCGCAATGCCTTGCGCCTGCTGGCGCAAGCGGCGGCCGGTTCCATGCGGGACGCGCTGTCATTGACGGACCAGGCTATTGCCTACAGTGCGGGCAGCGTATCGGAAGATGCGGTGCGAACCATGCTGGGCACGATTGACCAGCGGCACTTGATCCGTTTGCTGGACGCATTGGTGCGTGCGCAAGGGCCGGACATTGTCGCGGTGGCGGATGAGCTGGCCACGCGCAGCCTGTCTTTCTCGGGCGCCTTGTCAGAGCTGGCGCAACTGCTCTCCACGCTGACTCTGCTCAAACAGGTGCCGGACGCGGTGTCACCGGACACGCCTTTCCTTGATGAGCTGCGGGCGCTGGCTGCGGCGCTGTCGCTTGACCATCTGCATTTGTTCTATTCAATTGCCGTGCACAGCCGGGCCGAACTGGCGCTGGCGCCGGATGAATATGCGGGTTTTGTCATGGCTTGCCTGCGCATGCTCGCCTTTGTCCAGTCGGACGGCGGCCAGGGCGGCGAGCCGGTCCAATCCGCTACCCGTCCCGCTGTGCCGCCCAATGCGCCCAGTGCACCGAACACACCGAGCGCTCACGCTGAGCGGCCTCAGGCGCCGGTGGGCCCCGCCGCAGCCTTGGCCGCTGCACGGGCCGCCACCCAACAACGCAACGCGCCTGGCGGCGGACCGCGTCCGGACCCCGCGCCGCCGCGCAGTGCTGAAGCACCATCGGCCGCGCCAAGCCTGAAAGCGCTGCCCGCCTTGTCGAGCGCCGCCGCACCGCGCCGCGCCAGTGTTCCCCCTCCGCCTCCGCCGTCGTCTGAGCCTCCTTCCTGGGTGGATGAGCCGGTGCCCATGTTTGATGAGACGAGTTCGCCGTCGACGTTCGCGGAGCGCCCGCAGCCGACGAATTCGCGGGCAGAGCCCGCTCCTACAGTGAGCGCATCGGGGGTAGGAACGGGCTCTGTCCGCGAACCCATCACGCCACCGGCCCCCATCTCATCACCGGCCCCTGCGGTGCGATCGACCCCCGGCGCGTCACAGGCACCTTTCGCCATCGCGCTGACCCAACCTTGGCCCAGCCTGGCGGCTTCGTTGCCCTTGAAGGGCATGGCGGCGCAGCTTGCGCAACAGAGCGAATGGGTGGGCGTGGAGGGTCACACCGTTACGTTGCGGGTGCCCGCCCGAGGCTTGAGCGAGGGTATGGCGGCTGAACGCCTGACCCAAGCGCTCTCTGAACATTTTCAAACCCGTGTCCGCTTGCGCTTTGACATCGGAGAAACCGGTACGGAAACCGCCCATGCGGTTGCCGTGGCCGAGCAGCAGGCGCGGCTGGAGCAGGCGCGCGCTTCGGTGGAAGCCGACCCCGTCGTAAAGCAGATGGTCGCCCTGTTCGATGCGCAAGTGGAGCCGAACTCGATTCGACCGGTTGAACCGGAACCACAACCTTTGGAAGGAAGTTCATCATGATGAAAGGACAGCTTGCAGGCCTGATGCGTCAAGCGCAACAGATGCAGGAGAACATGAAAAAAGCGCAGGAAGCGCTCGCGGACATCACGGTTGAGGGTGCTTCCGGCGGCGGCCTGGTCAAGGTCACCATGACTTGCCGCAACGACGTCAAGCGTGTCGAGATCGATCCCGAGTTGATGAAAGACGACAAAGACATGGTCGAAGACCTGATCGCCGCCGCGTTCAATGATGCCCTGCGCAAGGCGGAGGCCACCTCGCAGGAAAAAATGTCGTCGGTCACGGCGGGCATGCCTTTGCCGCCGGGCATGAAGCTTCCGTTCTAAGTCAGGATCAAGCAATGAGTCGCCTTGCGTCATCCTGTGTAGGAGCGAGCTCTGCTCGCGAACCTTCCCCATGGCGGTAGACAAAAGCGTTGGCCCGGCGTCCTTATCGATGCTGGTTGACGCCTTCAAGCGTTTGCCCGGCGTGGGCGCCAAGTCCGCGCAGCGGATGGCCTATCACCTCTTGCAGCACGACCCGCAAGGGGCGCGCCAGTTGGGGCAGGCCTTGTCCAATGCGGTGGACCGCCTGCGCAATTGCTCGCGCTGCAACACGTTCACCGAGCTGGACGTGTGTGAGACCTGTTCAAATTCCAAGCGCGACCAGCACCTGCTGTGCGTGGTGGAAACGCCCGCTGACCAGAACATGGTCGAGTCCAGCCATAGTTATGAAGGGCTGTATTTCGTCCTAATGGGGCGGCTTTCCCCGCTGGACGGTGTCGGGCCGAACCAGATCGGCTTTGAGAAGCTGCTTCAGCGCGCGCTCGAAGCCGATGTCAAGGAAGTGATCCTGGCCACCAACTTTACTGCCGAGGGGGAAACCACCGCCCATTACCTGGCGGAAATCCTGCGCGCCAAAGGGCGGGAGGTCACGCGTCTGGCGCGTGGCGTACCGGCGGGCAGCGAACTGGAATACGTGGATGCGGGCACGATTGCCTGGGCGCTGATGGATCGGCGCAGAACCTGATTGCAAGGGCGTTGCCAATTCGTTTTTTACGTACCCACATGACGCAAAGTCTATTCCCGACGGAAATCGTCACCGGCTTCCCCGCTTCACGCCGCCAGGCCTATGAGCGGGTTGCAAGAATGGCTCAGGTGCGACTATGCAGCCGTTGAGTCACTGGTCTTTCAATTATGTAGTAAGTGAACACGCCAATCATGATAGATGCGCTGATGCCAACTATGCCAAAAAGCATATAGCTGAAAAAGGATGGTTGTTCAATTGCGCGACGCCATATCTGCCCGATTGCCGATAAGGTCATTGTATGTGAAAGATAAATTGAATATGAAGCATTGCCGAGTAGTAGCAGCCACGGCCACTTTGGCAATTGAGGTGTAGCTTCCAGCTTTAACGCGCCAATTACGATCAAGGTGGCGGGTAGTCCGAGAATAACGACACGGGGTAAGGTTGGGAGTGCTTCAGGTAACAATCCCAGAAGGAAAAATCCTGCTATTAATAGAGACCAACCCCATTTCGCAGAGGACAATATATTGTTCTTTAAATAGAAGTGGCCTACCAACATGCCGATCATAAACTCGATCATGATGTTGTGAGTATAAAAAACAATGATAGGGTTTTTGCTAATAGAAAGCGTAGATGCTAGGCTTCCGTAAGCCACCAGGACGCTCATGATGATAGTCATGCCAACAATACGAAACCGTTCAGGTAAATACAGCAATAGCCCAAAAAGTAAGTAGAAAAACATTTCATAATTTAGTGTCCAACCAGGGTGAAGGACTGGATGAATTTGTTCTTCCGATCCTGGAGCTAATGAGGGAATGAAAAAATATGATGAAATGATATGCCAAAAATCATACCGTGTGCTCTGTAGTAGAGTGGGCTTGACAAGCATAACCACTACAATGAACGATGTTAATATCCAATAAAGTGGAACAATGCGAATGATGCGCCGCTTGTAAAATTTCATGGGCGTTGCCGTACGATTCGCGGTTGTGATCCACATAATAAAACCGCTAATAACGAAAAATACATCCACACCACCAAACAACCAGTCTGGCCAATAAAAAGTATAGCCTTTGCGCTCCATCTGAGGCAGCAGATGAAAGATAACGACCATGAGAGCAGCGATGCCGCGCAAATATTGGATGGACAGGAGCATGACGTAGTGTGTTTAACCTGGAGTAGAATGCACAGGCTGATCAGATTGGTTTCGCACTCTGGGTAGGCTTGTTTATTATTCTTTTCCCCATTTCTTGGCCTTTCAGCTCTATATAAGTATAGGTAAAATGTGAGATGATGACGACAAGAATGAGAACAAAAGCGACGCTCAAGTTGTTTAAAATGCTGCTTCCCAAGTCCAATACTTTAAGTTCTCCTATGGTTTCTATTAGGGGGGCTCCCGTGATCTTTTGGGCCAAATTGAAGGGAAGCATCGAAAAAAATATTACTGTTGTGTGAATGAGGTAGATTGAAAAGGAGATGCGGCCCAAGAACAAGAAAAATTTTTTCTGTAATATCTTTGAAATCAGCCCTTCTTCAAATGCGAAAACAATGGTGCAGCAGCAGAACAATATGCTGCACAGCAAGGTATCAACCTTGGGTGTCAGTGATAACTCTGCAATGATAGTAATTAACAGGGCTGCCTCAAGAAGTGACAGAGCTATCATGTTCGGTCTTATTTTTCCTTGCATGTTTCTGAAAAAAAGTAGCGCCAACGCGCCAGCGAAGAAGCAGGACAAGCCTCGAGCTGCGTACACGGTGGGGAAATGAAGATCGAAATATAATAATGAAAAAAATGAGACCGAGATGAAAATCCATAATATGTGCCGTTTTGCGTGGCTCAACAACATTGTGCAAGCAAAAATCAGGTACATATAGTATTCGATGCTGATGCTCCAGGAGGGGTAGTTGAAACTAAGGTTTTCGGTCCACGGAGTCCAAGCCTGAAAAAGCAACGCGTTGGGTACTAGTTCAGAAAGCGCTGTTGAGCCGGAAAATGGAGGAGTATTGAAGTGCGCTCCGGCATGGGCGGCAGCCAGTTTTGCTAGCTCTAGGATAATGACAACTGCCAAGACGAATAAGTGCAATGGAAGCAACCGAAATGAGCGTGCGACGAAGAAGCGGCGGAAATCCAATTCCTGCTGCGCATCATAGGCATGCGCCAGAACAAACCCGCTAAGTACAAAGAAAAATTCCACAAAAATTTCCGCATTGCGGAAAAACTGCAGCTCAGTTACGGAATTGGCGACATGCAGATGAAAAACTACGACAGATAAGGCACATAAGCCACGAAAGCTGTCTAGTGCATGAAATCGTTTCGTTTTTTTCATGAGATTTCGATATAAACATGGGCTTAAATTGCAGAGCGGCAATAAGCAACTTATCGCAGAGGTTAGAATTTTTTAGTTGCGTGCTTATCTCTTACGGCGCATCCTCTTCGGCGTTGCGCCGAGTTTTAACCCACTGCTTTTTACCGCTGCTTTTCAATAAAATCAAGAGCTTCCAAAGCATGAAAAAGGGGGCCAAAAAAAGAGTGAGCAAGGCGCGTAAGCCCAACGGGCAGAGTTGCCATCCCCGAAAAATATAAAGACTGTAAATAAGCATATTTATCAGTGCTACAGTCAGCCAGGGGAAGGCGTTGAAGCCAATGAAGAGAGGCAGTAATAAAGCGGCGAGCAGAAGCACACTGTTGAGCAGCGCTAGGTGGCTGAGCGGAGGCAGTACCAGGTCCACGGCCAGGTCGAGGCTAATCTTATTGCTGTTTTTGATGCTGTTATAGAAAAGCGATTTTGCATGTTTCCGGGCGAGTTCAAGCCTGCCGAACTCCCAGCGAGCGCGCTGGCTAGCCGCGTTGCCGCCACTGCTGGGGATCTCGGTATCAATCCTGGCTTCATCGACGTGCCAAACCCGGATGCCTTGAAGACCCAGCACCACGCCTTGTTCAATGTCTTCGGTCAAGGAGAACGTTTGCAGTGGATGCATCGCCAGCAGGCCATGAGTAAAGCTCATTCCATTGCCGCGCAAGCCGCAGGAGACCGACAGACGCTCCCGCGCCCGTCCACGCACAGCATGAAAGGCCGCATAGGCAATCGTCATCAGACGCGTGCGCCATGAGGCATCAGGGTTGGATACGCCGTAATTGGCTTGCAGTGCTTGTGCGCCTTGTTCAATGCGTGCGGCAAAAGCTTCCAGCAGATTGGGTGACGCGAGAGAGTCGGCGTCAACAACCACAATAGCGTCGGCAAAGCCACTGTGGGCGCTGTAGTCGGCGCCGAATGCAATGGCGTAGCCTTTGCCTCGCAAGTTTGGTTCATTACGCTCAATGACGAGGGCGTTGACGTTGCGGGCGATATCAGCGGTGTTATCACTGCAATTGTCTGCAATCACGATGAGGCGGTAGTTTTCTCGTGGCCAATTGAGGGCTTGCAAAGAGCCGATTGTGGAGGCTATGACGGTGGCTTCGTCGTGAGCGGGGATCAGAATATCGAAGCGCAGCGAGCGGGATTGCGGCTGAGGACAGGGGACAGCTGCGGAAAGCAGGGTGAGAAAGAGAAGATACAGCGCGGATAGCGATGGGGTCAGTGCGAGGAGAAAGAGAACGAAATGAATGGCCATCTTGATTAAGCGCTCATGAGTATTCTTTGTAGTGCAAGCCCGCGTAAGCAGATAGTTTACCCAGGTTGGCCGCTGTTTTTCTCAACCATTGATAGCTCTTGGATTTTCCTGTTGGCAAGCAGACTAGAAAGAGTAGAAAAGCTACTCCTGTTTGCAACAGAGATCGAAAAAAAAACAGAAGTTTCTGGAAAAACCCAACGTATCCAAATCTTCCCATCAAATAAAAGCGGCCGAAATCCTGCCCACCGCGCAGCGCGCGCTTGAGTATCCAACTCAAGCGCATGCGTGCTTCGGCTACTCCTTCGTCGGCAATGGCTTCATCGGACCAAACCAACACAGCCCCGCAGTGACGCAATCGGAGCAGAAAGTCAAGATCCTCACCGCCGGTAAGGCCATAGCGCGGATCAAAAAAATGCTTTTTTGCATAGGCAGAGGAAAGTAGCGCATTGCCAATACGCAAGACGTTCGAGGGAACAATGGTGCCGCTGGGGAAGCGCGGGTTCTCATAAAAGCTCCCGCGCTGAAGCCACTCAGGAGCGTGCGCAGGCAGGATGGGGACAACAGGGGCGAGAACGCCATCGGCCTGATGCGTAACCGCTGTTTCGTACAACCGCTCTAACCAGTCAGGTCGCACCCGCTCGTCATCGTCTACAAAGGCCAGCCATAGCCCAGTCGCATGAGCCATGGTTGCATTCCTGGTCAATGAAATGTTTTTTACCGCCTGCGTGTCATAGATCCAATTGAGTTCGGGATGCGCATTTGCTTTTTCGGTCACGGTTGCGCGGGCGCTTTCTGTTGGATCGTTATCGACGACGATGACCTGGGATGGACGCAGGGTTTGTGCAAGTAAGTCGTCGAGTAAGACCGCTAACTGTTGAGGCCGCTTATGGGTGGCGATACAAACTGAAATCGAGGGGAGGCGGATAATCGTTGACATGCCTGTATCCATAAGGGATGGCCGGGAAGAGTGAATAGCGATTTTTTAATACGCTTTTTCATCGTGCACCACCAGCAGCGCCGTTCGGAACAGGATCTTGATGTCGAGCAGCGGCGTCCAGTGCTGGATGTAGTAGCGATCGTACTCGGCTCGCTTCATCATTTTGTCGAGCGTGTCGGTTTCGCCGCGCAAACCGTTCACTTGGGCCCAACCCGTCAAGCCGGGCTTGACGGTGTGACGCAACATATAGCCTTTGATCTGCTGCCGATAGAACTCATTGTGCTCGGCGGCATGTGGGCGCGGGCCGACCAGGCTCATGCTGCCGTTCAGGATGTTGAAGAGCTGCGGCAGTTCATCCAGTGAGCTTTTGCGCAGAATGCGTCCGATCGGCGTGATGCGCGGGTCGTCGCGCGTGGCCTGCTTGACCGTGCCCGGTTCGGGCTGGTTGACGTACATCGAGCGAAACTTCATGACCTGGATCGGTTGACCTTCCAGGCCGTAGCGCGTCTGTCTGAACAGAATCGGGCCGGGGGAACTGAAACGGACCATCAGCGCGATGATGCCCATCGGGATTGCCAGTGCGCACAGCATCATGCTTGCCACAATAACGTCCATGCTGCGCTTGATGCCGCGCGCCACCCCCAGAATCTGGGTGTCATGCAGTTTCAGCAGCGGCACGCCAGCCATATTGTCGATATTGACCTGGAAGTCGTGCAAGGACGGAGACTCCGGGACCAGGTAAATCCCGGCGGTCGAGTCGCTGAGCTGATCCAGGATCTCTTGAGCGTAGGGGGTGCGCATCAAGGTCATGCTGATGAAAGCAATATTGGATTTTTGCGCCTTCAGATGCGGTACGACGTCACCCAGCGCACCCAGGTGTTTCAAGCCCTGCTGAGTCGGGGTCGGGTCCAGCTGCGGGTCATGATCGCCAAAGTAGCCATCAACAATGATGCCGATGGACGGTGAGCGCCGTAGGCGGATCGCCAGCGTCTGCGCCTGGTAGCCGGGCAGGACGAAAATCGCATGGCGCACATAGCGCGGGCCGTTATACAGATAGGTGGCATGGATACGCATGACCACCAAGGCGGGCAGCAGCACGATAGGCGTCATCAGTGCCCACTGGGTCAGCAGTTCCCGCGTCAGCGCCGGGGTGGCGCTGGGCGCGATCAAGTTGAACAGCAGGACCAGGATCACGACTTGAGACCATGTCACCAAGCCGCGCCACAGCATGAACGGAATGGTGCGGGTGCTGATCAGTTGCTGAAAACGGTAGAAGACGACGAAGGCGGACAGGCCGATTGCAAAGGCGATGGGAAGATTCAGCTGGTCCAGCGGCACGCCCATCCGGAAACTGAGCGCCGCATAGCACAGGATGGAGATGGCACCGGTGCCCAGCCCGGCTAGACTGAAGAACAAGCGCAAATGAGGAGGAAGCTTACCAAGGCTCATGACGGTTCCGGATCAGTCCTGGCGGCTGGGGTTGCGCCAGGCTTTCCAGCACAAGACCAGAAAGTAGGGGTCATTGACCAGATAACGCTTCCAAAGATGGGCGGGATCGCTCAACAGCCGCCAGAGCCACTCGAAGCCCGCTTGCTGAATCCAGCGCGGTGCTCTTTTCTTCAGGCCAATGGCAAACTCCATGGCTGCGCCAACGCACAGTATCAGGCCATGCCCGATCTCGCCGACGAGGCGAGCGGCTAGCCGCTCCTGCTTGGGCATGCCCAAGCAGGAGAAAATAAGATCTGCCTGCTCGTTACGGACGCGTGCGATCAATGCGTCGGCTTCCGGCCCTGCCGGGTCAAATTGCATGGACGGCGCCAGGATGGTCAGATTCAGGCCGGGATAGCACTGCGCAAAGCGCTCGGTCAGCGCGGTCTCATTGCCGGGAGTTCCGCCAATGATCAGCACTTTCCATTGATGACGCACCGCTTGATGGCACAACGCAACGAACAAGTCCGCCCCGGTGACGCGTTCAGGCAAGGGTTTTTTGATGAAACGGCTGAACCACACGACAGGCATGCCGTCAGCATACAGATAGTCCGCGTGTTGATAGATGGGCAGCAGCTCGGGCTGTTTGCTGAGGCGGACGATGTGGTCGACGTTGGGGGTGGAAACGATGGATGCCCTGTCACGTCTGTTGATGTGCTGACTCAGCTCATTAACGGCGGCATCAAAGGAAACCGGCCGGAAATCGAGTCCGAAAAGACTGACGGGTGAAGCTGGTTGCGAAGGAGTCGCCATAGACAGGCATCAAAAAATGAATAACTGAACCAGGCTCAAAAGCCGATGTGCCGAGGATACGCGAAAAAATTTCGTTTGGCGCGGCTGGAAAACGCGGATGTCACGTGACGCAACAGCTTGTGACCGGGCGTTCTTCTTGTTGACAAGGCGAATATTACCGTGGCAGGGCGGTGGAGCGTAAGTTCGATGATAGTTGTTTTCATTGAACCCTCACCCCGCAGGCATAAGATATGCCTGCGCGTCGGCGTGAAAAACGCCTGTTCACGGCTTGAATCCGCCGCATTTTAACCGCGCTTGCCGCAGGAGGGCTGAGTATAATCAAGGCCGAAGCCTTTCCATTGCGTTCGGAGATCCCCATTGAAATTCCTGAGACTGATCGCTGCCTTGTTGGGCGTGGCTTGTTTACCTGTT
>JBAYOI010000061.1:0-12479 GCA_041678365.1 Pigmentiphaga sp. | reverse complement strand
CGTTCAATGCCCGAGCGCAAAACGGCGACGCAAGGCGTGGTAGACAAAGAGCCGATCAAAATGTCTACGCGGGAACTTTATTATCTGTCCGAGCCGGGGGATGTCCTTGTGGCTGATTTTGGCGGAGATCTGGATGTATCAAATATGGGTGGCCAATCCGCCATGGTGGCCAAGACCCATGGCTTTGCCGGTTCAATCGTCAATGGCGCGGTGCGAGACCTGCCCGCCATTCGCGATATCGACTACCCGGTCTGGGCGGCAGGCGTGACGCCGATCACCGGCAAGTTCCGGATGGAGGCCATGGAGATCAACGGTCCCGTTCGCTTGCACAATATCGTCGTCTATCCCGGTGATCTGGTCGTGGCGGATGATTCGGGTATTTGCGTGGTCCCGGCCGAGTACGTCGAAGACCTGATCAATGAGGCCGAAGCCGTGGGTGCGGCTGAAGACACCATGCGTGACCTGATTGCATCGAAGGCGCCGATTTCCGAGCTGCGCCCGTTGTTCCGCAAACGCTACGACTGATAACAACAAGGAGGGCCGTGCGAGGGTTGCCCGCCGGCCATTCAACAGGAGACTTCTATCATGGCTCATCCCAACAAGCGCAGCACATTGAGTGGTCGTTGCCTGGCGTCTTGCCTGGCCTTGCTGCCCATGTTTGGTGCCGCACAGGCGCAAACCTTTCCGAGCGCGCCGATCAGGTTGGTCGTCCCCTTCGCGCCGGGCGGTGGCACGGATGCGGTGGCACGAGCGGTGGCGCAATCCCTGAACAAGCATCTTGGTCAGACCGTCGTGGTTGAGAATCGTCCGGGTGCCGCGGGTGCGCTCGGTTCTCTGGTTGTGGTCAGGGCGCCTGCGGACGGGTACACGCTGCTGCTGGGCAGCAATGGCCCGATCGCGATCAACCCGAGTCTGGATGCCCGCTTGCAATATGATCCGGCCAAGGATCTGAGGGCAGTCGCGGCGGTGGCGTCAGCCCCTTTCCTGTTGGCGGCCAACCGGGCTCTGCCGATCAATGACGTCCAGGGCCTGGTGTCGCTGGCACGCAGCAAGCCGGGTGAGATCAACTTTGCCTCGCCGGGAACGGGCACAACCAACCATTTGGTCGGGGAGTTGTTGAAGACCATGGCGGACGTGGACATGGTGCATATCCCCTACAAGGGCGCTTCGCCTGCAATGAACGATGTGGCGAGCGGCGTTGTGCAGTTCATGTCGGGCGACATCAACACCTTGTTGCCGATCATTGAGAGCGGTCGCTTGAAACCGCTGGCGGTTACCGGTTTGAGCCGCAGCCCCTTCCTGCCCAATGTTCCGACAGTGGCGGAGAGCGGCATTCAAGGTTTCGAGGCAAATGGCTGGTTTGGGCTGTTCGCACCTGCCGCGACGCCGGATACGGTGATCAACGTACTGGCCAAGGCGGTCGCTGATTCTTTGAAGGATCAAGAGGTGCGTCAGAGGATCGAGGCCTTGGGCGGTACCCCGCTCGAACTCCAGGGTGAGGACTTTGCCCGCTTTGCGGCAAGCGAGCGGGCCAAGTGGAAGCAGGTCATTGACAGCCACCAGATCAAGCCGGACTGAGCTGTCCGGCTCGCCCGTGATGGCCAGGCCCGAGTGTCGGGCCTGGCCATTGAGGGTTCACTCTCCTTGAAGCAGGAACCTGGCGGTCTGGACATCCTTGGAATCCAGACCGACCTGCACCTCGAACTCACCCGGCTCCGCCACCTGCTCCAGCTGGGCATTGAAGAATTTCAAATCCGCTTCGCTGACCGTGAAGTGCAGGGTTTTCCGCTCGCCCGGCGCCAGCATCACTTTCTGATAATGCTTCAGCTCCTTCTCGGCCCTGACCACCGAAGCGGCCACGTCACGGATATACAGCTGGACGGTGGTTTCGCCAGGGCGCTGGCCTTGGTTTTCCACATTGACGGACGCAATCACGGTTTGGCCCGGCTGCATGGCAGCGCGAGACAGTACCGGCTCGCTGAGTGCGAACTCGGTATAGCTCAAGCCGTAGCCGAAGGGGTAGAGGGCGCCGGTCGGCTCTTCAAAGTACTGCGAGGTGTAGTTGCCGGGCTTACCCTCTTGATACGGCCTGCCAACCCGCAAGCGGTTGTAGTAGGTTGGGATCTGTCCGACTGAGCGGGGGAAGGAGACCGGCAGCTTGCCCGATGGGTTGACCTTGCCGAACAGAACGTCGGCAATGGCATTGCCGCCCTCCGTGCCGGCAAACCAGGTTTCCAGCAGCGCGTCGGCGTTGGCCTTTTCCCAGTTCAGCGCCAGCGGGCGGCCGTTCATCAAGACGATGACCAGGGGTTTGCCCGTTTCCTTCAGCGCCACCAGCAGGCGCTGTTGGCTTTCCGGCAGGTCCAGGGTGGTGCGGCTGGAGGACTCGTGCGACATGCCGCGCGATTCGCCAACCGCGGCAACAATCACGTCAGCCTGAGTGGCTATGTCCAGCGCTTCACGGATCATCGTGTCCGGGTCGCGCCCATCCTGGGTCACTTCCTTTTCGTCCCAGTTCAGGAAATTGAGGTAATCCACAACGCCTTGGTCCTGCGTGATGTCCGAGCCGCGTGCATAAAGGAGGGCGCCGTGTCCCGCCAAGGCGGTTTCCATGCCTTGCCTGAGCGTCACCACTTGCTTGGCGTTGCCCGCCGCGGCCCAACTGCCCAGCATGTCGATCGGCGAATCGGCCAGCGGGCCGATCAGCGCAATCGTGGCCCGCGGATCCAGCGGCAGGGTCTGATTCTTGTTTTCAAGCAGCACCAGGGATTGTGCGCTGATGCGGCGGGCTTCGGCGCGGTGCAGCCGCGACTCGGCGCGCACGTCATCCGGATCGTCGGCGGCCTGGCCAATGCGCAGGAAGGGCTGGTGGAACAGGCCCATGTCATATTTGGCGCCCAGTACATTGCGGACGGAACGGTCGAGCAGCGCTTCGTCCAGTTCGCCAGAGCGAATCAAATCAGGCAGTTCGCTCAAATAAAGCGTGTCCGCCATGGACATATCCACGCCAGCCGTCAGCGCCAGCTTGGCCGCTTCGCGCTTGGTAGAGGCCACGCCGTGGCGCAACAGTTCATCAATGGCGCCGTGATCGCTGATGGTCAGGCCCTTGAAGCCCCATTGCTGGCGCAGCAGGTCTTGAAGCAGCCAGGGATTGGCACTGGCCGGATAGCCGTTGACGGTGTTCAGCGCCACCATGACCCCGCCCGCGCCCGCTTCAATGGCGGCCTTGTACGGAGGCAGAAAGTCCTGGTGCATGCGCATCGGACTCATATCGACGATGTTGTAGTCGCGGCCGCCCTCTACCGCGCCATACAAGGCGAAGTGTTTGACGCTGGCCATCATGCGGTCAGGCTGGGCGGGGGAGTCGCCCTGATAGCCCCTGACCAGCGCGCGGGCAATGTCAGACACCAGCTGCGGATCTTCGCCGTAGCCTTCGGAGCTTCTTCCCCAGCGCGCATCCCGGGAAATGTCCACCATGGGCGCGAAAGTCAGGTCCAGGCTGTCCGCGGTGGCTTCCTTGGCGGACAAGCGGGCGGACTCCTCAATGGTTTCCAGATCCCAGCTGGCGGCCAGGCCGAGCGGAATCGGGAAAATAGTGCGGTGCCCGTGGATTACGTCATACGCAAACAGCATCGGGATGCCGAGTCGGCTGCGATGCGTCGCGGCTTCTTGCATGGGGCGGTTTTCATCGCGCCGCGTCGAGTTGAAGGTGCCGCCGATACGCCCGGCGGCAATCTCTTCAACAATCTGTTCCTTCGGCATCTCGGGGCCGATGCTGATCAGGCGCAGCTGGCCGATTTTTTCCTCCAGCGTCATCTGCCGGATCAGGTCATTGATGAAGGCTTCTTTCTGATTGAGCAGCGCCGGATTGGGGGCGGCGGCGACGGGTGAGAGCAGTAGCAGACTGCTGACGCAGGCGGCGTTCAGCCAGTTTGTGAGGGGTCCGCCCGTACGGCAAAAAAAGCGCATCAGCATGGTTCTCCAGAAAATGAGTCGAGTTGCGACAGGTGGTAATTATGCAAGGGGAAGCGGTGCAAGCAGGGCGCAGTGTTGTTTATCATAGGGTTTTTGTCCAGACGGGGCTGAAGCGGAGTCAGCCGGTGCGCGGCTTGGCGCAATGAGCCAGGCCGTGCGCATAGTGTCGATCAAGGAGGGATGGGTGTTTCATAAGGTGGTAACAGAATGGCGCAGCATGATCTGTCTGCTCGCGCTCAGCTTGGGGTTGGGACTGGGGGGCGCGGAGCGGGCCGCTGCCTTTGGCCTGGATGATGTCACGGTGCGCGCTCAAGCGTTGTTGAAGCAGCCTTACCAGACGCCCGTCAGCAACCTGGGTCCAGACTTCAGGGCCATGCAATTCGGGGATTACATCAAGATTCAACCGAACCGCGAGGAGTTTTACTGGAAGGACCTGGACTCGCCGTTCCGGCTAGCTTTCTATCACCAGGGCATGCATTTCTCCACCCCGGTCGCATTGAATGAAATCGTTGACGGCAAGGTGTCGTCCATCCCTTACGAAATGAAACGATTTGACTTCGGCGGGCTCAAGCTCAATGAAGAAGAAGTGAAGCAGCTCGGGTACGCGGGCTTTCGCATCATGTTCCCGATCAACCGGGCTGATGTGCATGATGAAGTCATGAGCTTGCTGGGAGCCAGCTACTTCCGTGTCATTGGCAAGGACCAGGTATACGGATTGTCGGGTCGGGGCCTGGCGATTGACAGCGGCCTGCCGCAGCCGGAAGAGTTTCCCGAGTTCAGAGAGTTCTGGATCGAGCGGCCCAAGCGGGGGGAAAAGCACATGGTGGTGTATGCCTTGATGGATTCGCCGCGCGCAACCGGCGCTTTCAAGCTGACCTTGGCGCCGGACCAGGAGCTGGGCGCCGTGCTGGACGTTGAATCCCGCGTTTTTCTCCGCGAGAACGTTGAGAAGCTCGGTATTGCGCCGCTGACAAGCATGTTCCTGTTCGGACCGAACCAGCCCTTGAAAACCGGCAATTTCCGGCCCGCCATCCATGACTCGAACGGTCTTGCCATCCATACTGGCGAAGACGAATGGATCTGGCGGCCGCTGAACAACCCGGATGAGGTTACGGTCAACACCTATCAGGTGGAGAATCCGAAGGGCTTTGGCTTGCTGCAGCGCGGCCATGCGTTCCACCAGTATGAAGACCTGATCGACCGGTACGACATTCGTCCGAGCGCCTGGATCGAGCCTAAAGGAGAGTGGGGGCCGGGGCAGGTGGAGCTGATCGAAATTCCGACCGCCGATGAAACCAATGACAACATCGTCTCGTTCTGGACGCCGCGCAAGCAGCCCAAGCCTGGCGAAATGATGAAGCATGACTACCGCGTCACGTGGACCATGGATGAGCCGGGCCTGCTGCCCGGGGAGTTGGCTTGGGTGAAGCAAACCCGGCGTACCGATACGGAAATCCGTCAGAACAACCTGATTCGCGCCTTTGATGGAACCCTCTCGCTGCTGATCGACTTTGAAGGGCCGGTGCTGGAGAAGCTGCCTCCCGGCGCGGCGGTCGAGGCGGTGTTCAGCGCCAGCGGAAATGGCGAGATCATTGGCCATGAACTGCTGAAGCATCCGCCGATCAAGGGCTGGCGTTTGATTCTGAAGGTCAAGGTCAAGGATCAGGCCGAAGCGGTCAATCTTCGCGCGGCGCTGCGCAGCGAAGGCAAGGTGCTGTCCGAAACCTGGAGCTACCAGATTGTGGGCCATCATCATGCCGTGCGTTAAGGGGCCGAGACGGTGAAAACCGTTGTGGCTTGTGGTTTTTAATGCCAAATAAGGCTTGCTGTTTGTTCTGCTACCAGATAGAATGCATGGCTTGCTTATAAAAGTATGAGTAAGGTTGCTGCGGTGAAACTTGGATTAAAGGTTGGTCTTTTCAAGGCCAGCCAGAAAGGCCAAGAAGCACTTGCAGCATCACAACAGCGGCAAAGCCGGGTTGCTTGTTAGTTTTTGCGGGTAGCCACGGAGCCGCGTCAGAATTTTCAACCCAGGGTTGGTGGCGTCAAGCTGCTAGCCTGACGGGACCAAAACTGATCGGAAGGCTAGGCTGTAAGCAGCCAAGCTGTTTCGGGTTAAGTTGGAACAGGGTAAACCAATGATTCAAATGCAGACCACATTGGATGTGGCCGACAACACCGGGGCGCGCTCAGTCATGTGCATCAAGGTGCTCGGCGGCTCCAAGCGCCGTTACGCTGGCATTGGCGACGTGATTAAAGTAAGCGTCAAAGATGCAGCGCCTCGCGGGCGTGTAAAAAAAGGCGAGATCTACAACGCAGTCGTCGTTCGCACTGCCAAGGGCGTTCGTCGTAAAGACGGTTCGCTGATCCGTTTTGGCGGCAACGCGGCCGTGTTGCTCAATGCCAAGCTCGAGCCCATCGGCACTCGTATCTTCGGACCGGTCACGCGTGAATTGCGTACCGAAAAGTTCATGAAGATTGTGTCGTTGGCGCCTGAAGTGCTGTAAGGGGCGTGAGATGAACAAGATTCGCAAAGGTGACGAAGTCGTCGTCCTGACTGGCAAGGACAAAACCAAGCGTGGCGTCGTATTGGCCCGCGTTGGTGACACCCATGTGCTGGTTGAAGGCGTGAACGTCGTTAAAAAGAATGTGAAGCCCAATCCGATGGCCAACCAGCCAGGCGGTATTGTGGATAAAACCATGCCGATCCACGTCTCGAACGTGGCGATTTTCAACCCCGCCAGCGGCAAAGCCGATCGCGTGGGCATCAAGGAAATCGATGGCAAGAAAGTACGTATTTTTCGTTCCAATGGCGAAGCCGTTGGCGCGAAAGCGTAACGGGAGCAATTATAAATGGCCCGTCTTCAAGAGTTTTACCGTGAAAAGGTCGTTGCAGACCTGATCAAACAGTTCTCGTACGAAAGCAGCATGCAAGTGCCGCGCATCACGAAAATCACCCTGAACATGGGTGTTTCGGAAGCGGTGGCTGACAAGAAAGTCATCGAGCATGCCGTGTCGGATCTGACCAAAATCGCCGGCCAGAAGCCGGTGGTCACCAAAGCCCGCAAAGCTATCGCAGGCTTCAAGATCCGTGAGGACTACCCGATCGGTTGCATGGTCACCCTGCGTGGTGCGCGCATGTACGAATTCCTCGATCGTCTGATCAGCGTGGCGCTGCCCCGCGTTCGTGACTTCCGTGGCATGTCTGGCCGTTCGTTTGACGGTCGTGGCAACTACAACATCGGTGTGAAAGAGCAAATCATTTTCCCCGAGATCGAGTACGACAAGATCGACACGCTTCGTGGGCTGAACATCAGCATCACGACCACCGCGAAAACCGACGATGAAGCCAAAGCGCTGCTGTCGGCGTTCAGCTTCCCGTTCCGTAATTAAGGGGTGAAATAGTGGCTAAGCTTTCACTCATCAATCGCGACACCAAGCGCGTGAAATTGGCAAATAAATTTGCTGCCAAGCGCGCCGCTTTGAAAGCGATCATTGACGATACGTCCAAATCGGACGAAGAGCGTTACCAGGCGCGCCTGCAATTGCAGCTGCTGCCCCGCAACGCTAACCCCACCCGTCAGCGTACGCGCTGCGCGGTGACTGGACGCCCCCGTGGCGTGTTTCGCAAGTTCGGTCTTGCTCGCAACAAACTGCGCGAAATGGCAATGCGCGGTGAAGTGCCGGGCATGACCAAGGCCAGCTGGTAGGAGAGTCATTCATGAGCATGAGCGATCCGATCGCCGATATGCTGACGCGCATCCGTAATGCGCAAGGCGTAGACAAGGCGTCCGTGAATATGCCCTCTTCGAAGCTGAAAGTAGCGATTGCTACCGTGCTGCGTGACGAGGGTTACATCAACGGCTTTGAAGTCAAGGCCAACGATGGCAAACCGGAACTCGAAATCACCCTGAAGTACTACGCCGGCAACCCGGTCATCGAGCGCATTGAACGCGTTTCGAAGCCTGGCCTGCGTATCTACAAAGGCCGCCATTCCATTCCGCAAGTCATGAACGGCTTGGGCGTGGCCATCGTCTCCACCCCGCGTGGCGTGATGACCGATCGCAAGGCTCGCGCTGAAGGCGTGGGCGGCGAAGTCCTTTGCTACGTGGCGTAAGGAGTAGACATGTCGCGTATTGCAAAATACCCGGTCGAACTGCCGAAAGGCGTCGAAACGACCCTCGCCAATGACCAGATCACGGTCAAAGGTCCGCTGGGCACGCTGACGCAATCGTTGGACGGTTCGGTCAATATCAAATTGGAAGACAACAAGCTGACGTTCGAAGCTGCCAATGACTCGCGTGAAGCAGGCGCGATGTCCGGCACGATGCGTGCGCTGGTCAACAACATGGTTGTTGGCGTGAGCGCGGGCTTTGAGCGCCGCCTGAGCCTGATCGGCGTGGGTTACCGCGCTCAGGTTCAAGGCAACGCCGTCAAGCTTCAGTTGGGTTTCTCGCACGACGTCGTGCACGAAATGCCCGAAGGCGTTAAGGTTGAATGCCCCTCGCAGACCGAAGTGGTCCTGAAAGGCGCAGACAAGCAACGAGTTGGTCAGGTGGCCGCGGAAATTCGCGCGTACCGTCCGCCCGAGCCCTACAAAGGCAAAGGTGTTCGCTACGTTGGCGAGCGTGTCATCATCAAAGAGACCAAGAAGAAATAACGCGGGCAAGGACGAATCATGGACAAGAAGCAAGCTCGTTTGCGTCGTGCGGTACCTACCCGCCGGAAGATCGCCGAGTTGCGCGTACATCGCCTGTCGGTGTTCCGCTCGAACCTGCACATCTACGCAAACATCATTTCGCCCGAGGGCGACAAGGTGCTGGTCAGCGCCTCAACCATCGAAGCCGGTATCCGTCAGCAGCTTGCTGGCGAGACGGGCAAGGGTGGCAATGTGGCGGCAGCAACCCTGGTTGGCAAGCTGGTGGCTGAAAAAGCCAAGGCTGCTGGCATTGAAACCGTGGCGTTCGATCGTGCCGGTTTCCGTTACCACGGCCGCGTTAAGGCCCTGGCTGAAGCCGCGCGTGAAGCCGGCCTCAAGTTTTAAGCGAGGATTACATGGCCAAGATGCAAGGCAAGAATGCTGCGTCGGAGGAACGCGACGACGGTCTTCGCGAGAAGATGATCGCAGTCAACCGTGTCACGAAAGTCGTGAAGGGCGGTCGAATCCTCGGTTTCGCAGCACTGACCGTGGTGGGTGATGGCGACGGACGCGTTGGCATGGGTAAAGGAAAAGCGCGGGAAGTTCCCGTGGCTGTCCAGAAAGCCATGGAAGAAGCCCGTCGCAAAATGATCAAAGTGCCGTTGAAAAACGGTACGTTGCACCACACCGTGGTTGGCAAACATGGCGCATCCACCGTTCTGATCTCTCCCGCTACTGAAGGTACGGGTGTGATCGCAGGCGGTCCGATGCGTGCAATTTTCGACGTGCTCGGTGTTCGTAACGTGGTTGCCAAGAGCCTCGGCTCCACCAACCCGTACAACCTCGTGCGCGCCACGCTCAACGGTCTGAGCGCAAGCTCGACTCCGGCTGACATCGCTGCCAAGCGCGGCAAGTCGGTCGAAGAGATCCTGGGGTAAACCATGGCAAACAAGAACGTCAAAGTGACGCTCGTCCGTTCCCCTATCGGAACGCCCGAGTCGCACCGCGCTACGGTTCGTGGCCTTGGACTGCGCAAGCTGAACAGCACGCGCGTTCTGCAGGACACGCCGGAAGTTCGCGGGATGATCCGCAAGGTGTCGTATCTCGTCACCGTGTCGGAAGCCTGAGAGGTCTAGCATGCAACTGAATACGCTCAAGCCCGCAGAAGGCAGCAAGCACGCCAAGCGTCGAGTCGGTCGTGGTATCGGCTCGGGGCTGGGTAAAACCGCGGGTCGCGGCCACAAAGGACAAAAGTCCCGTTCTGGCGGCTTCCACAAAGTCGGTTTTGAAGGCGGCCAAATGCCGCTGCAACGTCGCTTGCCCAAGCGCGGCTTTAAATCGCTGAATGGCCACCTGTCCGCACAGGTCCGTCTGTCCGATCTCCAGGCGCTGCCCGTTGATCAGATCGACGTGCAAGCCCTGAAGCAGGCCGGTGTCGTTGGTCAGCAGGTCCGTTTCGTCAAAGTCATCAAGTCTGGTGAACTCAGCCGCAAGGTCGAGTTGAAAGGCTTGACGGCAACGGTCGGTGCCAAGGCTGCTATCGAAGCCGCTGGTGGTTCCCTGGTCTGATAATCGAGGGCTAAGCTTTGGCTAATGCGAACGCACTAGGAAAGGCCGATAAGTTTGGCGATCTCAAGCGCCGACTGGTCTTCCTGTTGCTCGCCCTGGTGGTGTACCGGATTGGTACCCACATTCCTGTTCCGGGAATCGATCCGGTGCAACTTGCCTCCCTGTTCAATCAGAACGCGGGAGGCATTTTGGGCCTGTTCAACATGTTCTCGGGGGGAGCGCTTTCACGCTTCTCGATCCTTGCATTGGGGATCATGCCGTATATTTCGGCATCGATCATCATGCAGCTGATGACGGTGATCGTGCCGTCATTGGAAGCGATCAAGAAAGAAGGCGAGGCCGGGCGACGCAAGATTACGCAGTACACGCGCTACGGTACGTTGTTTCTGGCTACTTTCCAGGCTATTGGTATTTCCGTCGCCCTGGAGTCGCAGCCGGGATTGGTGATCGATCCGGGCATGCTGTTCCGGGTGACCACGGTGATCTCGCTGGTGACGGGTACGATGTTCATGATGTGGCTGGGTGAGCAGATCACCGAGCGGGGTTTGGGCAATGGTATTTCCATCCTGATCTTCGCCGGTATTGCCGCCGGGCTGCCGTCCGCGTTGGCAGGTCTGTTCGAACTGGTCAATACGGGTGCGATTGCGGTTCTGTCCGCGCTGATCATTGTTGTCGTGGCCATCCTGGTGACTGCATTCGTCGTGTTCGTTGAACGCGGCCAGCGCCGGATCACGGTCAACTATGCCAAACGGCAGGTCGGTAATCGCGTTTACGGTGGTCAAAGCTCGCATCTGCCGCTGAAATTGAACATGGCAGGCGTGATTCCGCCGATCTTCGCATCGTCGATCATCCTGTTTCCGGCAACGATCGCAAGCTGGTTCTCCACCGGAGATAGCTGGCGGTGGCTGAAGGATCTGGCAAGCGCCCTGTCGCCGGGGCAACCGCTCTACATTACGTTGTACGCGATTGCCATTGTGTTCTTTTGCTTCTTCTATACGGCCCTGGTGTTCAACAGCCGGGAAACCGCCGATAACCTGAAGAAGAGCGGTGCATTCGTTCCGGGAATCCGGCCGGGTGAGCAGACCGCGCGTTATATCGATAAAATCCTGATGCGGCTCACGTTTACGGGTGCAATTTACATCACGTTTGTATGTTTGTTGCCCGAATTCTTGGTGTTGCGTTGGAATGTACCGTTCTATTTCGGTGGAACGTCCCTGTTGATTATCGTCGTGGTCACGATGGACTTCATGGCCCAAGTACAAGCGTACGTGATGTCGCATCAATACGATTCGCTGCTGAAGAAGGCAAATTTCAAAGGCAATAATCTACCGGTGCGGTAACGAACATCATGTCTAAAGACGACGTTATCCAGATGCAAGGGGAGGTTCTTGAGAACCTCCCGAACGCAACGTTCCGTGTAAAGCTCGAGAATGGCCATGTGGTTCTTGGCTATATCTCTGGGAAGATGCGGATGAATTACATTCGGATCCTGCCGGGTGATCGTGTGACGGTCGAACTGACTCCATACGATCTTTCTCGAGCAAGAATCGTTTTCCGGTCGAAATAAAACTCGCTCGGACTGACTAGGAGTCAATCATGAAGGTAATGGCATCAGTTAAAGCGATGTGCCGCAACTGCAAGGTCATCAAGCGCAAGGGTGTAGTACGTATCATCTGCACCGATCCGCGCCACAAGCAACGTCAGGGTTAAGCTTTCGCTTACTCTGCGCTCTAGGTATTTAAGGAAACGTTATGGCCCGTATTGCTGGGATCAACATTCCGCCGCATCAGCACACCGTTATCGGTCTGACGGCTATCTATGGCATCGGACGCACCCGCTCCCGCAAAATCTGCGAAGTGGCTGGTGTCCCGACTGACAAGAAAGTCAAAGACCTGACCGACGCTGAACTCGAGCGGATTCGCGAACAAATCAACACTTTCACCGTTGAAGGTGACCTGCGCCGTGAACTGCAGCTCTCGATCAAGCGTTTGATCGACCTCGGTTGCTACCGTGGCCTGCGTCACAAACGCGGTTTGCCCGTCCGCGGTCAGCGCACGCGCACCAACGCCCGTACTCGCAAGGGTCCGCGTCGTGCAGCGCAATCGCTGAAAAAGTAAACGGCTGACAAGGATCAGAAATGGCTAAATCACCGAACAACAGCGCTTCGCAGCGCGTTCGTAAAAAAATCAAGAAGAGCGTCTCCGACGGCATCGCGCACGTCCACGCGTCCTTCAACAACACCATCATCACGATCACCGATCGTCAGGGCAATGCTTTGTCCTGGGCAACGTCGGGT
>JBAYOI010000060.1:0-12587 GCA_041678365.1 Pigmentiphaga sp. | reverse complement strand
GCCAAGCAGGGAGACGCCCTGTTGGCGGCCAACGCCATTCTTCTGAACTTTCTGAGCTTTACCTCATACGGGCTGGACGGATTCGCCCATGCCGCCGAGACGCTGAGCGGCGCGGCCGTCGGCCAGCGCAACAAGGCCCGGCTCGCGCGCATTCTTCGCGTCTGCCTGGTCTGGGGCTTGATTGGCTCGCTGCTCTATATGCTGGTCTACAGTGTGGCGGGCATGAGCCTGATCCGGGTGCTGACCGATCAGCAGGACATTGCCAAGCTGGCGGATCAGTTTCTGGTCTGGGCGGTACTCGCGCCCCTGGTCTCAATGCCTGCCTACCTGTATGACGGCGTTTTCATGGGCGCAACCCGCACCCGGCCGCTGATGCTCATCATGGTGTGGTGTTCGCTCGCCTTCCTGGCCCTGTCCCTGATGCTGCTGCCGCTCTGGGGCAATCATGGACTCTGGCTCTCATTCCTGATATTCAATGGTCTACGGGGACTCGGGCTCGCACTCGCGCTGCGCCCCGCCATTTACCGCTCGCTCAATACGGAAACACACGCATGATTGTATGGCTCAACGTTCCCTACGCTGAGAAAGAGGACGCCAAAAAACTGGGTGCGCGCTGGAATCCGGCGCAAAAGAAATGGTACGTGAACAACCCGGACTCGCTGGAACCGTTTGCCCGCTGGCAGCCCGTCACAGCCACCGCTCCCCCCGCCTCCGCCGCCAAGGCGGCGCCTGCCGTGCCCGTCACGCTGGAAGCCCCCGCCCCAGGCCAGACCTATATCTATTGCGACGGCGCTTGCCGCGGCAATCCGGGCGGCCCCGGCGGCTGGGGCGCATGGATACAGCAAGCGGACCAGGCCTGGGAACTCATCGGCGGCAGTGCCGACACCACCAACAACCGCATGGAGCTGATGGCCGCCATCGAGGCCCTGCGCTCGCTGGATGAGGCGCAGACCGTTACCGTCTTCACTGACAGCCAATACCTGGTGAAAGGCATGAACGAATGGCATCACGGCTGGATCAGAAAAAACTGGAAAGACGTCAAGAACGTCGAGCTGTGGAAAGCGTTGATTGAGGAAGCCGGGCGCCATCGGACCACTTTCGTCTGGGTCCGCGGACACAACGGCCACCCCGGCAATGAGCGGGCCGACAGACTGGCCAATGAAGGGCTTGAGCTGGCGCAGTCCGGCACCGCGTTTCTGAAGCGGGCAACTATTGCCCGCTAGGGTTATCCCCGATTCCTGTGGACAAACTTGGGGATAGATGTAAAAGCCGTGTCACAAAGCCTGATTTATCAGGCTTTGAAACACTTTGAACGCTTTTTAGGCAGCGTCGGAAGGCAAGGAAGCGATCTGCTGCAAGTCATGGCCGCCAGGCGATTGGTACAAGCGCAAGCCCAGTTCCGGTACCACGGCCAGCAGGTGGTCAAACACCTCTCCCTGCACTTGTTCATAGTCCACCCAGGCCACGCTCCGGGTAAAGCAATACAGCTCCACAGGCACACCGCGATCGCGCGGCTCCAGCGTGCGGACGATCATCAGCATGTCCGTGTTGATGCCGGGATGCTGCTTCAAATAGGCGGTGGTGTACGCTCTGAACACCGCCAGGTTGGTCACGCGGCCAGGCTGCGGCGAAGCGTCGGCCTGCTCGTTCAGCTCCTTGAAGAACGACGCCAGCATCGGCATCCGCGCGGCGGCTTCCAACTCCTCGTCTGGCATGAAACGGACCGATTGCGCATCAATCAGCAATGAACGCTTGATGCGCCTTCCTCCCGACTCAAACATCGGGCTCCAGTTCTTGAAGCTCTCGGCAAACAGCTTGTAGGTGGGAACCGTTGTCACGGTTTTATCCCAGTTCTCAACCTTGACCGTATGTAGCGCCATATCAACCACAAAGCCATCCGCGCCTGCCTGCGGCATTTCAATCCAGTCCCCGATTTTCAGCATGTTGTTCGACGTCAGCTGCACACTGGCCACAAAGGAAAGCAACGTGTCCTTGAAGATCAGCAACAGGACCGCCGACATGGCGCCCAGGCCCGAGACCAGCAGCAAAGGTGATCGGTTGATCAGGATCGCCACCAGCACGATGAGGCCAAACGACCAGATGATCAGGCTGATCAACTGCACATAGCCTTTCAGCGCCTGCCCCTTGGCCCAGCGCTTTTCCTGGCTGGCCAGCACAAAGGCGTTCAGCGCGGAGGTGATTGTCAGCAGCAGGAAAAACACCATCAGCAGCCAGACCAACCGCAATGCGCCTGCGCTGAATCCGGGAGACAGTCCGGGCAGAATGCGGATCCCGAGATCCGCGATAAAAAGGGGAACGAGTTGAGAGAGCCGGTTATAGAAACGGCTTTCGAGCAGCGCCTGGTCCCAGTTCTGCAAAGACATTTTGCCGAACACGCCACGCATGCCCCGGATCAAGACGCGCTGAACGATGTTTTGTGCAAGCCAGGCGATGAAAACGAGAAAAACGACGCAAACAGCGATCTGTACCCACAGATCAGGAAACCAGGTTTGTAGAGTGTGATGGAAATAATCTGTCATGCTTGTTGATTGCCCAGACTGGTTCATAGAACCCCACAGTCTACGCACCAATGCAGGATGGGTTCAACCGCCCATCCCGCATTTCTTCCTCACGCCTGCCGTTAACCCGGCATCGGAACCGGCTTCAGGCTGCAACAGGCCTTGCGGTTCCTTCCACCTGCACCCGGAAGCCCGAACGAACATGCGGCCAGTAGTCCCACACCGCCTTGTGGTGAGTGCAGCGGTTGTCCCAGAACGCGATCGAATGCGGCTCCCAATGGAAGCGGCAGGTCCACTCCGGTTTGTTGCAGTGGTCAATCAGGAAATCAAGAATGTATTTGCTCTCCTTTGATGACACATCATTGATGTGCGAAGTGAAGTCCGTATTCACGTAAATCACTTTCTTCCTGGTTTCCGGGTGCACAATGATCACGGGATGGGTGTTGACCGGCGTGCCCGGGCCAAAGACGCGCGTTCCGTCATGGGTGGCGGTCAACCCGTCCAGGTAGGTCTTCATTCTGTCAGACAGCGCGTCATACGCCGCATACATGCTGGCAAACATTGTGTCGCCGCCGCTGTGCGGAGGTACGGTGTGGTTGTAGAGCATGCTGCCCAGCGGCGGCACTTCCGCGCAGGATTGATCGCTGTGAAAGTTTTCGCCTGAAATCTGCTTCGAGGTTTCATCGTAGTGGAACTTCCTGACCAGCGGGTTTTCCGTGGTTTTGCTGATGGTATTGACACCCACGTGCCTGCCCAAAGGCCCAAAGTGGCTGGCAAAGGCAATCTGATCTTCAAACGATATTTTCTGGTCTCTGAAGAAAATAACCTGAAAATCCAAAAATGCCTGTTTAATCTCTTTGAGCTGTTCCTCAGCAATTGGCTTGGTTAAATCAACGTCTCCGATTACCGCACCAATATGCGGAGACAGCTGTTTAATGGAAATCGTTTTGTAGTTCATTTCAACGTCCTTCAACATACATTCAAAAACTCCGAACCCAAGCCCATAGTGCCTGAGGTTTTTCTTCGGAGCCATCCGTGAAAGACGACTACTTGTTATTCCATTACAGAATATCTTAGAGTCCGACCAGCGTATCACTACAGATCTGCAGAATCAGCTCCGGGATCTTGGCCGCCAATAAAGTCGGCGTCCGACGCGCGGGCAAGGCCATGGCGATCTCGCTGACCAAGGCGGCCTCAGTCAGCGTGCGGACACGCAAATCGCCCCCCTGCATGCCAGCCCTGACCACGTTGAACGGCACCACCGCCGCACCGTAGCCCTCCTTGACCAAGGAGAGAATGGACTCCACGCCGTCAACTTCGAACGTCACCTGCAACTCCAGCCCTTGCTTGGCCCCCTCCGCCTCGACAATGGCCCGAAGCGGATGTGGGCCGCTCGGGAAGATCAAGCGGTACTGGCTCAGATCCTTCAATGACAAGGGCCGTTGAAGCTCATCCTCCGGGTCGAGCCGCGATATCAGGCACAAGGGCTCGCGAACAATGGGGTGAATGTCCAGCAACGACGACGGGCGCGGGTCATAGACCAGGGCCGCATCGATTTTGTCGGTGATCAACTGCTCGCACAATGAGACGCTCAAGCTCTCAACAATGGACAGCTGCGCTCGCGGAAAGCGCTCGCTGAAGGCCTTGACCAGCGGGACACTGAGCACGCGCCCGAGCGAAGGCGGCATGCCCACACTGGCCCGCCCGGTGATTTCGGACTCCTGCTTGGCGATCATCTGGCGCGCCGCATCATATTGATGCAGCACGCTCTTGGCAAAAGCCAGGAATTGCTCGCCCGCATCCGTCAGCACGATTCCCCGCCCATGCCGATGGAACAGGGTCTTGCGTATCTCTACTTCCATCTGCCTGATTTGCTTGCTCAGGTAAGGCTGTCCCACGCCCAGCGCCACGGCGGCGCGGCTGAAGCTTCCTTCCTGGGCAACCCGCATGAAAAGCTCGAGCTGTCTAAAGTCCATACACCCATCCAATTCAAATCTGGAATATCTCCAGTCCTAGGAATTACCCTCGCAATCGCTGATTTTCGTCCAAAAGCCTTGACTCGGCAAATAAGGAACCTTAGCTTAAAAACACCCCTCCGATCCCAAAATCCACAACCCATTTGCTCAATCAATGATTAATAAAAACCCGTTAATCATTTACCGATAATCGAAAGAGAATCATGATGAAATTCTGTATTGTCAGCGCAGGACTGATTGGCCTGACCGCGTTTACTCCCATTCTGGTCCAGGCGCAATCCAACGATTATCCCGATCGTCCGATTACGATGGTTGTTCCCTTTACCGCAGGCGGTTCTTCCGATATTTTGGCCAGAGCTTTCGGACAATCCTTGGCCAAGCAGCTGGGCCAATCCGTCATCATTGAGAACAAGCCCGGCGCGGGCAGCATCATCGGGGCCGATCAGGTGGCGCGCTCCAGAAATGACGGCTACACACTGTTGTTCGGCACGATTGGCAGCCACGCAATCAACCTGGCCTTGAAGAAACAGCTGCCCTATGACCCAGTCAACAGCTTTGAAGCCATTGCCAAACTGCATGAGCTGCCGATGCTGCTGGTAAGCAGCCAAGCAATGTCGGTCACTACTTTCGAAGCCTTCGCCAAACGGGTCAAGAGTCAAGACCAGCACTACACCTTCGCCTCCGCCGGCCCCGGCTCCGTCTCCCATCTGGCAGGCGAAGTATTGAGAAGCGAGCTGAACGCCCCCCTGATGCATGTTCCGTACAAAGGCGGTGGCGCCGCCATGCCGGATCTGTTGGGCGGACAAGTACATTCGATGCTGGAAACCATCCCCAACACCCTCCCGCACGTGCGCAGCAAGCGGCTCCAGGCCCTGGCCATTACGAGTGAAGAACGCTTGAAAGACTTGCCGGACGTACCCACCTTCAAAGAGCTTGGCTATCCTGCGCTGAGCATTGCCGCCTGGACGGGCTTGTTCGCGCCCAAAGGCACGCCCGCCCCAATCGTCCAGCGCTTGAATGAAGCAGTAGCGGCCACCGCCAAGGACGCTGACTACATCGCCCGCATCGAGCAAAGCAGCACGGTTGTTGCCGCGCCCGGCACACCGGCAAGCTTCGCGGCATACGTCAAAGAGGAAGGCAAGCGCTGGACTGAGATCAGTCGGCAAGCGGGCATTGAGCCCGAATAAAACCTTGTTGCAATCCCAGCTATTTCTTCTTGGAACAAAGCGGGCTGCTATGATTGCAGACCAGACCCGTCCTGGGTCTGGTCTCAATAAAAACAAGGTGAATCATGTTTCCTTCCAGACTGTCTGAAGGTTACGCCAACTTCATGAACGGTCGTTTCCTTGATGAAAGCGTCCGCTATCAGTCCTTGGCAGAAAAAGGACAACACCCCGAAATCATGGTCATTGGATGCTGTGATTCGCGGGTTGCGCCCGAAGTCATTTTTGATGCGGGCCCTGGCGAATTATTCGTCGTCCGCAACGTCGCCAACCTGGTCCCGCCCTGTGAAATGGGCTCCCCCAGCTATCACGGGACCAGCGCCGCGCTGGAATTCGCCATCCAGGCGCTTCGCGTCAAGCACATCGTAGTACTTGGCCATGCTTATTGCGGCGGCATTTCCGCCGCGATCAACCCGGGCCAACCGCTTTCTCCCGGCGACTTCATCGGCAAATGGGTTCAGCAGATCCATCCGGTGGCGCAGCGCGTCATCCCGCCCGGCGAAGACCCGATCAAGTACCGCATGCAGATGGAACTGGCCGTGGTTGAGCAAAGCCTTGAGAACCTGATGACCTTCCCTTGCGTCAACATCCTGGTCAATCGCGGCAAGCTGCAACTGCATGGCGCCTATTTCGGTGTGGCAACCGGTGTGCTGATGGTACGCAACCCGGAAACCGGCGAGTTCCAGCCCGCCACCGAGCGCGACAGCTAAAACGAAGATACAACTTCAGCGCACGCTTGAAAGGCTTTCTGTTCAAATCAAAGGGTTACCGACGATGAACGGACGGGCTTTCATGATTCGATTCGCTTATGGAGTGCTTCTCAGCGCCAGCCTTTTTTCTCCCGTGCTGTGGGCGGCCGGCTCGGCCGAAATGACCGGCACGGACCAACAGGGCCAGACCGTCCGGGTACACGTTGAAATGAATGCGCAGCAGGATCTGCGGGCTTTTCTTGCCGACAAGCCCGAAAACTACCTGCTGCACAGCAAGGGACAGACCTTTCACGTGGTCAATCTGAAGGGCCAGCCGATTGCCATGACGACCCAGGACGTGCTCAGAATTGCCGGCAGCCACATGCCCAGTCCCGGCGACGTGCTGCGCCAGGTCAGCCAGGTCAATGCTCTGGAAAACACCAAGCAGCCCGTGACCGTGGCCGGTATTGAAGGCATCCGCTATCGCCTGAAATACCTTGACGGACAACGTCAGGCGCGCACGGCCGAGCTGGTGCTGACCCGCGACCCGGTCGCCGCGGAATTGACGCTGAAGGTGCTTGCGCTGGCCCTGTCCTTGAGCAAAGAAGCTAAACTGGACCTTCCCGAAGGGGCAACCACGCTGTTCACACGGCTGCAACAGGAAAACCTGGGGCTGCTGCGCTTTGAAAAACAGTTTGAAGTGCTGCGGCTGGATCCTGTGGAACCGCCAGCCAGCCGTTTCCGCCTGCCTTCTTCTTCCGTTCAACTTCCCAATCTTGAGCAATGGTTGCCCAAGCTCGGGTTTTAATCCCAGCCCAGACCGGGCCAGGGTCTTTTATGACCAGCCTTACCTCTGAAAGCGTTATCAACACGACAAAACAATGGCTTGAAAAAGCGGTGATCGGCCTGAACCTCTGCCCTTTTGCCAAGCCTGTTCATGAAGCGGGAAAAATCGGCTACCTCGTCAGCAACGCCAACAATGCCGAAGACCTGCTGCTTGACCTGGGCGACGCGCTTGAGCAGTTGGCACAAGCCTCTCCGGAAGACACGGAAACCGTTCTGTTGATTCATCCACAGGCCTTGAATGACTTCATGGCCTACAACGAGTTCCTTGACCTGGCCACGAACTGCTTGAGTCAATGGAACTCGATGGCCTGCTGCAAGTCGCCAGCTTTCACCCTGACTACCAGTTCGAGGGCACGCAAAAGGATGACATCAGCAACTACAGCAACCGTTCGCCCTATCCCACGCTCCATCTCTTGCGTGAGAGCAGCATCGATCGCGCCGTGGCCAGCCATCCCGACACAGACCGCATCTACGAGCGCAATATTGAAAACCTCCAAACGCTCGGCCACGACGGCTGGAAACGCCTATGGGGCTAAAAAGTAACAGCTCGACAATTTTTGTCTGATTCAACACAAAACGTGTTAATTTCTTGCGTCTTTTTCATCGGCTCATGCAAGAAAGCTGTCACGGACAGCCCTTGACTGAGCTATGCTTTACACCGGTTTGACTCAGGCCTTCCCCTCTTGGGAAACGCCCGAACGAAAACCAACTTCATTGCTGTTGGCCGCTCTATGACAGGCCAAGCTTTTTAAGGAGTACGCATGCGCACCAAGAAGGAACTGATCGACGCTCTCGCCGAGCGCACCCAACAACCGAAGAACGTCACGGAAGCGTTTGTTGACGCTCTGGGCGATGCCTTGCGCAACGCCTTGGCGAGTGGCGAGGAAGTGGTTCTTCCCGGCGTCGGCAAGTTCACGGTCAAGGAAAAAGCAGCCAAAACGGGCCGCAACCCCCGCACCGGCGAGGCGATCCAGATCGCTGCTCGCAAAGCGCCTGCCTTCAGCGCCGCCAAGGTTCTGAAAGACGCTGTTGACGTGAAGTAAAGGTGTAACCCACCCCCTGCGCGCTTCGCGCAATCCACCTCGCGGCGTGCAAGCCGCTCGGATGCGCCAGGCACAAAACAGTCCTCAAGGACTGTTTTGTTTCCGGGCTTATCCCTCAAGGGGGCGGCACTGGCGGACTGGCATAGCCAGCTCCGCTGTGCCCTGAACCAAACCTTGCCTACAACGCGGCCCGTCCTCAAGCACTGATCTCAGCGCGAGTTGAAACGCAAGCCCGCCGCCACCGCGGTCATCACGGCCAGCAGGGCAAACAGCAGCAGCGCCCAGATATCGTAAGACACCCCGAGCAGATCCACCTTGGCATCGGCGCAACTGGCCCAGATGCCGAACACGGACGGGAAGTTGGCATCCAGCCCCGACGCCGTCATGAAGCGGTCCGCAAAGGTTTGATCGCAGCTCTCCAGCTTTGCCGCCACTTGATTCTGATAGATGGCCGACACCATTCCACCCAAGCTCACAAGCGCCGCCACACCGGCCAGACCGCTGCTGACGCGGCGTTGGGAGCGTGTCAACAAAGCCAGCAGGGCCAGGACGCCGATCACGCAGATCAGAACGCGCTGGAAGACGCACCAGGCGCAAGGCAGCATCTCAAAGACATGCTGGGAGATCAACGCGATGGCCAGTCCGGCCACACAGGAAAACACCGTCAACAACAGCAGTTGGTCTGCATAACGCGAACGCATAATCGATCCTTTTCAATTCGGTTCAAGCCGCCCGGGCCATCATGTCGAGCATCAGCTCGGACGCGCCTTCCCAGATGATCTGGACGCCAAGGCACAGCAAAATAAAGGCGGACAGGCGAAGGAACACAACAATGCCTGTTTCGCCCAGCGGTTTCAATAGGTTCTCCGCAAAACGGAAACAGAGAAAAATCACCAGTCCCACCGCCGCCAGACCCAGCAAGGCGCCGGACACCTGAGTCCCGCTTACCAGCAAGGAAGGGGAACGCAAGGACGCGCCAACGGTAATGGCCGCGGCAATCGAGCCGGGTCCGCAGGACAAGGGAAAGGTCAAGGGATAAAACGCTTTGCGGATGGCATCGTCAGGCGTGAAGTTTTCAGCGATTTTGGCGGGCGCTTCCGAACCGGTATCGCTGGCATTCACCAGACGCCAGGCGGTGGCCACCACCAGCAAGCCGCCGCCAATGCGGACGATCGGCAAGGAAATACCGAAGAAAGCCAGCACGAACGAACCCACCAGCATTGCCGTGCACAGCATCAGAAATACATTCCGTGCCACATGCATGGCCAGGCGCTGCCGCACCGAGGCGCTTGCGCCCCGGGTCAGGCTCAAAAAGATGGGCGCCGTGGCGGCGGGGTTCAGAATCGGCAGAATTGTCGCCAGCGCGAACAAGGCGCTCTTGCCAAAGGCAAGCATGAGGTCAGTGAGCATCATGCCTGCAAGTGTAGTGGAGTTCGGGGCTAGGCGGCGGCGCTTTGCGGCGGCGTATTCGTGAGCCGCGACAAGGTGGCTTCGCAGACTTCGCCCAGCATGATCAGCACCGGTCCGTTGCCCAGTAGCGGCAGGAAGCCGCCCAGTTGTCCCAGACGGGTTGCCATGATCCGCTGCGTGGGCAGACTGGCGTTCTCAATCAGCACCACCGGACAATCCGCGCGGACGCCCTCTTCCAGCAAGCCCTGTTGAATGGACGGCAGTTGCTGCCCGCCCATATAAATGACCGCGGTATCCGCCGCAGCCGCTGCCTTGCGCCATTGGGTCGTGGCTTGGCCCTCACCCGTGCTTGGCGTCAGGAACGTCACGTTGCGGCTGATGCCGCGCTGGGTCAAGGACTGCTGCAAGGCGGCGGCGGCGCCGAAGGCCGCGCTGATGCCCGGCACCACTTCAACGGGAATGTTGGCCTGGTTCAAAGCATCCAACTCTTCCTGGGCGCGGCCGAACAGCATGGGGTCGCCGCCTTTGAGGCGCACCACCAGCCGATAGCGTTGCGCGGCCTCCACCAGTTGCTTGTTGATGAACTGCTGCGCCGTTGAGCGCTGGCCGCAGCGTTTGCCCACCGGCACGCGCTTGGCCTGGGCGGCCAGCTCAAGAATCTCCGGTCCCACCAGCGCGTCAAAGAAAACGCAATCGGCCTGCTGCAACAGCTTGACCGCGCGCCAGGTCAGCAAGTCAGCCGCGCCCGGACCCGCACCCACCAGATATACCTTGCCCATCACAGCGTCACCACTTCGCGATAGGCGCGCTGATACGCCACGGTGAAGGTCTTGAACGCCGCCAGCGCCTTCTCCGGATCATGGCCGGGTTTCACCAGGAAGCTGTCAAAACCGCAACGCGCCAGGTAGAAGATCGTATCGATCAGCACGTCGCCAACGGCGCGCAGCTCGCCCTCCCAATGCAACTCATTGCGCAGCATCTGCGCAATGGAGAACCCCCGGCCATCCGTGTAGGCAGGGAAGTTGATGGCAATCGTGGACAATCCCGCGCCCTGGAACACACCCTCTTGCAACAACGCATAGGGGTCTTCATGCGGCTGGATCAACACGCCAACCGGCTGCGAGCGCGCCCGCAGCGCGTCTTGATGCTGCAACCACATGGCTATCGGCACCAGCAATGGCGCCTCGTCCTCAGGCAGTGATTGCTGATCGGGCTCGACAACGTGCCACGGGTTGTCAATCAACTGATGGCCGCGGATCAAGGTGGCGGTTTGATTAGTTTCAGGCATGCGCCGCCTCCCGTTTTGGTGCAGCTTGACGATCGGCATAAACGCGCTCCTTGAACGGCGCGATGCCGACCCGCTCCACCACGTCGATGAAACGCTCTTCTTCCGAATCCCGGATAGAGAGATACGTCTGGATCAGATTTTCAATCACGCCGGGCACTTCCTCGCGTGAGAAAGACGGACCGATGATTTTTCCGATCGATG
Source organism: Pigmentiphaga sp. (assembly GCA_041678365.1). Taxonomy (GTDB): domain Bacteria; phylum Pseudomonadota; class Gammaproteobacteria; order Burkholderiales; family Burkholderiaceae_B; genus Pigmentiphaga. The sequence goes on along the minus strand of JBAYOI010000060.1, from coordinate 1,392 downwards.
CGCCCGCGCCCTGCGTGGAATGCAGATCCGGCACCGGCTTTTCAGCGCCGCTCTGGCGTCCGCCAAGCGTGACCTGATACCACTCCTCCCCGGCTTTATCAACGCCCAGGATGCCGATATGACCCACATGGTGATGCCCGCAGGAATTGATGCAGCCGGAAATGTTCAGGTCCAGCTCGCCCACGTCGAACAAATAATCCAGATTCTCGAACCGGCGCTGAATGGCTTCGGCAATCGGAATCGACACCGCATTGGCCAAAGCGCAGAAGTCGCCGCCCGGACAGGCGATGATATTGGTCAGCAGCCCGGCATTCGGCGTGGCCAGGCCCAATGCCGCCAGCTTCTCCCACAACGGGAACAGGGCCGTGCGCGGCACGTCGGGCAGGATCAGGTTCTGCTCATGAGAGACCCGCAGCTCCCCAAAAGCGTATTGATCCGCCAGATCGGCCACGCCTTCCATTTCATCGGCGGTGATGTCGCCCGGTGCCTTGCCGGTTGCTTTCAGCGACACCGTCACGGCGGCATAGCCCGCCACTTTGTGCGGGTGCACATTGCGCTGCATCCAGCGCGCAAACGCCTTGTTCTCCGCATGCCGGGCCAGACCATCATCCTGCGGCTGCTCTGTATAAGGCATGACGGTAAAGCGTGAAGACACGCGATCCACGTCCGCTTGCGTCAAGGTATCGGGCCCGCCCTTGGTCTTCTGCCAGACTTCCTGCACTTCCTGCGCGAAGGTCTCCGGCGTCAGATCCTTGACCAGAATCTTGATGCGGGCCTTGAACTTGTTGTCCCGGCGGCCATAGAGGTTGTAGACGCGCAGCACAGCCTGTAGATAGGTCAACAGATCAGGCCAGCGAACGTACTCATTGATCAGTTTGCCAACAATCGGCGTGCGTCCAAGGCCGCCGCCCACCCAGACGCGGAACCCCACTTCCCCATCCCGCTCCACGGCATGCAGACCAATGTCATGGATGCCGACGGCGGCACGGTCCGACAACGCGCCGCTGACGGCGATCTTGAACTTGCGCGGCAAGAAGGCAAACTCGGGATGCAAGGCTGACCACTCACGGATCAGCTCGCACCAGATCAAGGGATTGATCAGCTCATCCGGCGCCACCCCCGCGAAGTGATCGGTCGTGGTGTTGCGGATACAGTTGCCGCTGGTCTGGATGGCGTGCATCTGCACGGTGGCCAGCTCATCCAGAATGTCCGGCACATCCTGCAGGCGGGGCCAATTGAATTGAATGTTTTGCCGGGTGCTGAAATGCCCATACCCCCGGTCCCAACGCCGCGCGATGCGCGCAAACGCGCGCAACTGGCGCGTTGCAAGCATTCCATAGGGAATGGCCACGCGCAGCATCGGCGCGTGGCGCTGAATGTATAAGCCGTTTT
>JBAYOI010000059.1:0-12591 GCA_041678365.1 Pigmentiphaga sp. | reverse complement strand
CGTTTCCTGGAAGGAGGGCCGCTGCTCGAGTTTTTCCCTCAGGCGGTTGAGGTTTTCGAAGTCATGCTGCCAGCCCAGCTCCGGCAGGCGGTAGGCCACATAGGCCAGCGCGGTGCCGACCGCAACGTCCGCCAAGGAGTAGTTGTTGCCTGTGCAGAAAGGACGGTCCGCCAGGCCGCTGGACAACGATTCGAACGAGGCCCGCAGCTTGCCCTGCTGGCGCTCGATCCAGGCCTGGCTGCGCTGCTCGGCGCTGCGCTGCGTGTTCTCGATCCGGATATTGACGGCCGCTTCAACAATCCCGTCACCCAGCGCCTCCCAGCATTTGACCTCGATGCGCTCCCGCCCCGGCGGCGGCAGCAGCCGACAGACAGGGGTGATCGAGTCCAGGTATTCGACGATGACGCGGGAGTCGAACAGCACGCCGCCATCGTCCATGATCAGACAGGGCACTTTGCCCAGCGGGTTATAGTCGAGGATGGGACTGTCGGGGGCCCAGACATTGATGTTCTCGATTTGGCAGTCCAGTTTCTTTTCCGCCAGCACAATGCGAACTTTTCGTGCAAACGGACTGGTGGAGGAGCCAATTAGTTTCATAGCAAAACAATGCCTTCATTAGTCGAATGGTACGGCCCAAGGGCAATGAGCTCGCTCCGGAGTATAACCGACGGCCATTCGAAAGGCCTGACGACGGTGATACAATTCCTTTTTACTTTCAAGCGCTTATGAATACGTCCGATCAGCTCAGCCCCCTCAACGCATTGTCGCCGCTCGATGGCCGCTATGCCAGTCGTGGCGCCGCTTTGCGCCCGCTTTTGTCCGAAGCCGGATTCATGTTCCACCGCGTACAGGTTGAAGTGGCGTGGTTGATCGCGCTCTCTGACGCCGGTCTGCCGGAACTCAAGTCCTTTTCCGCCGCCGCCCGTGAACGCTTGCAGTCCCTGCTCGATCAGTTCTCGGAAGCGGATGCCGCGCGCATCAAGGAAATCGAACGCGTCACTAACCATGATGTCAAGGCCGTGGAATACTGGCTCAAAGAGCGCGTGGCCGATGACGCGGAGCTCTCCGCCGCCGCTGAATTCATCCATTTCGCCTGCACGTCGGAAGACATCAACAATACCTCGCATGCGCTGATGCTGCGCGCCGCCCGCGATGAAGTCATCGTCCCGGCGCTGCGCACCGTTCATGCCAAGCTGGTTGCGCTGGCGAACGAACACGCCGAGCAGCCGTTGCTGTCGCGCACCCATGGGCAACCGGCCAGCCCGACCACCATGGGCAAGGAGTTTGCCAACATGGCGGCGCGCCTGGCGCGCGCCATCGCTGAAGTGGAACGGGTGGAGCCGCTGGCCAAGCTCAACGGCGCCACCGGCAACTTCAATGCCCACCTGTCGGCTTATCCGGAAATTGACTGGGAAAATTTCTCGGCCAAGGTGCTGAACGGCCTCGGACTGACGCAAAACCGCCACACCATCCAGATTGAACCGCATGACTGGATGGGTGTCCTGTTTGACGCCGTCACCCGCGCCAACGTGATCCTGCTCGACGTCAACCGCGATATCTGGGGCTATATTGCCCTGGGGTATTTCAAGCAGCGCCTGAAGGAAGGCGAAATCGGCTCCTCCACGATGCCGCACAAGGTCAACCCGATAGACTTCGAGAACTCCGAAGGCAACCTGGGGCTGGCCAACGCCACCTTGCGCCATCTGGCGGACAAATTGCCCATTTCCCGTTGGCAGCGCGACCTGACGGACTCCACCGTCTTGCGTAACCTGGGCGTCGGCTTTGGCTACGCCATGGTGGCCTATGACGCCTGCCTGCGTGGCCTGGGCAAGCTGGAGATCAATGCCCAAGCCATTGACGCTGACCTGGACGCCTGCTGGGAAGTCCTGGCCGAGCCGGTCCAGACCGTCATGCGCCGCTATGGCTTGCCGCAGCCGTATGAGCAGTTGAAGGCCTTGACGCGTGGCAAGGGCATTACGGAAGACGCCTTGCGCGAATTCATCGCCCAGCTTGATTTGCCGGAAGAGCCGAAGGCCCGTCTGATGGCCATGACGCCGCGCAGCTATATTGGCCTGGCGGCCAAATTGGCCCGCGAAGTCTAAGCGGGTTTCGCCACGCCCAGAACGGCATCTTCGGATGCCGTTTTTTTGCCAGGCGGGCTGCGTGGCGGCAAGCGCGGGGCATTTTCCTATTTCAACTTGTTTTCAAACAAGGCGTTTGCAGGAAACTTCGCCTAAGATGTCGGGCTCAACCTGAAGGAGAGCTGAATGAAATTCGCAAAATTCGTGACGGCAGCCTGTCTCGCGGCGGTGCCGTTCATGACGTCTGTTGCCTTGGCCGACGGTTTTTCCAAGACTGAAGATGCGGTGAACTACCGCCAAAGCAGTTTCAAGCTGCTGTCCCACCATGTGGGCGCACTGACCCCGGTCGTGCGCGGACAAGCGCCGTTTGACGCGGCCCAGGTGAAAGAAGACGTCGCCTTGATCAAAACCTTGAGCGGTCTACCCTGGAAAGCCTTTGGCGAAGGCCGTCAAGGCGGCAAGGCGCGTGATGGTGTCTGGTCGGACAATGCCAAATTCAAGCAACTGGCTGCCAACTTCCAGGGCGAAGTGGACAAGCTGGTGGCGGCGTCTGAAACCGGTGAACTGGCCAACGTCCGGACCGCCTTCGGCGCGGTGGGCGCAAGCTGCAAGGCCTGCCACGATAACTTCCGCAATCGTTGAGCATGTAAATAGCAAGCGTTGGTTGAAAGACAAAGCCCGTCGCAATTCAATGCGACGGGCTTTTTGATTGTGGGAGAGGGTTCGCGCCAGTAGACCGGTTATGGGGAAGCCGTCTCGAGCAGTTTGTTCTCTTTCACATAATTCAGGGTGGCGCGGATATGTAAAGCAAGAGCTCGACTCGCCCTGTCGGTATCGCGCTTGATCGTGGCGTCGAAAATTTCTGCATGTTCGTCGTGAATCTGGCGACCAGGTGCTCCAAGCGCGATCAGTCGCCGGTAACGTTCAAGTTGTTGGTATAGCGTACGCCGAAACTTATGCAGCCAAGGTGAAGCGCAAGCGGCCAAGAGTGCTTCGTGAAACTCGGCGTTGCGGCGCTCCCATTCGTCAAAGCTACTTTCCGTGTGTAGCCGCCCTTGTGCTAACAGAAGCTTATGGTAAGCACTCACGACACGTGCTTCCCACTCATCTCCGCCGTTCGTCAGGCTTTCTTCCAGTGCGAGACATTCCAGAACCGTTCGCATTCGTGTCAGGTCTTCCAAATCGGCAAGCGACATGGGTGAAACACGGAAGCCACGTTGCCCCTCGACGACGACCAACGATTGGGAAACAAGCAACGTCAACGCTTCGCGCAATGTGCTGCTGCTTACTTCGTATGCTTTCTGAAGCTCGGTAATGCGTAGTTTTTCTCCGGGATTGAACTTACCTCGAATAATGTCCTGCATGAGACGCCGATATGAAGCGTCTATGCGTGTCTTCGGGGAGTCTCCCTCTTCACCATCCCATGTGTTCAGAGCTTGTGTGGCTTTACTCATAGGTCTTCGCAACGATCAATCGACTCCGCATCTTAGCATCTGTTCAATAAAAAGCATAAAAATAAAAAATATCGATATTTTCGGGTATTCACTGATATGTATGTAAGCAGTATGGAGTGAATAATTATCGACAAGATGTCTAATGCTTTGGTTATTCAAAAAAAAAGATATTTTTTTGTGAGGTGGGGATTCATGGTGTTGACAGATGAAAGTACGAGCCGATTTGCCCATGTCCAAGAAGGCAATTTGAGCATGCAACTGCATTACAACGATGCAGGCAGTGGGGAGACCGTGTTCATGTTGCATGGTGGGGGACCGGGAGCCAGCGGTTGGAGTAACTATTCGAAGAACATGGCTGCCTTTGTCGAGGCTGGGTACCGAGTGATTCTTCTTGATTTTCCTGGGTTCAATAAGTCTGACCCCATCGTTTTTGACCATCCCAGAAATCTGGGTAACGCCTGGTCAATAAAGGGGTTGATGGATGTACTCAAAATCGAAAGGGCGCATCTTGTCGGTAATTCGTTTGGAGGAGCCAGTGCCTTGACATTCGCTCTGGAGTATCCGGATCGGATCGGTCGGCTCGTGTTGATGGGATCGGCCGGTTTGGGGCGAAGCATGATGGTTCCGTTACCGCCCGAAGGCGTGAAGCTGATGTTCAAGCTTTATCGAAATCCTTCGTTAGCGCTGCTGAGGCAGATGCTCGATGTGTTTGTGTACGATACCTCGCGCATCACTGACGAGCTGATCGAAGGGCGCTTCAAGGCCATGATGCATAACGGTGGTCTCCACCTTAAGAACATGGTGAAGACGATAGAGAATGGGCAAGGTATGCAGATAGATCTGTCGCCGCGCTTAGGTGAAATCAAAGCGAAAACGTTGTGTGCGTGGGGCAGAGATGATCGGTTTGTGCCGCTGGATCATGGTTTGAAAGTGGTGTGGGGCATGCCGGATGCACGACTGCATGTATTTAGTCAGTGTGGGCATTGGGCTCAGTGGGAACATGCCGATGCGTTCAATCGCCTAGTCATCGACTTTCTCAAACATTGATGCATCGATAGAAGCCAGATAGAGCAAAGGAGACAAACATGAAAGCACTCTACAGCATGGTTTTAGGTTCGATATTGATTGCTGCGATCAGTACTGCATCAGCAGCATCGAGCGCATGGGAACAAGTGTTGACTGCAGCAGAGAAGGAGGGAAAGGTGACTGTCATTGGTCCACCGATACGCAGTCACCGTGAAGCGATCATGCGTTTTGAACAGGCGTATCCGAAAATAAAAGTGGAATACACGGGTATGGCGCCAGGTCAGTTCGAGGCGCGATTGAGTGCGGAACGCAATGCAGGACAGTATTTATGGGACATTTTGGTCAGTGGTGTGAGTTCGACGGTCTATGACCGGCAGATCCCCAACGGCTGGTATGACCCGCTTCGGGCGATTGTGCAAGATCCTTCCGTGCTGAAGGATGAGAGCTGGGTAGGCGGGTTCGAGTCTGGCTTTTTGGATACTGAGCGGCGCTACATCTACAGTTTTACCGCCGAGCAGGCTTCGGGTATCACGATCGACAAGAGAAAGGTGCCTGAGACATTCAGTGGAAAAAACCTGCTCGACCCGAAATGGAAAGGGCAGATCGCTATGCTTGATCCGCGCTCACGAGGGCCGGGTTCCGTTGCCTTTCGTCAGGTCGTTGCAGCCTTAGGAGACGCGGGGGCGACCCAACTCTTGAAAGATCAAGAAGTCGTACTTGCTGATTCTGTCAGGCAGGTGACGGAGTGGGCAGTGCGTGGCACGTATCCAATTGTTCTTGGTGTCCCAACCTCTGAGATTCTTGCTTTTCAGAAAAAGGGGCTTGGACAGCATCTGCAGCAGGTTCATCACAGCCCTGACAAGCTTTTCTTTCTGACGTTGTGGGGCAATGTTGCCTTGATGAATCGGGCGCCAAATCCCAACGCAGCTGCAGTGTTTGTCAATTGGCTCCTGACTAAAGAGGCCCAGGAGCATTGGGCAAAAGAAGGGCTTGTAAATAGCCGACGCACCGATGTGCCTTTAATGAATCCAGACGTGGTCGTGGATGAAAAGACCTGGAACAGTGGTTACAACCTCAGCGATGAGGAGCATGCCAAAGAAGGGGTTTCGGCGATGCGTATTGCCGAAGACGGCCTGAAGTGAAGCTCGCAGTGCTGTGCCGGCGTGAAGCGATGCTGGTACCCAAGTCATAGAACAATGGATGAGTACATATTTATGGTGACCTCTTCTTCAACAGCAATTGGCCACGCTTTGGCTCCAGGAAGCGACTTAACGAATGAAGCGCAGCGCTTGATTTATCACGAAGCCGACTTGCTTGATCAGGGTAGATACGATGAGTGGTTTTCCCTGTTCTCAAATACGGCCACGTACTGGATTCCTAGCTGGAAAAGTGAGTTCGAACTGGTTGAGGACGTGACGAAGGAGCTCAGCTACATCTACCTTACCCACGATATGTTGCGCGACTATGTGGTGAGAATGAACTCATCCAGCGCTTTTGTGATGGGGCCGGGTTTGCGTACGACGCGGCTCATTGGCAATCTGCAATTCGAGGACGGTCAGCCGATGTGTGTCAACTCTCGTTGGGTAATGCATGTCTATCGGCGCCACCAGTCTGAGCTGTTCAGTGGTCAATGCAAGCATGAGTTTGTCGTCCAAGAGGGGCGTCTCCTGATCGCTGCAAAGAGAGTTGTTCTGATCAATGATCAATTTGAATTCGGGCACATGCCGCTCGTCTAGTTAAGTGATCTAACGAGGCAAGTTAACCATGCTGGAAAACAAGATTTCTACCGCGCTACAACCTTTTGACTGTATTGATGATCGTGCAGAGGAGGAGTTGTTTCGCGTGCATAGTGCGGTCTATACCGATGAGTCATTGTTCGACCAAGAAAAGCGCGCATTCTTTCAACAGGGGTGGGTTTACGTAGCGCACGAAAGTGAGTTGGAGAACATCAATGATTATGTTGCCAGGAAGGTGATGGGGCAGCCCATCGTCTTGAGTCGTGGCGAAGATGGTGTCATTCGAGGCTTTTTCAACCGTTGTCGGCACCGGGGCGCGTTGGTGTGTCGTGAGGAGCGTGGGAACGCACGAAGTTTTGTTTGCTTTTATCACAGCTGGAGTTACCGCAGCTCGGGCGAGCTCATTGGCGTGACAGGGGCTGATGGGTTTTCGGATACCTTTGATCTATCACAGCTTTCTTTGACGCCTCTGCCTGGTGTTGAGTCATATCGTGGATTTATTTTCGTACGGTTGTCTCCCGGTGAGCAGGCTTTAGCGGAGCATTTGGGCTTGGCTGCCCGCTATCTTGATTTGATCCTTGATAAAAGTGCCGATGCAATAAAGGTCCTGCCAGGATCAAGTCAGTACGAGTACCAAGGAAACTGGAAGCTGCAAGCGGAAAATGCACTTGATTATTACCATGTGCCCTTCATCCATAAAAGTTTCATGGATATTCGCCGAGCACGGGGGGAACGGGTCATTGGATTAAAAAATTTGTCCCAGGCCCTTGCTGTCGACTTAGGTAATGGGCACGGCACCGTTATTACCGTAAGTGCTGAAGGGGTCCCTCAGCAGCATCTTTACCTTTTCCCGAACCTTATTGTGTTGGAAGAGCCCGCGCCCCAGATTCGGGTGATACACCCCTTGGAGTTACGCCGGACTCGGGTTACTGGCTACTTCTTTGCACGTCGCGATGAAGACCAGGCGTCCTTGCTGAGGGCATATGAAAAATTCTATGGACCGACCGGTTTTGGTACGCCGGATGACATGGAAGTGTTTCACTCTTGCATGGACGGCTATGCCGTGACGGGCAGTCCGTGGAACGATGTTTCACGGGGGCTGCATCGGGAAGAGACAACACCGCCCCATGCCTGGATGCCCCCTCTGGTGTCAGTTGGAAACATTACGGATGACACCTTTTTGCGAGGGTTCTATCGCCACTGGGCTGAGCGCTTAGCAAAAGGCGAGTGAGGATTGCGAGGTCGGAGCAGTCCGGTATTCGGGGCTGATTGATAAAAGAGAGCGGGGCGCATATTGCCGCTGAGAGGAGGTGCAATGACCAAACGCATGCCGAATGGTTTGACGCTGATCTCATTGCTTGTATTAGTGTTGCTGTGTCTATTTGCTGTGTATCCATTGCTCCTGTTGGTGATGGGCAGCATTCGTGAAGGTGTTCCTTCGGCTGAGACCGCTGAATTCAGTTTGCGGGCTTGGAAAGCCGTTCTATCCGAGCCGCGAATTCTAGCGGCGTTGCTTAATACGGTCTTGCTCGGGCTGATGTACACCGCTATTTCGTTGCCGATCTCAGTGATGATTTCGTGGCTGATTGCCAGAACAGATGTGCCTGCAGCACCTTGGCTCGAGTTTGGTTTCTGGGTCTCGTTTTTCTTGCCATCATTGAGTGTCGTGCAAGGGTGGATTCTTTTGCTCGATCCGTCTTTCGGGCTCATCAACCAGGGGCTGAGGGAAATGTTGAATGGTGCCTCGTCGCTAGGGCCATTCAACATCTATAGCTTCGGAGGAATTATTTTCGCTCATCTCATCACGACGGCGATTTCCGCCAAGGTGATGTTGATGACTCCGGTTTTCCGGATGGTTGATTCATCACTTGAAGAGGCCTCTCGGATTTCGGGGGATACGGCTTTCCAAACGGTGAGAAGAATTTTTCTCCCTATTGTGGCGCCAACCATCATCGTTGTGACGGTGCTGGGAATTATTCGTTCTCTTGAGTCATTTGAGATCGAGCTGGTGCTTGGTACGCCGCCTCGAGTTGATGTGTACAGTACCTTGCTCTATCGCCTCGTTCAGAACGATCCACCTGATTACTCAGTAGCCAGTGCCTTAGGCGTAGCTATCATGCTGCTGATGGCGGTCTTGGTGTGGCTCCAGTTCAGGGCTGTTCGCAAGAGCGGCTACCAGACCGTGGGAGGAAAAGCGCAAAGTCGACTTTTGCAATTGGGGCGCTGGCGCTGGATTGCCTTTGCATTCGTGGTTGCCGTGCTGCTGCTGCTAACCGTGGTGCCGTTGCTGTTTATGGTGGCAGGGACGTTGATGACAATGTATGGCTTTTTTGATATTTCCAATGCTTGGACGCTCATGCATTGGCACGAAGTGCTTGGTGACAGGGTCTTTGTCGGTTCTTTAGGAAATACGCTCAAGCTTTCTCTGGGCGCGGCGTGTTTCATGATGGTTGTTGGTTTTGGTATGGCCTACGTGGTGGTGAGAGACAAAAGTCGGCTGGCAACTGTCGTCGATTTGCTGTCCTGGGTACCTTTCAGCATGCCAGGTGTTCTGTTTTCATTGGCCTTTCTCTGGATGGTTCTGTCGACGCCGATGATGAGTGCTTTCTATGGCAGCACCATTCTGCTGATTTTGGCGGTGGGGATGACGACACTGACTGTGGGTGTGCAAGTCATCAAAAGTGCATTGATGCAGCTTTCCAAAGACTTGGAGGAAAGCTCATTCCTGTCGGGTGCCTCGCTATTGCAGACAATGTGGCGGATAGCGATTCCACTTACATTGCAATCCATTCTCGTTGCTGGACTCATGGGGTTCGTCACGGCAGGGCGCAGTATTGGCCAATTGGCGTTATTGACGACCAGCGACAACCGTCCTTTGGCCATTTTGCAACTTGAGTACATGGTGGAAGGACGATATGAGGCGGCGGCAGTCGTGGGGACAGTTGTCGTGGGGGTGACGGTTGGTGTGGCACTGATTTCAAAATGCGTGGGCTTAAAAGCGGGAGTTCGTCGATGAGTGAAGGGCGAGTCAATGATCGGGCTAGTGTCGACAGCACGATTTTATCCATCAACGGATTGGTCAAACGCTTTGCGGGCAATACCGTCATTAACAACCTCAATTTGGATGTCCAACGGGGTGAAATTTTTACCCTGTTAGGTGCAAGTGGTTGCGGAAAATCGACCACGCTTCGCATTATTGCGGGTTTAGAACAGCCGGATGCTGGAGAAGTCCTATTTGAGGGACAGCATTGGGTGTCGGTTTCGAAACAAAAGTTTGTGCCGCCTAACCGTCGTGGTATTGGCATGGTGTTTCAAAGCTATGCTATTTGGCCGCACATGACGGTTTTTGAGAATGTGGCCTATCCACTGCGCGTGCAAGGAAAGTCCACAGCACAAGTCTCGGAGATCCTCAAACTTGTCGCGATGGATGCGTATGCCGACCGCCCTGCACCTGCACTCAGTGGCGGGCAGCAGCAACGCGTTGCATTGGCACGGGCGCTGGTGGGGGAGCCGAGTCTACTCCTGCTGGACGAGCCCTTCAGTAATCTCGATGTCCATTTGCGGCAGTCCTTGCGCTTTGAGCTCAAACGTATACAACGGACGCTGGGGGTGACAGTCATCTTGGTAACGCACGACCAGCTGGATGCCTTCACTTTGTCGGACCGCATCGGTGTCATGCGTGCTGGCTGTTTTGAACAAATCGACAATAGCGTGGGGTTGTACGATAACCCCTGCACACCGTTTGTGCGTGACTTTATTGGCAGAAATATTACGTTGGATGGCGTTCTGACGAAGCGTGACGTTGACGGTTCGGTCGTGCAACTGGTTTCTGGGGGCTGCGTCGACGTTCCCGAAGATGCTGTGGCCAATACTTTGCAAGCAGGCGATGCAGTCAAGCTCAGTGTTCGTGCGGAAAGTATGGCACTGTCCACGGATCAGCGTACTACCGGGGCCCATGAGCTTTGCGGCTTGATTGACGCAATTTTGTTTCTGGGTGATCGGTATGAGTGTGAGGTGGTGCTGAAAGAGGGGAGGCGCATCAATGTGAATGTGCCAAGAGGCGCTCAGCTTGTCGAGGGAGAAAAGGTCGCTGTCACTTTTAATAAAGAGGCGGTGCGGGTCTGGCCCGCCTGATGAGCAAACCAAGAATAGGAGGAGCGCATGTCAATATTTTCATTAGGCTACGTCATCATGGAAGCGGACAATCCGGAGGCTTGGGCTGATTATGCGCAAAACGTGCTGGGTGCCATGGTGGTTGAAGAAAGTAAAACTCAAGCTTGGCGCGTCCGATTGGATGAACGTAGCTTTCGCTTGCGAATAGAGCCTGGCACGGATGGTCGGCTGGTCACCCTGGGGTGGCAGCTCCGTAACGCGTCTGACTTTCGACTGTTTCTCGAGCAGTTGCGGGCCAAGAAGGTTGACATACAGGTCTGTTCTGCCGATGAGGCGAAAGCACGTGATGTACTTGAACTGGCTCGAATGACGGACCCACGTGGAAATGTTTTGGAGTTCTTCCATGGTTCAGCCTTGCCCGTAGAGCCGTTTATATCGCCAGTGGGAGTTTCAAGTCTCAGGCTGGGGCATGTTGTATTACGTTGTCAAGCATTGGCTGAATGCGAAACTTTCTATGTTGAGATGCTCGGCTTTGGCGTTAGTGACTACATAGACTTCGAGGCGCGGGGCAAACCGCTTTCTTTGGTGTTCTTGCATGCTGCCGACAAGCGGCATCACAGCCTGGCCCTGGCTGGTGCCCCTGATGGCCTTGACCACATTATGATTGAAGTAGAAAACATAGATGAAGTGGGTCATTGCCGCGAGCGAGCAAGCGTTTTTCAGATACCGATTCGGGCGGACTTGGGGCGGCACAGTAATGATCTTACCTTTTCATATTATGGCATTTCTCCCAACGGAATTGCTGTCGAATATGGTTGTGAGGGGATTTCCGTTGACCCGGCGTCCTGGGATGTAAAGCGACTCTCAACGCCCAGTCTTTGGGGACATGGCCCACTCTGAGTATCAACCTACATGTAAAGATTCCAGGAGCAAAACATGGGTTTTCCACCGGTCATCGGGATGACGCTGGGCGACGCTAATGGCATCGGTCCTGAAGTGGCCGTCAAAGCGGCTAACTTATATCTTGAAGAGGGGGAACGAGTGCTCATGATTGGGGAAGCGTGGCTGGCGCAGCGCGCACTCGATCTAACGGGTATACGTCGCCCCTTGCATACCGTCAGCGCGATTGCCGAAGTGCATGAGGCGGACGAGGGTTTATACATTCTCGATACAGGTCGGCTGAGGCCGGAGGAGCTATTGCCAGGGCAGGCGACAGGAGCGGTCGGTGAAGCAACGGTGCAGGCGTTTCACAGAGCATGTGAGTTCGCTCGATCAGGTGAGCTTGGTGGTGTGATCTTTGGCCCTGTCAACTCCGATAGCCTCAAGATGGCTGGCTTGACGCTTATGCCTCCTGATTTGCGTCAAAACTATCAAATGTTGGTAACGGGTCCGCTACGTGTGGCGCATCTTACCCATCACATTTCATTAAGGGAAGTGCTGGATAAACACATCAAGTGCGACCGGGTTTTGACTCTGCTGCGTCTTGCCGATCACAGCTTGCGAAAGTGGGGGATGCCGCATCCGCGGATCGCTGTTGCTGGTTTGAATCCGCACTGTGATGGCGTGGAGGATAGCGCTGAATTAGTCCCAGCTGTAGCGCAAGCCGTACAAGAAGGCATTGACGCCTATGGTCCCGTCGCGCCGGATAGTGTGTTCCGGCAATGTATCGATGGCCAATACGACTTAGTCATCGCTCTTTATCATGACCAAGGGCATATTGCAGTGAAGACGTGGGGGTTCGCCGGTAACTGTGCGGTGATGTTGGGGGTGCCTTTTCTGGTGGCAACCGTTGCACATGGCTCCGCTTATGAGATTGCTTGGCGTGGCCAAGCGGACGCGTCCATGATGTTGTCCTCCCTACGCACTTGTACGAGCTTGGTGCGAGGAGAAGGGTTTCCGCAGTCTCAGCAAGCAGAGATTGAGTGTGAATAACATGGGTTGTCTCCTGTGCCGAGGCTCTTTATTTTCCCTCCAGCCATTTTCTAGCCTGAAGATGTTCTTTGCTTGCATTGACGCTATCAACGGCAATCAGCTGACCCTGCTTGAAATGGTGGACACTGAAACTGCCGCTTGTCGGGTCGCCGTGCGTTTCCCAATGATCCGCACCCATTGAGAGTCCGGCCATTTGCAGCTTGACATCGTACTGGTCACTCCAGAACCAGGGCGTGGTGTTGGAAGGTT
>JBAYOI010000058.1:0-12615 GCA_041678365.1 Pigmentiphaga sp. | reverse complement strand
TCGGCATGCATTTCCACCGATCCGCTGCCATATTCCAGGTCATATTCTTCGCTGATCGTGGTGAACGGCAGCTTGCCCTTTTTACGCACCGGCACAAAACCGAGGTTCAGCTCGTAGGCCAGCACACTGCCCAGAATGAAGCCGCGCGCATCAATGCCTGCAATCAGATCCAGGCGGTGGTGCATATAGCGGTAGACGAAGTGGTTGACCAGCACCCGGAAACTGCGCGGATCCTGCAACAAGGGGGTGATGTCTCGGAACTGGACGCCGGGCTCGGGCCAGTCTTGTACCGTCCGGATCTGGTCACGGATGTAGTTCGAATCCAGAGTCATGATGAATCAGGCATTCCAAAAAGTTCATGGACAGGGTGACCACGGACCCAAGCGTTCCGTAGAAATCGCAAGCAAGCCAGCATGGAAACGGCGGTTGCTACTATACTGGCAGATCGTTGTGACTCAGGGATTCGTCAATCCCGGGCGTCACTCGCCCCCGATCGCAGAACCCAGTTTAACCATGAACGGCATTCAATACGGATCTTCCTCCGCTTTCAGCGCAAATCGCGAACAATCTCTTGACATTCTGGATGGAGCACGCCGAACGCTGGACATCGAAATCGCCGCCTTGCAGGCCATGTCGGCGCGCCTGGACAATACCTTTGTCCGCGCCGTCGAGCTGCTGCTGCGCTGTACGGGCCGGGTCGTGGTCAGCGGCGTGGGCAAGTCCGGACATATTGGCCGCAAGCTGGCGGCCACGCTGGCGTCAACGGGCACCCCGGCATTTTTCGTGCATGCCGCGGAAGCCGCGCACGGCGATCTCGGCATGATTACCGAAGACGACGTGGTCATTGCCATTTCCTATTCAGGCACCACTGGCGAACTGCTGACCATTGTGCCGTCATTGAAGCGGCTCGGCACCCGGCTGATTGCGCTGACCGGCAAGCCGGAGTCAGAGCTGGCGCTGCACGCGGACGTGCACCTGGACGCCAGCGTGCCGCAGGAAGCTTGCCCGCTGAACCTGGCACCCACGGCCAGCACCACGGCCGCGCTGGCGCTGGGCGATGCCTTGGCGGTGGCCTGCCTGACCACGCGCGGCTTCAGCCCGGAAGACTTCGCCCGCTCCCACCCGGGCGGCGCGCTGGGCCGACGATTACTCACCTATGTCCGCGACGTCATGCGCCACGGCATCGACCTGCCCACCGTCCGCTCGGACAGTCCGGTGTCGGCAGCCTTGCTGGAAATGACCCGCAAGGGCATGGGCATGACGGTCGTGGTGGACGATGACCGCGTGGTCGGCATTTTCACGGACGGCGACTTGCGTCGGCTGATCGAGCGCGAAGGGGATATCCGCCCGCTGACCGTCGCCGTCGGCATGTCGCGCAACCCGCTCTCCATCGGACCTGACGCGCTGGCAACCGAAGCCGCCGCGCTGATGGACCATCACCGCAAGAATCAGCTCCTGGTCCAGGAACCGGGAGGCCGTCTGATTGGCGCGCTGCACATGCACGATCTGATGGCTGCCAAGGTACTTTGACTATGACAACGCACTCCCCCTCCATCCCCCACCCCGCGGAGGCCATGATCCTGGCCCGCGTGCCGCAGGACGTCCGCGAACGCGCCCAGGCCCTGCGCCTGATGATTTTCGACGTCGACGGCGTCATGACCGATGGCCGCCTGTTCTATGGCGCCCAAGGTGAACTGATCAAGCAGTTTCACTCCTTTGACGGCCTTGGCATCCGCATGCTCCAGGAAAGCGGCATCATCGTGGCCTTCATGACGGGCCGCAATTCGGCCCAGGTGGCCTTGCGCGCCGCGGACCTGGGCGTCAGTGAGGTGCTGCAAGGCGTGCGCGATAAAGCCGCGGCGCTGGCGCTGCTGGCGCAAAAGCATCAGCTCGAACCCGGTGAGATCGGCTTCATGGGTGATGACCTGATTGACCTGCCCGCCATGCAGCTGGTGGGCTTGGCGGTCAGCGTGCCGTCCGCCCCCGCCTACGTGGCGCAGTCGGCGCACTGGGTTTCAACGCAACAGGCCGGACACGGCGCGGTGCGCGAAGTGTGCGACGTCATTCTGGCCGCGCAGGGTCGGCTCGGCACCTTCGTCTCAACCCGCAGCCTGACCACCTTGCGCGCGGACCTGTCTCCCCAATAAACCTATGAAAGACCGACTCGCCACCGGAATCTCCATCCTTCTGCTCATGCTGCTGGTTGCGGGCACCTGGTGGGCGGCCTCGGTGGCCGAGCGTTCAATCATGCAGGATCCGCCGCGCCGCCTGACGCACGAGATTGATACCTATATTGATCAGTTCGTGCTGATCCAGAGCGACGAAGCCGGTGTGCCGCGCACCCGCGTTGAAGGAGACCGGCTGGTCCATTATCCTGATGACGATTCGTCCGACGTCACCCGCTTTCGCGGCTATACCGAAACTGACGGCAACCCGCCCACCCAGGTCAGCGCCGATGAAGCGCGCATGGACCAGGACGGCGCCCGCATCACGCTGAACGGCAACGTGCGCTTCCAGCGCCAGGCCAGCCAGGAACGGCCCGCCCTGACCATCACCAGCACCCACATGATGCTGTTCCCGGATACGGAAGTCGCGCAGACTGACGCCCCCGCCACCATCGTGCACGGCAGCAGCCGGATCCAGGGACAAGGCATGACCTACAACAACGTGACGCGCGAGCTGCAGGTGGCCCGCAAGCCGCAAGTCGTCATTCCGGCGCAGGGCGGCTCGAACGCGCCCCCTTCCCCGACTCGAAAATAGGAATCTCATCGTGGCACACTTCAACGTAGCCCCGTTTGCCAGCCACCTCCTCCTGGCTTCCGCGTCGATGCTGCTGGGCCTGTCCGCCGCCCTGGCCAATCCAGCCGCGGATCGCCAGGCGCCCACCACCATTGACGCCGACGCCTTGCGCTATGACGATCTGAAGCAAACCACGGTCTTCAGCGGCGCCGTGGTGCTGACCAAAGGCAGCCTGACCTTGCGCGCCGACCGGCTCGAATTACGGGAAGAGCCCTCCGGCGACCAATACGCGATCGCCTCCGGCTCGGCCAACAAGCTGGTGCACGTCCGGCAACGCCGCAGCGGCACTGACGAGTGGGTGGAAGGCCAGGCCGAACGCGTCGACTACGACGGCCGCAACGAACGGCTGATCTTCACCGGCCAGGCGCTGGTCAAACGGCTGGCCTGCGGCGTCAGCGTTGATGAAGTCCGCGGCCAGCAGATCACCTACTATCAACGGACTGAAACCTATACCGCGACGGGCGGCGGCCAGCAGAAGGACGGCGGACGGGTGCGGACCGTGATCCAGCCCAAGGGCGACGATGCCTCGTCTTCTCCTGCCAGTCCCTGCCCGCCCGCTTCCAAAGGTCAATGAATAATGCAGGATCGCTCTTCCTCCTCCTTGCCTTCCTCCGCACCCGGCATCCTGCAGGCCCAGGGGCTGCGCAAGTCCTACCAGCGCCGCAACGTCGTCCAGGATGTGTCGCTTGAGGTCTCCGGCGGCGAAGTCGTGGGCCTGCTGGGCCCGAACGGCGCGGGCAAGACCACCTGTTTTTACATGATCGTGGGCCTGATCCCCGCGGATGCGGGTGCTATCCGGATTGAAGGCACCGACGTCACCCGGTTGCCCATCCACGAACGGGCGCGCCTTGGCCTGTCCTATCTGCCGCAGGACGCCTCCGTATTCCGGCGGCTCAACGTGGCGCAGAACATCCGGGCCGTTCTGGAAATCCAGCGCAACGAACACGGCAAGCCGCTGCATACCACCGAGGTCGAGCACCGGCTTGAAACCCTGCTCGACGAACTGCAAATCACCCACATCCGCGACACCCTCGCCATCTCCCTGTCCGGCGGTGAACGGCGGCGCGTTGAAATCGCCCGCGCGCTGGCCACCTCGCCGCGCTTCATCCTGCTTGACGAGCCCTTTGCCGGCGTTGATCCGATTGCCGTGATTGAAATCCAGCGCATCGTCCGCTTCCTCAAGGACCGCGGCATCGGCGTGCTGATCACCGATCACAACGTGCGTGAAACCCTGGGCATCTGCGACCGCGCCTACATCATCAGCGACGGCTGCGTGCTGGCCAGCGGCCATCCGGATGAAATCGTCGACAACCCCGCCGTCAGGCGTGTGTACCTGGGCGAACACTTCCGCATGTAAAGCCCGATGCTTAAGCCCGGCCTGCAACTTCGAACCGCCCAGCAGCTTGCGCTGACCCCGGCCTTGCAGCAATCCATCCGCTTGCTGCAGCTGTCCACCATTGAGCTGCAGCAGGAGGTCGAGCAAGCTTTGCAAAGCAACCCGCTGCTTGAACAGGAGGACGAAACCGGCGCTGACTTCCAACACGCCGAATCCAGCCCGGACGCCGAGGTCCCGGCCAGTACCAGCGCCGCTGACGCCGAGCCGGAGCCGCCGCTGACCGCGGAGCCGAGCGAAGCCGTCTCGGACTGGCAAGGACGCGACGATGACGGCCTGTCCTCGATCATGGCGCCCGAGCCGTCGCTGCGCGAACACCTGCTGGCTCAATTGGCGCTGACCCAAGCCACGCGGCGCGATACGGCCCTGGTCGAACTGCTGATCGATGCGCTGGACGACAACGGCTACCTGGAAACGCCGCTGGACGAGCTGCTGGACTGGATACCGACTGAACTCGAGGTTGATCGCGACGAACTGAACGCCGCGCTCGCCCTGCTGCAATCGTTCGATCCGTCCGGCGTCGGCGCCCGCACAATGTCGGAGTGCCTGACCCTGCAATTGCGCCGCCCCGACCTGAGCCTGATGCCTGCCGCGGCGGATCCGGACCTGCTGGTCCTGGCCCGCCGTCTGGCGCAACTGCACTTGCCCGAGCTGGCCCGGCGCGATTATGCCGCCCTGAAAAAAACCCTGGGTGCCAGCGAAGCCGCCTTGCGCCAGGCCCATGCCCTGATCCGCCAGTTGAGTCCGCGGCCGGGCGCGCGTTACGGTTCGAAGGCGGCCGATTACGTCGTGCCTGACGTGATCGTCCGGCGATCGCAGAACCAGTGGCTGGTCTCGCTGAACCCCGAGGCGGTGCCGCGCCTGCGGATCCACCAGCGCTACGCGGACTTCCTGAAAGCCGATACCGCCCGCCATCATGCGGGGCTGCACCAGCAATTGCAGGAAGCACGCTGGCTGATCAAGAACGTGCAGCAGCGCTTCGACACCATTCTGAGGGTGGCAAACGCCATTGTGGCCGAGCAGAGCGCCTACTTCGAACAGGGCGATATTGCGATGCGCCCCCTTGTATTACGCGAAATAGCCGATAAACTGGACTTGCATGAGTCGACGATCTCCCGGGTCACCACGCAGAAATACATGCTGACTCCGTTCGGCACCGTCGAGCTCAAGCATTTCTTTGCCAGCCAGCTATCCACCGAAACAGGAGGAACCACCTCGTCCACGGCGGTGCGCGCCTTGATCAAGCAGCTGGTCGCCACGGAAAATCCATTGCGGCCCTTGTCGGACAACAAGCTGTCCCAGTTACTGGCCGAACAGGGTTTCGTGGTCGCCCGCCGCACCGTTGCCAAGTACCGGGAAACACTCGGCATCGACGCCGCGTCGCAGCGCAGGCAGATTTAAACGGCCCGGGTTTATCCTTAGCTTTTTTCATCCTTGAAAGGAAATTTTTAGTCTCCATACCTGATATAAAAGGAGAACATTCTTCTTGGGTTCCGTCTGATGACGCGTCACATTGATTCTGCCGCACTGCCCGCATTGCCACAGAATCAATGTCACATGCCATGTTTTTGCACCTGCTGAAGCGGGTGTCCCAGGGGGCTTCCCCCAGTTCATGCTCGAAGGAGGGTTTTACATGAATCTGACCATCAACGGACATCATCTTGTGATTACACCGGCCATTCGCGCCCATGTCATGAATAAGCTGGAACGTGTCTTGCGGCATTTCGATCATGTCATCGACGTCCAGGTGCAGTTGTCGGTAGAAAAAATCAAACATCGCGCGGAAGTAACCATGCGCGTCAGAGGAAAGGATGTGCACTGCGAGGCCGTCGAGGAGAACCTCTACGCCGCCATTGATCTACTGATGGACAAAGTTGACCGCCAGGTCATCAAATATAAAGATAAAATAATCCAGCAACCCCGCGTGGAGCCTGAGGTCAAACGTCAAGCCATGGAAGACTTGACCTAGCCATGACGGGCCTGAAGCGGTGCATGCACTGCACTGACAGGCCCGCCGGAACCTCCCCTCCGTAGGACGGACGTTGCTTTCAACGTAGACTTATCAGGAGGGGTGGCTATAATTCGCCACCATAGTCCTAAGATTTCCAGCCGTTCGCATTCCATACATCACGTATCAGTGCAGACCGGCACCCCCACCATGAATCAGATCTCGCGGATACTTCCCCCTTCAAACGTCGTTCTTGATCTCGAAGTCACCAGTAAGAAACGGGTGTTCGAACAAGTCGGCCTACTTTTTGAAAACAATCACGGCATTGCTCGCTCCGTGGTCTTTGACAGCCTGTTTTCACGCGAACGGCTAGGTTCCACCGGCCTTGGTCATGGCGTGGCCGTCCCGCACGGCAGGATCAAGGGATTGAATGAGGCGGTGGCCGCCTTCGTCCGGCTGGCGCAACCCATCAACTTTGAAGCGCCGGACAGCAAGCCGGTCAACCTGATGGTCATCCTGCTCGTACCGGAACAAGCCACGCAACAACACCTTGAAATCCTGGCCGAGCTGGCGCAAATGCTGTCCAGCAAAACCCTCAGAGACGAGCTTTCCATCGAACCCTCCGCCAGTACCGTTCACTCGCTGCTGACGCATTGGGAACCTACTCAACTCGACGCCACAGCCTGAATTCTGGCGGTGGCGTTCGTATTGTGACCACCCGCCATGTTGACCCTTGCCTCTCTGGTTGCCGACAACGCCGATCGCCTTGCCTTGCAATGGCTGGCCGGCCAGGAAACCGAACACACGCCCATCTTCCCCGAAACCTGTCTGGCCGCCGCGGACCTAGTGGGCCACCTCAACCTGATCCACCCCGCCCGGATTCAGGTCTTCGGCCCGGAAGAGCTGTCCTATTACCAGCGTCTTGATCCGCGCAAGCGCCACCATCACCTGGACGAACTGCGCCAAGGCGGCGTGCCCGCCCTGATCCTGGGCGATGCGCTGCGCGCGCCCGACGATCTGATCAAGTTCTGCCAGCAGCATCGTCTGCCCTTGCTGTGCACCACGCTGCCCGCCGCGCTGCTGATCGAATTCCTGCGCTTCTACGTCTCCAAAAAGCTCGCGCCGGTCGTGACCGTGCATGGCGTGCTGATGGACGTCCTGGGCATGGGCGTGCTGATTTCCGGCGAATCCGGCCTCGGGAAAAGCGAACTGGCGCTGGAGCTGATTTCGCGCGGCCATGGTCTGGTGGCCGACGACGCCGTTGAACTGTCCCGCATTGCCCCGCACGTGATCGAAGGCCGTTGCCCGGAATTGCTGCGCAATCTGCTTGAAGTGCGCGGCCTGGGCCTGCTCGACATTCGCGCCATCTTTGGAGAAACCTCGGTCCGGCGCAAGATGCGGCTCAAGATGATCGTGCATCTGGTGCGCACCACCGCCCCCGAGGCCCACTTCGAGCGCCTGCCGCTGCAAGCCATCAACGAGGAAATCCTCGGCCTGCCGATTCGCAAATTCGTGCTGCCGGTGGCAGCGGGCCGCAACTTGGCCGTTCTGGTTGAAGCGGCGGTGCGCAACATGGTGTTGCAACTTCGCGGTATTGATACCATGGCAGACTTCATGGAACGACAAATGGAGGCCATCCAGAATGGGGAGTGACGTGAACGCCTTGCTGACGCAACAGGACACCGGTCCTTGTGTAGTCCTGATTACGGGCATGTCGGGTTCAGGTAAGTCCGTGGCGCTGCGAACGCTGGAAGATGCGGGCTACAACTGTATTGACAATCTTCCGCTGCCTTTTCTGGAAGAACTCATCCAGCTTGCCCAGCAACGCGGACAAGAACGCCTTGCCATTGCCATTGATGGCCGCAGCGGCGGCAGCATTGACGCGTTGCCGGACATGCTGAGCGCGATTCAGGCCCAAGGCATCCACGTCACCCTGCTGTTTCTGGACGCCGAGACCCCGACGCTAATCCAGCGCTATTCGGAATCACGCAGACGCCACCCGCTCAGCAGCCGACTCACGCGCAACGACCAGCCGCCGTCGCTGGAACACTGTATTGCCACGGAGCGCGAAATACTCGGGACCGTCCGCGACTTGAGCCACGTCATCGACACCACGGACCTGCTGACCGCGCAGTTACGCAGTTGGATCCGCCAGACCATCCAGCTCCGGAATCCGCCGCTGGTGCTGACCTTCCAATCCTTTGCCTTCAAGCGGGGCGTGCCGAACGACTCCGACATGGTGTTCGACGCGCGCTGCCTGCCAAATCCGCACTACGAACCCGAACTGCGCCCGCTGACCGGCCGAGATCAAGCGGTGGCGGATTACCTGGCTGCCGACGCATTGGTCAAACGGCTGATCGACGACATCATGTCCTTCATCCAGACCTGGCTGCCGCATTACACGCAAGATACCCGCAGCTATCTGACGGTATCGATCGGCTGTACGGGCGGCCAGCACCGTTCGGTGTACGTGGTTGAACAACTGGCGCAGTTGTTCAAGGATTACGGTCCGGTGCTGGTCCGGCATCGCGCACAGCGCCATTTTGACCTGACTGATTCCGATCTTCCTCCGCGGTAAACCATGGTCCATTTTTTTTCCTTCCGTTGCGCAAGGCCGTCCTTTTTAGTGCTGATCGTCGCGGCGGCGCTGCTGGCCGGTTGCGGCAGCAGTCCGAAGAAAAGCGGCTCCAAGCCCTGGAGCGTGTCCAGCCAGGGGGGCTATTACAAGGATGACGGCCCGCCGCAGGATATTCCGCCCGGCCTGATGGAGCTCCCGGACCCGCTGCCGCAGGTGGAGCCATTTGCCAGCGGGGCGAACAAGCCCTATGTGATTTTCGGCAAGCGCTATGTGCCGGACACGTCCAACCGGCCTTATCGCGTACGCGGCAAAGCGTCCTGGTACGGCAAGAAATTCCATGGCGCGCGCACCTCCAACGGCGAGATCTACGACATGTTCGGCATGACGGCGGCGCACACCACGCTGCCCTTGCCGAGCTACGCCCGCGTCACCCGTGCCGATACCGGGCAATCCGTCATTGTGCGCGTCAATGACCGCGGCCCCTTCCACCCCGACCGCGTCATTGATCTCTCTTATACCGCTGCGCTGAAGCTGGATATCATTCGGCATGGGCACGCCGATGTCATTGTGGAACGGCTGTTGCCGGATGAAATCGCGCGTATCCGCCAGCAACGCGGCGGCAACACCACCGCCGTGGCCAGCGCCCCGGCGCCAGCGGGCCAGGCATCCGGCTTGTATTTGCAACTGGGCGCCTTCAGCAATCTGGACAATGCCCAGGCCATGATCTCGCAGCTGCGCAGCGCCGCCTTGCAGTCCAGCGATTTCCGCGTTGAATCCACCGGCGCGATGCACCGGGTCCAGCTCGGGCCCTATCCAAGCCGCGCCATGGCCGAAGCCGATGCCTCTCAGCTCTGGAACCACGCCAATATCCAGGGCATCGTCGTGGAAAGGTAGGACGGGCGGGTCCTGCTTGCCTGATCCAGCCGCCCCCGATCACGCTAGGATCGGGCTTTGCGGACAACCCCGGATCAGCCGTGTTTCGATTGCCGTTCTTTCAGTTGCTGGGCACGCGCATACAGCGCATCTTTGGGCAGGCCGGTCACCTGGGCCGCCACTTTGGCGCAGTCCTTCACGCTCAGCATCGGCAGCAGCGCTTGCAGCCATTGCTCCACCTGCGCATCCAGCACCGGCTCCGCTTCCAGCGGCGCCTCCAGGATCAGCACGAACTCGCCCTGGGCGCGATGCGCATCCGCCCGCAGCCAGGCCTGCACCTCGCCCAGGGGCAAGGTCACGATCGACTCAAACCGCTTGGTCAGCTCACGCGCCAGCGTCACGCGCCGCGCCGGACCCGCCACCGTCTCCAGATCCTTCAGCGCCTGCGCCAGGCGGTGCGGCGATTCATACATGACGACGGGCGCGGCCACCGTGCTCCATTGCTCGAACCATTTTTTCCGGGCCGTGGACTTGGATGGCGCAAACCCGGCAAACACGAACGCGGGATTCTCATCCGTGGTCACGCCCGCGCCCATCAAGGCGGTGATCACAGCGCTGGCGCCCGGCAAGGGCACGACCCGGAACCCGGCGTCGCGCACGGCGCGCACGATGCGGGCGCCCGGATCGCTGACGCCGGGCGCGCCCGCGTCCGAGACCAGGGCCACCCGTTCTCCGCGCTGCAAACGCTCCACGATCTGGCTGGCCGCCGCCGCCTCGTTGTGGCGGTGCGCCGCGATCAGCGGCGTGGCAATTCCCCACGCTTCCATCAGCGGGCGGGTCTGCCGCGTATCTTCGGCCGCAATCACATCGGCTTTTTGCAGCGCCACCTGGGCGCGCAAGCTCAAGTCCCCCCGGTTGCCGATCGGCGTGGCCACGACGTAGAGCGCGGCAGTCGGCCAGTCTTGCCGGTACAGGCTTTCCAACAGGCGCAGCAGGCCCGGCGCGCCGGAGAAATTCGCATCAACAATAGCTTCTGGTTCCATAGCCGCAAGCATACCTTGAGCCGCTGGCCGCAGTCGCGATGAAACGCGCAACACTCGCCCCGCCCGATCTTGACCCGGCCTATTGGGCGGCCGCGCTGGCCCAGCGCCGCGCGCAGAAACAACGGCGGACACGCGGGAAAAAGCCCGCAAGCGGGCGAGAGTCATTACAATCTCCGATGCAGCGAAAAGGCCTGCTCCACGAAGACGAAGCCGTGGCCTACCTCGCGCAGCGCGGCGTTCGCTGTGTTGCGCGAAACGTCACAACGCGTTTCGGGGAGCTGGACCTGATCGCTCGGGATGGCAGGCTGCTTCTTTTTATTGAGGTCCGCTACCGGAGTCATGCCGCCTTCGGAGGTGCCGCCGCCAGCGTCACGTCCGCCAAGCAGCAGCGCCTGCGCAAAGCCGCCGCCCTGTATTACCAGCGATTGCCGACGCCGCGTCCGGCTTGCCGGTTCGATGTCATCGCCATCAGCGCCACGGACATCAACTGGATCCAGCACGCATTCTGACGCGGCCTTCGCAACCGCTCTTTACAACGCTTGCAGCCCGAGCGCACAAGCCCTGTGAGATAATCCGACGATGGATCTAACCGCCCGTATCTCTGCCCATTTCCGCGATGCCATCGCGCTGCATGAACAATGCCAGGAATTGCTGCCTGCGCCCACCGCCGCCGCGGTTGATGCGCTGGTGATGACCTTGTCGAACAACGGCAAAATCCTGGCTTGCGGCAACGGCGGATCAGCCGCTGACGCCCAGCACTTCGTCGCCGAACTGGTCGGCCGCTTCGAGCGTGACCGCCTGCCGCTGGCCGCCATTGCGCTCAACACCGACACCTCCATCCTGACCGCCGTTGGCAATGATTTCGGCTATGACCGCATTTTCTCCCAGCAGGTCAACGCACTGGGCCAACCCGGTGATCTGCTGGTGGCCATCTCCACCAGCGGCAACTCGAAAAACGTCATTGAAGCCATTGAGGCCGCTCACCACCGCGACATGCAGGTGATTGCGCTGACTGGCAAGAATGGCGGCAAGATCGGCCAGATGCTGCATGACAATGACATCCATCTGTGTGTGCCGCACGACCGCACGCTTCGTATTCAGGAAGTCCACATTCTGCTGCTGCACGCCATGTGCGACGGCATCGACGCCCAACTGCTCGGAGATTTCTAATGCAGCCGCTTTTTCGTTTCCGCTTACTGAGCTCGCGCGTTCTGATTGCAGCCGCGCTCGCCTCCAGCCTCGGCCTGACGGCCTGCGCCCCGGTGCTGGTTGGCGGCGCCGTGCTCGGCACGACGCTGGCCGCCACCGATCGCCGCACCGTCGGCATGCAGGTGGAAGACAAGAACATCGGGCTCAAGGTCTCCAGTCGGCTCTCCGGCCGCTATGACAATGCCAGCATCAACGTTGAAGTCTATGACCGCAAGGTGCTACTGGTCGGCCAGGTCCCCAATCAGCAGGCCAAACAAGACGCCGAATTGCAGGCGCGCACCGTTGAAAACGTCCGCGAGGTTGTCAACGAGCTGGAAGAAAACTTCCCCAGTTCCTTCAGCACCCGCTCCAATGACTTGCTGATCGCCAGCAAGATCAAGGCGTCGCTCATTGACGCCAAAGATATCTTCGCCAACTCGTTCAAGGTGTCAGTGGAGCAAGGCGTGGTCTACCTGATGGGCAAGGTCACGGAACGTGAAGGACGGCGCGGCACGGAACTCGCCGCGGGCGTGCAGGGCGTGCGCAAGGTCGTCAAGGTGTTTGACTATATTTCCGAAGCCGAACTCGAAGGCATGAAGAAAGTGGAAGCGCCTCGCGCCGACGGCGCCACTGACAAGTCCATGTAAGCGCCAGAGAGCACGCGCGCTGGCGTCTTGCCAACCGCCGCCCGGCCCGGACGGCCCAGCGCTGTCCGGAGGCTGCTGAAACTCAATCTATAATGAACGCATCGTTTTGCTTTTGACTGGCTGACCCCGATGCGCACTTCCGTCTC
>JBAYOI010000057.1:0-12661 GCA_041678365.1 Pigmentiphaga sp. | reverse complement strand
GGCCAGCGGGTGGGCGCTTCTGACTTCATCGGTCTCCAGGGCGCTGGAAGGCGGGGGCGTACTCATGGCGCGCTTCCGTGATGGCGCAGAATGCGCACGGGCTCCCCATCATTCAGCGCGGCCCGGCCGTCCGTCACCACCCATTCTCCTTCTGTCAGACCGTCCGTCACCGCGCGGTAGTTGCCCGCCTGCTGCCCGAGTTCTATCCGGCGCTCGCTGACTTTGCCGTTCTGGACGTCGGCAACGAAGACGAAGGACTGATCGTTGCGAAAGCGCAAGGCTTCCAGCGGCACGGCCAGCGCTTCCTCCAGGGCCGGTTCGGCAATCCAGACCGCGACGAACTCGCCGTCCTGCAGCAAGTGATCGCTGTCTTCGGTATGGACAATGACTTCAAACGTGCGGGTTTCCGGATCCAGCGACGGGCTGACCGCATGCACCGAACCGGCCACGCTGTCCTGGCGGGATTCCGGGTCAAGGTCGCGCCCGTCAATCGGTGGTGTTTCACCGATCACGGCCCGCGCCCCGGTTTGAATCTGCCGGAAATCGTAGGAGGGCAGATCAACGCGTACCTCAAAGCGGGTTGGGTCTATCACCATGGCGGGCACGGTGCGCAGCGCGCTTTGCTCCGTATTGGTCTGGACGGTGCTCGGCATGAAGTAGCGGCCTTTTTCAATATTGAGCCGCGCCAGCACGCCGCTGATCGGTGAAACCAGCCGGGATTCATTGACGCCGAGCTGGGCTTGCGCCAGTTGCGCGCGGGCATTGTCGCGCGCGGCCATGGCATGCTGCACTTGCACCGTGGCTTCATCCAGTTCCTGCTGCGAGGCTGACCGTTGTTCAATCAAGGTCTCATAGCGTTTCTGGGTGACTTGCGCGAGCGCCAGGTTGGCTTCGGCTTCCGCCAGCCCGGCCTTGGCCGCCTGAAAATCCGCCTGGACGCGTTCCGGCGCTTGGTGGGCAATCAATTGCCCGGCTTTGACTGGACTGCCAACACGCAGCTTCTGGTCAACGAAAGACACCATGCCCTGTTGCGTGAAGGTCAGGAACTCGCGCTGGCGCGAGCGCGCCGTGCCTTGGCTATAGACCCAGCCTTGCAGCTGCCGCCGTTCAACAGGTAGAACGCTGACGCTGACGGCCTGGACATTGCCGGGGGCGGCCGATTGTGCGGCATCGTCCACGGGCTCATCCTGGCCGCTGCAGGCACTCAGGGCCAGCGCAAGCAGGGCGACGAGGGGGAAGGGCCAAGGTGGGGTCATGGTTGTGGTCCTTGTTCGAAGCCGCCGCCGAGCGCCAAGTGCAAGGCAATGCGGTTATCCAGCCTGGCATGGCGGGCCGTGATATGGGCGCTGCGGCCATCAAGTGCGCGCTGCTGGCTTTCGAGCACGTTCAGAAAAGGGTCTATCCCTTGTAGATAACGGTTGTACGAGACGCGGACGGCTTCTTCCGCCGCGCTGGCGGAACGGTCCAGCGCGTTTTCTCGGTTCAGCAGCAAGGCGTCCACCACCAAGGCGCTCTCCACCTCGGCCAAGGCGTTGACAGCGGTTTCCGCGTAGGCGTGCAGCAACTCCTGATGCTGGCCTTCGGCAATATCCAGTTGAGCGGTCAGGCGTCCGCCCTGGAAAACTGGCTGCACGATGTGTCCCGCGATGGACCAGATCAAGTTGCTGGCGCTGAAAAGTTGTGCGAGTTGGCTGCCCGCATAACCCGCCGAGCCGCTCAGCGATAGCGAAGGCAGGAAAGAGCGCTGGGCGGCCCCTCGGCGGTAGCCCGCGCTGAGCAGACCCAGTTCGGCGGCGCGAACGTCGGGACGGCGCGTCAGCAGTTCGGACGGAATGCCGGTGGCGGGTGAGGAGGGCAGCGCGGGCAGGTCCGCCGCAGTGGGGAGCTGCCCGCTGGGATAGTTGCCCATCAGCACCTCCAGTTGCCGCAAGCTGCGCTCGAGCGCCTCGCGCCGTTGCTCAAGGCCTGCTCGGGCCGAATCGAGGTTGGCATTGGC
Organism: Pigmentiphaga sp.; assembly: GCA_041678365.1. Lineage (GTDB taxonomy): Bacteria > Pseudomonadota > Gammaproteobacteria > Burkholderiales > Burkholderiaceae_B > Pigmentiphaga. The sequence goes on along the minus strand of JBAYOI010000057.1, from coordinate 10,665 downwards.
CAGCATGCCGTCAGCGGGTGAGGTAATGCCAACGGTGACACGGTTGTTGATCTGCCGGGCCATTTCCCCCAATGACCGAACGATGTGTTCGGACAGCGTCACCTGGGCGCGCGCATGCACGATCTCGAAATACAGCCGGGTGACTTGCGCGGCGACCGATTGGCGCATGCCGCGCAGTTGCTCGCCGCTGGCGAGATAGTCGGCCTGCGCCGCCGCGGAGAGCGCCGACAGACGGCCCCACAGGTCGAGTTCCCAACTGATGTCGAGCGTGGCGCTGTGGGTGGTGCTCAGCGTGTTGTTGGCGCCTGTGCCGGGCATGCCTTGCAGATTCTGGCGTTGGCGCGTACTGCCCGCGCCGATGCCGACTTGCGGCAGTTGATCCGCGCGGCTCAGCCGGGTTTGGGCTTCCGAGATCTTGTGGCGTGCCAGTGCTTGCGCCAAGCCGGTATTGCGCGTCAAGGCGAGTTCGACGAACTGGTTCAACTGCGCGTCCTGAAAGCGCTGCCACCAGGCGTCGCTTTGCGCCATCTCTGGTTGGGAAGGACTTGCAAAGGCTTCCGGCAAGCGAAACGGCAGTTCCGCAGAGGGCGGCGGAGTGACCGAGCACGCCGCTGCGAACGCAGTGGTGGAAAGAAGAAGCAGCCGCAGCAGGCGGTGAAGCAGCGCACGCGTCAACGGAATTGTCCTTACCGTGAGTGGGGGATAGGCAGTGCTAATACTAGCAAATCCGCTGCGCGTTTGTCCGATCCCCACGAGGGCGCTTTATGTCTTGGGAGCGCCCCCCCTCCAAGCGCCCCCGGGCGCTTCAGCTTTCCACGGAGAAATTCAAGGCCGTCACGGCTTTTTTCCAGCTTGCGCGTTCACGCCGGATTCGCTGCTTGAGCTCATCCGCCTCTCCCCATTGAACCGCTTGCAATTGGGTGCCCATGCTGTCACGTACAGCTGCGTCGTCCAGCGCACTTTTCAGGGTTTTGGTCAATTGTTCGATCAGCGGGGCGGGCGTGCCTGCCGCCACGAACACGGCAATCCAGACGCCCATCGCGTATTCGCCAAAGCCTTGCTCGGCGAAGGTGGGAATCGTGGGCACGAAGCGGCTGCGGACGTCACCGGTCGTGCCCAGGATGCGGAGTTTGCCTTGTCCGGCCAGTTCGGTGAGGTCGGAGAGCGGCACGACCACGGCGGAGACCATGCCGCCCACGAGGTCGATGACAGCGGGGCCAGGGCCGCGATAGGGAATGTGACGCATGTCGACCCCGGCGCTGCGGCCGGTCATGCTGCCGATGAAGTGCAGCATCGAGCCTTCGCCAGGGGAACCGAAGGTGGCTTTGTCCGGATTCTGTTTGCACCAGTCGAAGAACGCGTTCAGGTTCGTGACGGAGGCGGGCACAGCGGGGCCGACGGCCAGCGCCAGATCGAAGGTGCCCAGGCTGCCAACGGGAATCAGGTCGCGTTCCGGATCGTAGGCCAGGTTTTTATAGGTTTCGGGATAGACCGTCAGTGGTGATGAGACACCAACATAGACGTTACGGCCGTCAGCGGGTTGGCTGATCAGATGCCTGACCGCCAGGATGCCGCCTGCGCCGGTCTTGTTTTCCACATAGACGTTGGTGGCATAGTCGGGCTTCAGCACGTCGGCAACCCGCCGTGAAATCGTGTCAACCATCGACCCGGCGGGGACGCCGAGCACGATGCGGGTCAAGGGCAGGGGCTGGGCCGTTTGCGCCCGCAGCGGCTGGGCCGTCACCAGCAGGGTGGATGCCGCGCCCACTTGGGTCAGGAACGTTCTGCGTGAGATCGGGAAGGTCATGATTTGTCTCCTTATGATTGATTTAACAACTTTTCCAGTCAAGCAAGCTGATGATGTTCTCCCCCATGACCTTTTCCACCTCCGTGGAGGAGAGAAATGGCAGCTGGGATTTGAAGTGATCGACGCATTGGGAATAGGGGTGATGAAGACGGCTCAGGTCACTGCCCCAGATCACGCGCCCGGCGCCGAATGCATTGAAGATGCGTTGCAGTGGGTCGAGCAGGGACTTGAATGGAAACGGGTCGAGCGCATAATCACCCACGCCGGCGGCTTTGACCTGGACGTTGGGGAAGGCTGCCAGCGCCAACAAATCAGGAAGATGCTTGAACGCCATCTCCCCGACGGCGCCGCGCGGTACGCCAAGATGATCCACGAGGAGCTTCAGGCGGGGGTGGCGGCGTGCAATTCGGGCAACGTCAAGAAGGCGGCCGGGCATCAGCAGGGAAACGGTAATGCCATGCGCTTCAGCAATAGGCCACAGCGCATCCAGTGTGCCGTCATCCAGCGGCTGGGTGCGCGCCGGGGTATTGAGCAGGAAACGCACGCCGCGCATGCCGGGCTGTTGCAGCCAGCCTTGCAGCTGCTCGGAGGCGTTGGGCAGGGCGGGGTTCAACAGGCCCATGACGCAGAAGCGGTCGGGGTGTTGCGCTGCCAGTCTCAAGGAATAGTCATTGCCATCGGGGTCCCACAAAGGGGGGACCAGTACTGCGCGGTCAACGCCTGCCTGCGTCATTTCCTGTTGCAGGCGGTGGGCGTCGATAGGGTCGCGGCGATGATGTCCGGTGGAGGTGCCGTTCGACCAGGGGTGGATTTGGGAATCTACAACTAGCATGGTTGGGCGTGTTCTGTGTGTCCGAAAGCTCAGCGGATATGGTAGTTTCACCGCCGTTCAGCCGCCGATAAGATCTGCCCTGCCGGTCATAAGAAAAACGAAAGTACGCTTCGCTCGAACAAGAAAGGAGAGCCGGGACCCTGCTCGAATCTATTGCTTCGTCAAGTAAACCGCGTTTTTCCTGAAGGCGTTGAGGAAGAACGTCTGTATGTCGGTCAGGGATTTTCCCTGGAGCGTGGTGATGCCGACGGACGGGCCATCGCAATCGATATTGAAATCCAGCGGAGCAAGCAGGCCAAAATGGCGCTCACTCAATACCTCGACCCAGCTCAGTACGGTCAGACTGTCCGATTCAGCCAAGGTAATGCGGATGGTGGAAAGTGAATAGGTCTCGATCAGCGCGGGCGGTGGAGGGGTGTCGACGAAAACGTGCTCGTAGGCGCGGCGCCGAGGCGAACTGACCGGCGGCAGAATCCAGGGATACTGATGCAGGTCTTCCACGCTCAGTTTGCGCTTCCCGCTCAGCGGGTGGTCGCGACGGGCGACGATGCAGTAGGACTCTTGGTAAAGCAGTTCGTGGCGCAGGCCGAGGTGCTGTTGCTGTTCTTTGAGCAGGCCGATGACGAAGTCGATTTCTTCGCGCAACAGTTTCTGTATCAGGTTCTCATGGGTGCCGCTGATCACCGCAACGCGCGCATCCTGGAACGACTGCTGGGTCTCCTTGATGGCGTTGACAACCAGCATGGATGGGTCCATCAGCATGACGCCGAGATTGACGCTTTTTTCTTTCGGGTACTTGAATTGCTGGACTGACTCCATCAGTGCGTTGATCTGCGCAAGCGTGTTGTTGAAACACCGCGCCAGCGCATCGCCATGGTGGCTGGTCTTGATTCCCGCGGCCGTGCTTTTGTAGAGTTTGCAGCCGAGGTGCGCCTCCAGCGTGCGGGCCGAGCGTTGCAATGACGAATCGGAGATGTTCAGCTTGGCGGCCGCGGTCCGGAACGAGTGGCACTCGTGGATGGCAATCAGCGCCTGAATTTGAGAGCGGGTGATGCGGGACGCAATGGCCTGGGGCGCCAGATTCTTGTCACCGGCAATACTGCCAATGCCTTGTTCCAACGATTCAAGGATTTTCTTGACCCGCACATGGGCGGAAATGCCGACTTCCGTCAGGTGCACACTGGTTTTCGTGCGTTCGAACAAAGAGACGCCCAGCATTTTCTCCAGGGAGCCGATGCAAAGCGTGATGGCCGGCTGCGTGCGCAGCAGCGCTTGGGAGGCTTTGGTGACGTTTTCCAGTTCGGCAACGCAATCAAAGACCCGGAGATGCCAGAGCGTGGGAAGGTGGTTCATACGTTTCAGAGGCAAGATGCCTGCCCCGGCCGGGCAGGCCGGAGCGCAGGGCGACCGCCATGCGTAGCTTATACCAAACCGGCGTATGACCCCCCGTCGAGTTGGAGATTCTGGCCGGAAATGAAGCTGGCCTGGTCGCTGCACAGATAAGCGCAGGCGTCGCCGAATTCGTTCGGCTTGCCGAAACGCTTGGCTGCGATCGTGTTGGCGATTTTCTGGCGCGCCGCTTCAATACTGATGTTGTCCCGCTTGGACATCCGCTCGGCCATGAAGCGCTGGCGGTCGGTATCGAAGCGCTCGGGCAGCAGGTTGTTGATTGTCACGTTATCAATCACGGCATCTTTCTGGACGGACTTGCTCAAGGCGGTCAAGCCCGCGCGCACGGCGGCGGACAGGCCCATGGTCGCGCTTGGCGACTTCACCATGGCAGAGGTGATGTTGATGATCCGGCCGAATTTCCGTTCGCGCATGCCAGGCACATAGGCTTTGATCAGCATGATCGGTGCGAGCATATTGCCTTCCACGCCGTCGAGCCAGTCCTGATAGGACCAGTCGGCAATTTTGCCGGGCTCGGGACCGGCATTGTTGTTGACGAGGATGTCGGCGTCAGGGCAGGCGGCAACAATGGCTTCGCGGCCGGTCTCGGTGGTGAGATCGGCAACAATATAATCAGGGCGGTTGCCGGTCAGCGCTTCGATTTCATTGGCGGCCTGGATGAGCTTGTCTTCATTGCGGCCGTTCAAATAGACCTGGCAACCTTCCCGCGCCAACGAGGTGGCGCAAGCCAGGCCCAGGCCTTGCGATGAAGCGCAGACGACGGCTTTCCGTCCTTTGATGTTCAGATCCATGGAGGCTCTCCTTCAGTTCTCGATATAGGGTTTCAGGCGGGGATAGACCCGCAGGACGTTGTCTTGGAAGATGGCCTGGCGCTGGCGCGCCGTCAGGTGACCGGCGCCGTCGATGTAGCGTTTGGTGTCGTCGTAGTGATGGCCGGTTTCCGGGTCGATACCTTTGACCGCACCGATCATTTCCGAGCCGAACAGAATGTTTTCAGTCGGGACGGCCTGGGTCAGCAGATCGATGCCGAGTTGGTGATAGACGCAGGTGTCGAAGAACACGTTGTTGAGCAGGCCCTCGTCGAGTCTCTCGTAGCCGAGGTCTTGCGCCAGCCCCCGGTAGCGCCCCCAGTGGTAGGGCACGGCGCCGCCGCCATGTGGAATCACGAAACGCAGCGTCGGGAAATCCTTGAACAGTTGCGGCGCCAGCAGGAACTGCATGAAGGCCGAGGTGTCGCCATTCAGATAGTGCGCCCCCACATGGTGGTGGCAGGGATTGCAGGAGCTGCTGACGTGAATCATGGCCGGGACATCCAGTTCGACCATTTTTTCGTAGAGCGGGTAGTAGGCGCGGTCGGTCAGCGGCGGCACCTGCCAGAAGCCCCCGGAGGGATCAGGGTTCAGGTTGACGGCCACAAAGCCGAGATCCGTCACGCAGCGCTCCAGTTCCCGCACGCTGGCGGCAATGCCGAAGTCGGCGGCGGTGGCGGATTGCGGCAACTGGCCAACGCCGACGAAGTTCTTTGGGAAGAGAGCATGGACGCGGGCAATCAGGTCATTGCAGACGCGAGACCATTCAATGCTTTGTTCCGGCGTGCCAAGATGGTGGCCCATCTGGCCGGCAATGGGTGAGAACAAGGTCAGGGTCAGGCCGCGCTCCGCCTGCATCTTGACTTGCTTCAGCGACAGCGATTCGCGCAGTTCGTCATCCGAGATGTGCAGCGGCTGGCCGGACACGCCGCTGCCTTCAAGCTGCTGCTTGCGCCACGCATGCAGCGCCGGGGGAACCGTGGTGAAGTGACCGTGGCAATCAATGATCATGAGCGTTGAACCTTTTCTTTCTGAATGATCGGTGACGCTTGCTTGACGAAGCGTTCGGGCGGACGTTCACCGCTGTCATGCACCATGCCGGCGCCGATCTGGATTTCGTTGAAGCGGCTGGAGGCCGTCATTTTTTCAGTGGAGGACCAGTGTTCGTGCATCACGCCGAACGGCGACATCCAGTAATCAAAGATCTGGCTGCCGAGCGCATGCCGTCCGATGCCGCGGACGTGGTCATAGGCGAGTTCGTGCAGGTGGTCGCCGCCGGTGAAAATGTCGTCAACGCGCTCCACCTCGAACGAAGCATGGTGCAGGCCGTCCTTTTCTCCCTTGAAGACGAACAGAATGTGATGGTGCACCGGCTCCTCGCCGAGGTCCTGGCGCACGAAGCGCCCCAGCGTATTGCCGGGTTTTTCGATGTAGAGCTCGTCGGTGGGGAGAAAGCCGAAGGCTTCCTGGTACCACGTGAGGGTTTCGTGCAGCCGGGTGGTGGCGTAAGCCGTGTGCACCAGACGGTCGATGCGGGCGGGGCCCCGATCTTGACTAAGGCCGTCGGTGCCGCGCACCGCTTGGAAACGGGGAAGCGCCGCGACTTTTTCCCGGCCCTGCACCAGCTCGACCGTCATGCCGTTCGGGTCCGTCAGGCGCAGGCAGGTTCCGCCGCCGGGTCCCTCCAGCGGCGTGACAGGCGTATTGAATCGTTCCTGCAGCGATTCAATGGCGATGGCCGGGTTGACCTCGTAGGCCACGGCCAGCACGCCCGCCGGGCCCCGTTCGGTCACGTGGATGAACGGGGAGTCGGACATCCCCCGCATATAGAGCCGATCGTCGTTGCGCAATACCGTGCTCAGGCCGAAGTCCTTCAGGAAGCGTTCCTGGACATCCAGATCGGGGGCGCCCAGGCGGATATAAGCAATGGATGAAACGATGCCGGTCATGGCGTCTCCGATTTCTTAGGGTTTGAGAATGCCCAGAACGTTGCCATACAGCGCTTCCGGTGAATAGCACGTTGAGATCATCTGTTGGTCGTACGCATATTGGATGATCTTTTCCAGCGAGGCATGAATCGCGTCGAAGCCGATGGGCTGCAAGTCCCGGCTTCCCGCCGCCGGGATCGATTCGCCGGCCTGACGGCTTGCAACCAGCATCTGGAACACGTCGCGGACGGCTTCCGGATTCGATTCCGCCAGTTCAGCCTTGACGACGACCATGTGGTTGATCGGGATGATGCCGGCCCGTGCATGCCAGGCGTTGGCGGCGGCGAACGGCTCATCAATCAAGTGGCGTAATTTGTCCGGGTTCTGGAGGGCGCTGCCCGCGATGATGACATCGACTTCACCGGCCAGCAGCGCTTCTTCGAGCCCCCATTCGGGGGCCAGATTGCGTACCCAGGCCGGGTCGCGGTATTCGGCCACATGGGCGCCTTGCTGGCTGTACCATTCCACCTCCGATAGGTTGAGGCCGTATTCGTCGCACAGAATGCCACGTACCCAGGTGGGGGTGGTTTGCGAATAGGAACGCATGGCCACGCGCTTGCCTTCGAGTTCCGTGGGGCCGAAAACGTCGTCGGCGCGCGTGTAAATGCTTTTGTGATGGAAGTTCCCATTCATCACGAAAGGCAGCAGGCAGTAACGGTGCCCGGCGTCATGAGCCAGCAGGTAGGTCACGATGGCCAATTCGGCCACATCGAATCGATGATTGCGCACCACGTCCTTGAAGGCTTTTTGCGCGGTATCGATGGGCGCGATATCAAGCGCAACCCGATCGGACGCGATGCGCTGTTCTTTCAGCGCCGCGGTTTTCGGGTAGCTGCCAAACATGGCGGTCAGGGTAAGAGGCGTCATCGTGTCATTTCCAGTGAGCAACTTGGGCCGGTCCGGCGGTTCGGGGATCGATGAAAACCTGATCGGCCTGGACCCGCTCGCCAATCAGTTTCTGTTCGTGGGCATAGCGGATCAGCGCGTCGAACGAGGCCCGGTTTTCGGCCAAGCCATAGGGCAGCGGATCGTCCATCAGGGCACGCAGGCGCCGGTAGCGCTTGTCGTCGCCGCTGGGTTCCGCGATGCTGTCAAGCCGTGCCAGATAAGCCTGCTTGGCGTCCACGAAACGTTGATACAGCGCCTGTGGAAGGCCGGGGTGGCTGCGGATGACGTCATTGCGGACGACGATGACGCCGTGGATAGGGTAAATGCCGGTGCGTTCGAACCAGCGCTGTTCCACCGCGGCGGCGTCGCGGACCAGGTCTTCCATGTCATCGGCATTGCCCGCGCCCGCGAGGCCATCGAAAGCCAGGTCGAGTTCGCCGCGCGCCAAGGCGTCGGCGATGGTCTGTCCCGGCGGCAGGCGTTCAACATTGGGCGGCAGTGGCAGATCGTCCAGGTTTTCGGCTTCTTCCGTCACCCACGTGACGTTGTTGGCGTCCAAGCCGTAGTCGTCGGCAAAGACGCCGCGCGTCCAGACGGCCGCCGTGACCGAGTAGTTGCGTACCCCCACTTTGCGGCCCTCTAGCGCTTTCGGGCTGCTCAAGGCCAGCCCCTTGCGCTGCTTGATGCCCGAATGGCGGAAGCGCCGGGTCATCGGGAGCGGCAAGGCGGTCAAGGCCGCCCCGCGCTCGAGCGCCATCAAGTACATGGTGGGCGCCATCTCGCACACGGCGTAGGGTTGATGGCGGGCCATGTCGCGATAGACATCGGGCATGCGCTTGACGTCGATCAGGTCCAGCTTCACGCCCGGCAGGATTTCAGGCTGGGCGCGGAGGCCATCGAGTTGCGCGTGTTTACCGAACACGGTTTGCAAGGTCTGCATCGTCAGCTCCCGCCGTGGACAAGTTCGCGGGACAGTGTGCTGCCCGAGAAATCCCGGCGCGGGTAGCTCATCAGGAATCGATAACCTTGATCGATGACCTGCTGCGCGTTGTGCGTGGTGACGTGTGGATGGCCAACGGCCACGCCGAAACCCTTGCCTAGCTCAAGCACATGATCCATCAAGCGCAGTAATTCCGGATGCTCATAGTCGCGGGGGCAACCCAACTCTTGCGTCAGGTCGCCTTCGCCGATCAGCAGCAGGCCGATGCCTGGCACTTCCTTGAGCATGCTTTCCAGATTGTTGACGCCCGCCACGCTTTCAATCATCAAGCCAACCAGAATCTCGCCATCCGGAACGAGTGGCCAGACGTCGGCTTTTTTGTAATAGGCCTGTTGCGACAGACCCCAGTAGCGTGCGGCCGCCATCGGCGCATCGCCGCGCAGGCCTTGCGGTTCATACTGCGGACGTGACGGCAGGCGGGGATAACGGCAGGCGGCCACCGCATTGTAGGCTTCGTTGCTATTGTTGATGCGGGGCCAGACAATGCCATAAGCGCCCAGATCCAGGGCCTGCTTGGCAAACCACTGGTTCATCTCGCCGCCGTTGGGCGGAATCCGGACCAGCGGCGTGACCGGGCACGCGATACTGCCAGTCTTGGCGATCTGTTCTCGCAACAGCAGGAACTGCATGGCTACGCGCAAGGCATTGATATCCCAAGGATTGTGTTCGAGTTCGAACACCAGTCCATCGAGTTTGGCCTGAGCAAAGTTCACCGCATTTTCGATCTCGGCCTGCACGAAAGAGGTGAGGGCGATGCCTGGCCCGTTTTCCAGGGCTCGAATGATTCCATTAAGACGCACGTCTTGATCTCCAGGCTCAAATCATCGCAACGCAGAACGCATCGCCGGCAGTGGCGGGCAACTGCGTTTCCGTCCAGGTTTGTGCGCCATCGAAGGTATGGAAGACCTGTCCGCCGCGCGTGACGGAAATCACGCCCTTGCCGTCGGCGGTGTGTACATTGATGCCCATGATGGTGCTTTGCGGCGTGACGATGCTGTCCGCGCGCCGCCAGGTTTTGCCCAGGTCGTCACTGGTGTAGACCGCGCCGGCGTTGCTGCGCGAAGCAATGCTGAAGCAGGCATACAGTTTTCGGGGGTTGTCCGCGGTCACGCGCAAATCGCGGCAGTAAGAGAACGGGGCAAAGTTTCGCACTTCCAGATCGGTGAAGGTCCGGCCCTTGTCCATGCTCTCGAACACACCCATGCGGCACAGGTAGTACAGCGAATCGGGCGAGGCCGGGGTGGTGGTCACGGCGTGGGCATCGAACATGCCTTCGGCATCGTCGCTGGTTTCAATCTTGTTTTTCAGGTGCGCGTGCGCCGCTTGGCCGAGCAGGCCGCGTGATTCGCCCTTCCAGGTTTTGCCGCCGTCCAGGCTCACCATGAAGCCGTTGATTTCGGCAATGCCATACAGCACGTCCGGGTTGGTGGGATGGAAGGCCAGACGCATGACGCGTGAAGCGCCGAATCGGATGGTGAAGCGCTCCGGGTGGTCAACGTGGCAACGTGTCCAGCTTTCTCCGCAATCCGTGCTTTCGAATACGCCGATCGGTGAGGTGCCTGCAAACAGATGGTCCGGGTTACGCGGGTCCACTTCGATTGACCAGAATTGGGCGCCGTCCGCGTCAATCGGGATCAGGCGCCAGCTCCGGCCTTTGTCTTCGGACTTGTAGAGACCTTTGCGGGTGGCGAGGAAAATGAGCTGAGGGCGTGCGGGGTGTTGGACGATGGCTTGCACGGCGGCGTCGTCCGGGATGTCCGCAACTTTTTCCCATTGTGTGCCCGCTTGCAGGCGGTACAAGGAACCAATCGCGCCTTCACGCGTGACGGCGGTTCCCGCAAATAAGACTTGATCCATGGTCTCCTCCAGAAAGGTTGATGAAATTCATTCTAGGGAGACGGGGGTTAAACAATCTAATTAAAAAAAAGGGC
>JBAYOI010000056.1:0-12716 GCA_041678365.1 Pigmentiphaga sp. | reverse complement strand
GGCGGCGCGCGAGCTGTTCATCCGCGAAGCGCTGGTGACGAACGAGATCAACACCACATTGCCGTTCCTGGCTCATAACCGCAAGCTGATCAAAGAGATCGAGCGGCTGGAACATAAGGCCCGCCGACCGGACATCCTGGTGGACGAGGCGTTGATGTTCCGCTTCTTTGACCAGCAGCTGCCTGCGGACATTCACCAGGCCGCCACGCTGGAAGCCTGGTGGAAAGAAGCGTCGCGCGCGCCGGAACACCGGCGCCTGCTGTTCTTGCAGCGCGACGAGTTGATGCGTCATGAAGCGGCTGGCGTCACCACGGATGTGTTCCCGAAGTCCAGGCAGATCCAGGGTGTCAATATGGCGCTTGATTATCATTTTGAACCGGGTTCGCACAAAGACGGCGTGACGCTGTCCGTGCCGCTGTTTGCCTTGAACCAGGTGGATGCCCAGTCCGGGGAGTGGCTGGTGCCGGGCATGCTGAAAGAAAAAGTGCAGCACTTGCTCAAGTCATTGCCGCAGAAACTGCGGCGGCATTGCGTGCCGCTGCCCGACTACGCGGCCGGTTTCTATGACCGCTGGTTTGACTATGCGCAGCAGCCGGAGAAAAGTCTGCTGACCGCGTTGGCGGAGGATGTGCGAAAGCAGACCGGCACCGTCTTGAAGCCGGAGGACTTCAAGCTTGAAACCCTGCCGCCTCACCTGACCATGAACTACAAGGTGCTGGACGAGCATGGGCGCATGCTGGCCATGAGCCGGAGTCTTGCGCAACTGCGGGCCGAGCTGGGGAAGGTGGCGCAAGCATCGTTTCAGCAGGTCGCGGGGCGGGACAAGGAGGTGGCGCAGGCGCTTGATCATGAAAAGCTGGTGGACTGGTGTTTTGGCAATCTGCCGGAGCTGATGGAGATCCGCCGCAAGGGTGCGTCCGTGATCGGCTATCCGGCGCTGGTGGATCGCCAGACGCATTGTGATCTTGATGTCTTCGATGATCCGGACGAGGCGGCCCGCCATCACCGCGCGGGTCTGTTGCGGCTGTTCCGGCTCCAGCTCAAGGAGCAGGTCAAGTTTCTGGAAAAGAACCTGACCGGCCTGGCGCAGATGAGCATGCTCTACATGAATCTCGGCACGCAGGACATGCTGCGGGATCAGATCATCGATGCGGCGCTGGGACAGGCGTGCTTGATCGAGCCGCTGCCCGCCGACGAGGCGGCGTTCCGGCAGCGCACGCAGGAAGGCAAGGGGCGGCTGGGATTGCTGGCCCAGGAAGTGGCCCGGCTGGTGGCTGCCATCCTGGCCGAGTGGTCGCAAGTCCTGAAAAAAATCCCGCAGGCCAAGGCCTGGCCGGACGCGGTGGCGGACATTGAGCAGCAACTGAATCAGTTGATGGGAAAGCGTTTCATTGTTGAGACGCCTTATCGGCAATTGGCGCATTACCCGCGTTACCTGAAGGCGATTCAGGCGCGCATCGACAAGCTCAGGAGCGATCCGGACCGGGATGCGCGGCACCGCGCGGACCTGCTTCCCTTGCTGACGGCCTATCAGCGCGAGCGCGCGTCGCGCAAAGGTGTGCCGGACGCGCGCCTGGATGAGTTCCGGTGGATGCTGGAAGAGTTGAGGGTGGCACTGTTTGCGCAGGAACTGCGCACCCCGATGCCGGTCTCGGTCAAGCGTTTGCAGAAGGCGTGGGAGTCATTGCGGCGTTAACGATCGCGGCCCCTCAGCAGCGCGGCGTGCACGGCAGGCGCTTCGATCGTGCTGGGTCGGCTCGGGTCCAGCGTGGCCAGCAGCCGCTCCAGGTGCGAGATGTGGGGCAGAATCGTGCCGTAGAACAGCGTGTGTGCCGGAGACTGGATCAACAGCGTGGGGAAGTTCTCGATGTCTTCATCGTCCAGCAGCTCCGGATGGGTTTCAATGTCGATCCAGACGAAGGTATGCTGAGGGAAACGGGAGGACAGGTCCTCAAGCTTGGGCAGGTAGTCACGACAGGTGCCACACCATTCGGCGCACAAGCCGGCGACCATCAGCGTGTCGGGACGCGCAAGCGCGGACGCCAGCTCCGGTGAATCAGGGGTTAACACAGCCATTGAAGCAATCTGAAAAGTTCGCAACGAAAAGGAAAGCGGTTTTCCATCATACTACCCGCAATCACAAGGACGAAGCGCATGCTTGAAAAACCACCAAGACCGCCGCTGGATGACGCAAGCCGCGGCTTTGAAGGATTGGGACTGGCCTTCGGGCGCGCGCTGCGCTCGCAATTCCAGGGGCCGATGCTGCTGGCGCTGCTGTTGCCGTTCGCGGTGGCGCTGCTCGGCGCCATCGTATTGCTGTGGATTTTCTGGACGCCGCTGAGCGTCTGGCTGGAGCAGCTGATGTTCAGTTGGGACTGGGTGGCCAGCGTTGACGCCTGGTTGATTGCCTTGGGCGTGGCCTCATTGAAGTTGTGGCTGATTCCTGTCTTCACCACACTGATGCTGCTGCCGCTGTCAGGCATTCTTGGCCTGGTGGTGGCCGCCCTGTTCATCATGCCGTGGGTGAGCCGCCACGTCTCCAGGCAGGATTACCGGCGCCTGGAGCGCAAAGGCAGTTTCGGCTTGTTCAACAGCGTCTGGAATGCATTCTGGGTGACGGGGGTGTTCGTCATCGGTTGGCTGCTCACGATGCCGCTGTGGCTGTTTCCGCCTTTTGCCCTGATCCTGCCCATTCTGTGGTGGGCCTTCGCTTTCACCAAATTGCTGCGCCTGGATGCCTTGTCCGAACACACGACTCCCGAGGAGCGGCGTCTGCTGATCAAACGCCATAACGGCGGCTACTGGATGTTGGGCTTCATCTGCTCGCTGATCAATCTGCTGCCTCCCGCCTGGATCTTTCTACCGGTCTTTTCCGCTTTGCTCTTTTCCCATTTCACACTGGAAAACTTGCGCCGTCTTCGTGCTGAGGAAGCATTACGTCATGTCTGAAAACCTGCTCGTTCCCCGTATCGGACTGTTCATCATTGGCGATGAAATCCTGTCCGGCCGTCGTCAAGACAGTCATCTGAATACCTTGATTGCGCTGTTGGCGGAAAGAGGCTTGCAGTTGTCGTGGGTCCGCATGCTGCCGGATGAACCGGCGGAGCTGGTTGAAGCCCTGCAATGGAGTTTTGCGCGGGGGGATATCGTCTTTTCCTGCGGCGGCATTGGGGCCACGCCCGATGATCACACCCGGCAGGCGGCCGCCGATGCCTTGGGCTTGCCGCTGGCCCTGCACCCCGAGGCCAGGCGCCTGATCAATGAGCGGCAGGTCGAGCTGGCCGCCCGCGATGGCAAGCCGGTGGACCTTGACGGGCCGGAGAACCAGCAACGGCTGAAAATGGGCGAGTTTCCGGCAGGGGCGGACATCGTGCCGAACCCATTCAATAAAATTCCCGGTTTCTGGATTGCCGACCACACTTTCCTGCCCGGTTTCCCGGTGATGGCCGGACCGATGATGGCCTGGACGCTGGACGAACGCTACGCGGCGCTGCATCATCGCACGCCCCGCGCCGAATACTCCTTCCTGGTGTTCGACCTGCCCGAGTCGGTGCTGTCGCCCGTGATGGAAACCCTGGAGCGGCAGTGGTCAGGCGTGCGTGCGTTCAGCCTGCCGACGGTGGGCAAGGACGGCAGCCGCGGCCACATTGATCTGGGGGTGAAGGGCGAGCCCACGCAATGCGTGCAGGCGCTGGCTTTTCTGAAAGCGGAGGTCAAACGGCTGGGCGGGCACTTTACCGTTCAATAGATCGCTGAGAAACCTGGTCATAACCCTTACGTAGAATCCTGGGGAATTGGCGAAATTAAAACTCCCCTACACTCCGTCAGGCAAACTTTCTGATGTGCAAGGAGACACTTATGCAGAAAACTATGCGCCTGAAAAAAGGAGTGGTTTTGACCGCTGTGCTTGGGTCGGCGCTGCTTGCAGGACAGGTCCATGCCCAAGAAGGCTTCCCGACCAAGTCCGTGAACATGGTGGTTCCTTTTGCGGCGGGTGGCCCCACTGACGTGGTGGCGCGCTCCCTGGCGGAAGCCATGCGCCCCCATCTGGGCCAGACCGTCATCGTGGAAAACGTGGGCGGGGCGGGCGGCACGATCGGAACGGGCCGGATTGCGCGCGCCAAGCCTGACGGCTACAACATTTTGCTGATGCACATCGGTTTCTCCACGGCGCCGTCCTTGTATCGGAAGCTGGCCCATGATCCGATCAAAGACTTCGCGCCCATCGGTCTGACGGTGGATGTGCCGATGACCATGGTTGCGCGCAGCGATTTCCCGCCAAACAACGTGACCGAGTTCATTGACTACGTCAAAGCCAATCACAGCAAGCTGTCGATGGCGAACGCGGGGATCGGGTCGGCCTCGCATCTGTGCGGCATGATCTTCTCCAGCACCCTGGGTGTTGAGATCCAGCCGATCCCCTACAGCGGGACCGCGCCCGCCATGAATGACCTGCTGGGCAAGCAGGTGGACTTTCTGTGCGACCAGACCACCAACACCACCGGTCAGATCAAGTCCGGGCGTATCAAGGCCTATGCGGTCACCAGCTTGACCCCGGTCGGCAACCTGCCGGAGCTGCCCACGCTGGACAGCACCGCCATGAAAGGCTTCAACGTGGGCATCTGGCACGGTTTGTGGGCGCCCGCGGGCACGCCGAAACCCGTCATTGATAAGCTCCAGTCCGCCTTGCAGGCCGGTCTGAAGGATCCGGCCTTCCAGAAGCGGATGAGCGAGCTGGGCGCGCAGGTCATGCTGGACCAGGCCAATCCGGCTGCGCTGGACGCTCACGTCAAGAGTGAAATTGCCAAATGGGGCGAAGTCATCAAGAAGGCGGGTGTTTACGCTGACTGACCGCTGAACGTTGAGCAGACAACCCTGTCCGTTTTGCCAACGGGCAGGGTTTTTTTATGCAAAACCACGGGATAACCCTGGTTTTTTTCGTGTTGGAAGGGATTCCAATCCAGAAGTGTCAGGCGTTAAGATCACCCATAGGATTAAGTAAGGTCCATAAGTGCTTCTTTTTGCTGGATTTTATGCTCTATTTTCTGATAGAGTTTTGTCCGGAACACCTGTCTTGCCCGGAGAAATCATGTCTGCCCGTTCTGCCCAGCTCCTTACTTTATTCAAAGGCGCGCTGCTGGCTGTCGCCTTGACCGTCGCTGCGCCGGGAGTCTCGGTTGAAGCGGCGCCCGCCGCGAAAAAAACCACAAGCAAGGCTGCGGCCAGCAAGAAGGCGGCGCCCAAGAAAGCCGCGGCAAAGCGCCCGAGCACGGCCGCCAAGAAAAAAACGGTGGCCAGCAAGACGAAAAAACCCAGCGCGGTCAAGAAAACAGCCAGCCTGGCAACGGGCATCGCGGCCGCCAGCCTGCCGCCCGCGCTGTCGTCGGGCGGCACGCCGGATCGCCTGGACCTGGGCTCCACCGTGGCCTTTGTGCAGGATCTTGGGTCCTCCGATGTCCTGTTCGCCAAGAATGAAGCGGCGGTCCTGCCGATTGCGTCCATCACCAAGCTGATGACGGCGCTGGTGGTCGTGGATGCCGAGCAAGACCTGGATGAGCAGTTGGAAATCACCCGGGATGACATTGATTATCTGAAAAACACGCGTTCCCGGCTGGTGGTCGGTACGCGCCTGACCCGCCGCGAAATGCTGCACCTGGCGCTGATGTCGTCGGAAAACCGCGCGGCCAATGCACTCGGCCGCCATTACCCGGGCGGGTTGGCGGCCTTCGTGCAGGCAATGAACGCCAAGGCCAAGTTGCTGGGCATGTTTGAAACCGGCTTTGTTGAGCCAACGGGCCTGGACAGTTCGAATGTGTCCAGCCCGCGTGATCTGGTGCAGTTGATGAAAGTGGCGTCCAGCCGTCCATTGATCCGCGGGTTCACCACGGATACGGAATATCAGGTGCTGGTCAATGGCAAGGTCGAGCGTTTCCGGAACACCAATTATCTGGTGAGCAAGCCCGAGTGGAACATCAGCGTGTCAAAAACCGGCTTCATCCGGGAAGCGGGACGCTGCCTGGTCATGTTGGCGCAGATTGACGGGCGTGAGCTGGCCATTGTGCTGCTGGACTCCACCGGCACCTTGACCCGCACCGCCGATGCGGTTCGGATCAGGAAGTGGCTGGAGTCCACCGTCTAAGCGGGTGTGCCCGCGCTCAGCCCAGGGTGTCCGGTTCGTAGCCGAGCGCCTGTGAAATCTGGTTGCTGGCCTTGATCAGGTCATCAATCCATTGATCGTGCAACTGGTTGGCGGGCGCTGAAATGGATAGGCCTGCCACCAGCCGTCCGCCATCATCATAAATACCGGCGGCAATGCAGCGCACGCCCAATTCCAACTCTTCATTGTCGCGCGCATAGCCCAACTGCCGCACCTGATCCAGTTCCTGTTCCAGTTCTTGCAGCGTGGTCAGGCTGGTGGCGGTGCTTCCTTTCAAGCCGGTGCGCTGCGCATAGGCGCGAACCACGCGCGCATCATCAGCGGCCAGAAACAGTTTGCCGGTTGAGGTCAAGTGCAGCGGCGCCCTGCCGCCAATGGCGCGGACCACCTGCATGCCTGAGCGCTCGCTGTAGGAGCGGTCAATGTAGACGATTTCGTCGCCCTGGCGGATGGACAGGTTGATGGTCTGGCCCGTGATCCGATGCAGCATGCGCATTGGGTCAAAGGCGGCATCCTGGAGATTGAGCCGCCGTTTCACCTGATGGCCCAGCTCCAGCAAGCGCATGCCCAGGCAGTACATGCCGCTGTCCACACGCTCAACATATCGGCCGCTGACCAGGTCATTCAAGATGCGGTGGGCGGTGGACGGGTGCAAGCCCGCTTTTTCCGCCAGTTTCTTGAGACTGACGGGGTCAGTCTCTTCCGCCAGGATGTCCAGCAACATCATCATGCGATCCAGGACCTGGATCGAAATGGCGGGACGGTTGGAAGAGGAAGTGGGTAAGGACTGCGGCATCCGGCGTCATCCAGAGTTTTGCTAGGTGCAATTCTATCCCGTATGGTGAAACGATACTAGAGAGAAAATAGCCGCTCAGACGTGCTGGGTGTGTTTGATCGCTTCATCCACCAAGGCCGCGCCGCGATAGATCAGACCCGAATAAAGCTGTACGGCATCCGCGCCCGCCGCGATTTTTTCGGCCGCGTCTTCACCGGACAGGATGCCGCCCACGCCGATCAGCGCGACCTCGGTGCCCAGCTGGGCCCGCAAGCGCCGGATGACCGAAGTGGAGAGCGCGCGCACCGGCGTGCCGGACAGGCCGCCCGCCTCCTGGCCGTAGGTCAGGTGTTCAACCGAGCTGCGGGACAAGGTGGTGTTGGTGGCAATAACGCCGTCAATGCCAAACTCGAGCACCAGTTGCGCAATACCCTGGATGTGCTCGTCGGTCAGGTCGGGGGCGATCTTGACCGCCAGCGGCACGCGCTTGCCTTTCTCGTCAGCCAGAGCCTGGCGGCATTCCGTCAGGGCTTTCAACAACTGGCGCAGTTCGTCGCCTTCTTGCAAGGCCCGCAGGTTCTGCGTGTTCGGCGAAGAAATGTTGATGGTGATGTAGTCTGCGTGCGCATAGACGGCCTTCAGGCCGAGCACGTAGTCATCAACGGCCCGCTCGATGGGGGTGTCCGCGTTTTTGCCGATGTTCAGGCCCAGGATGCCGCCCCTGCGCTGGAACTGGCTGTGCCGGATGTTTTCGACGAACTGCTCCAGCCCTTCGTTGTTGAAGCCGAACCGGTTGATGATGCCTTCCGCCGCCGGGAGACGGAATAGGCGCGGGCGTGGATTGCCCGGCTGGGGGCGGGGCGTCACGGTGCCGACCTCGATGAAACCAAAACCCATCGTGGACAGCGCGTCAATATAGCGGCCGTTTTTGTCCAGCCCCGCTGCCAGACCCACCCGATTCCGGATGGGCAGCCCCATCAGCGTGGCCGACGCGGCGGCCTGCTCCGGTTTTTTCAACAAGCCGCAGCGGTACGCTTGTTGCAAGCCTTCCAGCGTCAGGTGGTGGGCTTTTTCAGCCTCCAGCAGGAATAGAAAGGGGCGGAGATAGGGGTAAGCTTTGAAAAGCAGGGGCATGGTGGTTTTACGTATAGAGTAATCAGGCGAGTGCACCGGCCTCAGTGGAGGGCGCAAGCGGATGCCACAAGCCATCGGTATAGCCTTCAATGGGCTGGAAATTGGTTTTGTAGGCCATTTTACGGCTCTCTTTGATCCAATACCCTAAGTACAAATAAGGGTGGCCAATTTGGCGGCATTGCTCAATCTGCCAGAGGATGGACCAAGTGCCGAGACTGCCGGGATAGGTTGGATCATAAAAGGTATACACGGAACTGAGGCCATCCGTCAGGATGTCGATCAGGGACACAATCACCAACTGGCCGTCAGGAGCGCGGAACTCGATCAAGCGGGTATCAACCCGGCTCTGCAATAAAAACTGCGTGTATTGGGATTTGTCGTCATTATCCATGCCGCCGCCGGTGTGCCGGGACTGCTGATAGGCCAGATAGAGCTGGAAGTGTTCTTCTGCGTAGGCCAGTTCGGCCACGTAGGCCTGGAGAGACTGGTGACGCTTTTCTATTTTGCGTTGCGTGCGGTTGGGCTGAAAGCGCTCAACCGGCAGGCGCACCGGGACGCAGGCGCGGCAGCCGTCGCAATGCGGCCGGTAAGTGAACAGGCCGCTGCGCCGGAATCCCACCGACACCAGCTCGGAGTACACCTCGGTCTTGATGAGCTGGCTGGGAATGGCCACCTGCGAACGGGCTTTCTGCCCGGGCAGATAGCTGCATGGGTACGGTGCGGTTGAATAAAACTGGATGGTGCGGGAAGGTAAATCGTTCAAATACGTCATACCTGCCTCAACGGGTTAGGGCAGGGAGCGCAAGCAGGGGCGTAAAGCGGCCGTCCGGATGCAGCTCGGCAGCCTGCCAAGGCGGAGCGGGGTCTTGCTGCCATTCTAGCAAGTGCGCCTCAAACCGTTGGCGGGAAATAGCGGCGGCGCCCAGCGAGGCAAGATGCGGGGTTTGCTGCTGGCAGTCGATCAGCTTGACGCCATGCCTTTTCAGGAAGGCCACCAGATAGGCCAGGACAATTTTTGATCCGTCCCGAATGCGGGTGAACATGGATTCGCCAAAGAAAACGGCGCCCAGGCTGACGCCGTATAGCCCGGCCACCAGTTGCTCATGGTGCCAGAGCTCGACACTATGGGCCCGTCCTTCTTCGTGCCAGGCACCGTAGACCCCCTGCATGGTGGGTGTGATCCAGGTGCCCGCCTGGGTGGGCCGGGGCGCTGAGCAATCCCGCATCACGCGGGCGAATGCCGTGTCCATCCGCAGCACGAAGGCTGGATCGCGCGCCACCTTGCGCAGCGTTTTAGCCAACGAGGTCGAGATCCGGAAAGCGTCGGGAAACAGGACCATTCTGGGGTCCGGGCTCCACCACAGCACGGGCTGGCCTTCGCTGTACCAGGGGAAGACGCCCTGGCGGTAGGCCGCTTCCAGCCGGGCCGTGGACAAATCCAGGGAAATGGCCAGCAAGCCGTCCGGTTCTGTCATGGCCTGATCGAGCGGGGGGAAAGGTTCCCCGGGCATCAGCCAGGCGGGTTGCTCGCTCATGCTTATTGCGCCGCCACCGCGATGGGCGGAAACGGCAACGGGGCGAGCGTGCGTTGGTAGGTGCCGTGCCTGCCTTGCTGGCGATCCTCGAAGAACAGCTCCAGCGCCAGCGCGACCGACCGGAAAGACAGCGCGTCCCAGGGGATGTCCTGGTAAGCGAACAGCGCGGCTTCCAGGCTTTCGGGACCGGGGTCGAAGCGGTCCGACGTCAGCTTGGCGTGATAGAACACGTGGACCTGATCCACATGGGGAATGTCAATGACCGCGAACAGTTCCCCCATGGTGAACTCGGCGCCCGCTTCCTCGCGGGTTTCACGGGCAGCGCCATCTTGGGAGCTTTCTCCAAGCTCCATGAAGCCGGCGGGCAGCGTCCAGTAGTTGAAGCGGGGTTCAATGGCGCGGCGGCAAAGCAGGATCTTGTCCTGCCAGACCGGCATGGTGCCGACCACCATCAGCGGGTTCTGATAATGCACGGTCTTGCAATGGTCGCAGACGTCGCGCAACCGGTTGTCATCCTCCGGAACGCGTTGGGTCAGGGCGTGTCCGCACTGCGAGCAAAAGCGTTGCTTGCGGGAGGCGGGCAGGTAAAGCGGAGAGGGGGGAGCGGCGCTCATGGGATTGGTAGGGTTCGGCAACAGTCCTATCTTACCAAGAGCGGCTGCACTGCGCCGCGAGCGTCTTCCCGACCCGCTCATCATTGCAGAAACCGCCGTCTGCTGGAGCCAGCTTGAGTTAGAATCCAAGCCCACAGGCCGTCTGGCTTCGCATCCGCCCGCACGAGCCGTATTCCAGTCAACAAGAGAAAGAACAGAGAGAGGGGAACAAAAATGGACCAGGCCAAAGGGGTCGCAAGCTATGCGATGGCGGCTCCTCATGTCACGGCAGAGGAGTTCGACGGGGAGTTCGTGGTCCTCAACCTGGAAACCGGGCGGTATTTCAGCTTCTCCGGTGCTGCGGGGCTCGTCTGGCAGGGGCTGGTCGCGGGTCTGAGCCCCGACACGCTTGGCGCCTCATTGCCGAAAGGCAGCCCCGCACGCGCAGCGTTCGCGGCATTCGTCACGAATGTGATTGATGCGGAGCTGGTGCGGGAGTCCTCCGCCAGCGCGCAGTCGGCGCCAGACAACCTGGCCGAGCGCATCGCAGCCGCAGGCGATGATTTCATTTTTGAAGTCTTCGACGATCTTGCCGCTCTGCTTCTGGCCGATCCGATCCATGATGTCGAGCGCGAGGCGGGCTGGCCTCGCAATGCCAGTGTGGGCCGGTGATGGAAGTCGGGGCGGCGCTCACGCTGGATAGGCTGGCGTCGGCGGTGCATGCCCGACTTCAGGCGGCGCAAGGCAGCATGAGCGTCCCCGGGACCCCGCTTCGGCATCACCTGCCATTTCTGACGCTGGACATCCATTGCGCAACGCCGATCTATGCCGCGCATTGCAGGCGCGCCCTCGTGAACATGCCCGCCGAGGGCGCAGAAGGCACACGTCTCAAGATCATGGTGGCAGACGCGCAGTTGCATCCCGCGCTGGCATTGCCGACTTGGAATGAGGCCGCCGTCGGGCTGGGGGATATCATCGAACGCCTTGAGTCCAAGGCGCTTGACGGTTGCTACGAGCAGGATTTCCGCAACTGGCAGTTCATGTCCGTCGAGGCGGGCATCGGGCTGAAGCTGCTGGACGGCGCCGGAGCGTGGCCGCCGTGGGAATCGGCCTTTCCCCTGAGACACTTCCTGCACTGGGCTTATGCAGCGCGGGGCATGAGGCTCTTGCACGCCGCCAGCCTTGGCACGGGTGCCAAGGGCGTGTTGCTGGCCGGTGCGGGAGGTGCGGGCAAATCAGGCACCACGCTCGCCGGTGTCCTGGCCGGGCTGCAGAGCGTTGGCGACGATTATCTGGCGCTTGCCCTCGATAACGGCGCTGCGCGCGCGTTTCCGGTCATGAAGCTGATGAAGCAGGATGCGGACGGGTTGGCACGTCTGGGGCTGAATCCGCACGATCCGATCTTCGGTGCGCGCAACTGGCAGCAGAAGTTCGAATTCGATATCGAGGAGCTGGTTCCCGGCGCCCGGATGCCGGAAATGGCGGTCTCGGCCATTCTGCTTCCCCGCATCACGGGTGAGGCGCGCTCTCGCTTGTCGCCCGCCACGCCGCGTGAACTGATGTTTGCCTTGATGCCCAACAACCTGCAGCAACTGCCTGGGCGGATGAAGCAGGGCTTTGACTTTATCGGCCGCCTGTCGCGCAGCCTGCCGGGATACCATCTGCATCTGGGCAGCGATCCGCAGGAAATTGCCGCCACCATCGGGAATTTTATGGAAAGGAACGCGCGATGAAGCTTGCTGTGATGATGGCGGCCTATAACGCCGAGGCCCATCTTGAGGCCGCCATCCGCTCGATCCTGGGGCAGGCGCAGCCAGGCCTGTCGCTTGACGTCATCGTGGTCAATGATGGCTCGACCGACCGCAGCGGCGCCATGTTGCGCGACATGGCGGAACGGCATGACTGCATCCGCGTGATCGAGACCGGAAATCAGGGCGTGACGCGCGCGCGCAATGTCGCCTTGCAGGCGCTTGCGCCCGATACGGACCTTGTCAGTTTCCTGGATGCCGATGACCTGATCCCGCCCAAACGCTACGCGCAAGATCTTGCCGTGATGCGTGCCGCGCCAACATTGCAGCTGATCTATGGCTGCACGATGCTGTTTCGTGAAGCCGATCCGGACCAGACCGGCCCGGCCCAGGGGAGCCAGACGGCCACCGGGCGCACCGTGCAACTGGCTGCGGGCATGTACCGTTATGCCTTCCTCCGTCAGGTAGGGCTGTTCAACACCGACTTCCGACAGGCCGAGGACATGGATTTTCTGCTGCGAATGTTCGAACAGGCGCCGCAATATCAGGTTGAGGACCGGATATGCCTGTATTACCGTCGGCACGGTGGGAATATGACCCGAAAGAGCGACGAACTGCGCCGGGATTTTGCGAGAGCCGTGCTTCTTTCCATCCACCGCCGTCGGCAAGCGGATTTGCCGAGCTTGCCTTCCGGCCTATTCGATCTCAGCAGTCTTGGCGAGGCCCTCGAATGGTAATGCCTTATTGCGTCGTCATCCCCGCCTTCAATGCCGC
>JBAYOI010000055.1:0-12770 GCA_041678365.1 Pigmentiphaga sp. | reverse complement strand
ACCATGATATCCCCGTGGCGGATGCGGCCGTCCAGGATGGCCTCCAGCGCGGTCGGCTCGTCGTCGAACACCCGCGCCGGGCCGGACATGACGGGGTTCTTCAGGCCGGTGATCTTGGCCACAGAGCCTTCCGGCGCCAAGTTGCCCTTGAGGATGGCCAGGTGCCCCTCGGCATAGAGAGCCCGGTCCAGCGGACGGATAACGTCCTGGTCCGCGGGGGGGACGGCGGGCACGTCTTTCAGAGTTTCAGCCACCGTGAGCCCGGTGATCGTCATGCATTCGCCGTGGAGCAGGCCTGCGTCCAGCAGCAGCTTCATCACCTGCGGCACGCCGCCTGCGCGATGGAAGTCGACCGTCAGGTAGTGGCCGCTGGGCTTTAGGTCGCAGAGGACCGGCACCTTGCGCCGCATCCGCTCGAAATCGTCGATGCTCCAGTCAACATCGGCGGCATGGGCGATGGCTAGGATGTGCAGCACGGCATTGGTGGAGCCGCCCACCGCCATGACCACCGCCACGGCGTTTTCGATGGCTGCGCGGGTGATGATGTCCCGCGGCTTGAGATCGCGTTCGATGGCCCGCAGCAGCACGCGGGCCGACTCGGTGGCGGACGCGGTCTCTTCGTCATGGATGTTGGCCATGCTGGACGAGTAGGGTAGGCTCATGCCCAGGGCTTCGAAGGCGGCGCTCATGGTGTTGGCGGAGTACATACCGCCACAGGAGCCGGGGCCGGGGATGGCATGGCGTTCGATGTCTTTCAGGCGGCTGTCGCTGAGGCGTCCCGCAGCGTGTTCGCCTACGGCTTCGAACACGCTGACAATATTCAAATCTTTGCCGTCCAGGCGGCCTGGCATGATGGTGCCCCCGTACACGTAGATGGCGGGCACATTGGCGCGCAAAATGCCCATCATGCCGCCCGGCATGTTCTTGTCGCAGCCGCCGATGACCAGCACGCCGTCCATCCACTGCCCCTGCACGCAGGTCTCCACGCAATCGGCGATGACTTCGCGCGACACCAGCGAATACTTCATGCCTTCTGTGCCCATGGACATGCCGTCTGAGATGGTGGGCGTGCCGAACACCTGGGGGTTGCCGCCCGCGGCCTGGATGGCGTTGGCTGCGGCGTCAGCCAGTTTCTGAAGGCCGCTGTTGCAGGGCGTGATGGTGCTGTGGCCGTTGGCAATGCCGACCATGGGCTTGGAGAAGTCGGCGTCGGTATAGCCCAGTCCGTAGTACATGGAACGGTTGGGCGCGCGCTCAACGCCTTCTACAATATTTGCAGAACGCCTGCGTTTCGAAGTGCTCATGCTGGTCTCCCCGCTGGTTGCCGCAAACCGCCCAACGGGCGGCCCATGTTTGCATGGTAAGACACATCAAGCGGCTGTGGGGGTCGAGAATCCTCCCGGCAGGGTGAAGCGGCGTTTTCGATGGGGAACGCGGCCTTCAATCAATGCGGATGTCGATGGCCTGGATGACTTCGCCCCACATGTCGTTTTCGCGCGCCATATGTTGCGCCAGTTCGTCAGGCGTGGACAGCGAGACGTCGACGCCGGCGGCGGCCAGCGCCTCGCGGGCTTCCGGTTTGGACAGCCCGGTGCGAACGGCGTCATTGAGGCGCGTCACGATATCCGTCGGCATACCGGCGGGGCCGACCAGTCCCAGCCAGATCAGCGCGTCATAGCCCTTGACGCCCGCCTCCTCCAGGCTGGGCACGGTGGGCACCAAGGCGTTGCGTTGTGCGCTGGTGACGCCCAAGGCTTTGATTTTTCCGGTTTTGACATGCGGCAGCCCGTTCGCGACCGCGGCAAATCCCGTTTCGACAAAGCCCGCCGCCAAATCTTTCATGGCGCCGCCGCTGCCGCGATAAGGCACATGTTCCATCTTGGCACCCGATTTGGCCAGAAACAATGCGCCCATCAGATGCTGCGTGCTGCCATTACCGGACGAGGCGTAGCGGATCGGCTGGTCTCCCTTTGATAAGTCGACGAGCTCGGCAACCGAATTGACGGGAAGACTTTCGTTGACAAACAGCACGAATGGGCTGTCAACGAGTTTGGTAATGGGGGTGAAGCTTTTCAGCGGATCGTATTGCAAATCTTTGTAGAGCCGATGGCTGGTGACATGGTTCATGCCCACGATCTCCAGCGTATACCCGTCCGGCGCGGATTTGGCGACAAAGTCCGTGCCGATGGTGGAGCCCGCGCCGGGCTTGTTTTCGATGACGAATGGCTGGCCTAGTCCGCTGCTCAGTTGTTGGGCCACGACCCGGGCGACGACGTCGGTAAAACCACCGGGGGCAAACGGAACAATGACCCGGACCGGACGGCTGGGGTAGGCATCCGCGGCTTCAACTTGAAAAGACACGAGGAGTGAAGCGACGGCGGCAACGCTCAAGAATTTTTTCATGATTTCAACCTTTGAATTGGACAGGGGGCAGCGTGAAGAAAGCATGTAGCAGGTGATAAACGCGCAGGTAGTTCTTCTGTTGGAAACTGGCGTGAGAAATGCCGGACATGACACTGAATTGCTTGTCCATGTTCGGCAGCTTCTCAAAGAAGCGGGTCAGGTCGTCAAAGCTGGCGATGCCGTCGTATTCACCGCGCATGATCAGCGTCGGCACGGTCAATTTCTTGGGATCGATCAGCGGCAGGCGCGAGCACATGTCCACATAGGTGCCTGTGGGCATCGAATCGTCCAGTGTGAGAATGGCATCGGCAAACGCGTCCACCGTTGCGGGGTCGGCGGCACCGGGGTGGTCTCGATTGAAAATGCTGTGGACGAAGGCGCGGTTGATGGGGCGCCGAATTTCCGTCTGATAGTCGGTCAGGCGTTTGGCGCGTTCCTTCAGCGTCGGGCTGTTTTCCCCGGTCCAGACAAAGGCATCCAGGGCGAGCCGGGCGACGCGTTTAGGGTGCCGCTGGGCGAACAGCGCGGCCTTGAGGGCGCCGGAAGACACGCCATAAACAAAGAGTGGTTTCCCGCCGTTGCGTTCAAGGATGTAGCGTGAGCCCGCCTCAATATCGTCGGCGCCGTTGCTGATATCGTTGTTGATGGGTCTATGTTTGCTGGAGCGCCCATAGCCTTCGTTATCCATGCACCAAGTATTGAATCCGCGCGCGGTGAACCAATCCATGACGGACGAGTCCGGGCGGCCGGGCACCGATAAGTCGTAGCTTGGCTGCGAGGCCATGGACGAGCCATGGATGAAAAGCAAGGTGCCGACAAAGGAGACATCCGGCGAGGCCTTCTTCTCCCAAAGAAACAGGCGGACATCGCCCTTGGTCGTCCAATGCTCGGTACCGCCTTTCCACTCCACCTGGGCCATGAACTTTCCTTCGATATAGGGTTTGACTCGCCGTTGGGCGGAGCGTGCGATGCCGCGCGCAACGCTATCTTTATGACACGCCGCCCGCTGGCACGTTTGTTGCAAAGCTGTGATAAGAGCGTAAAGCGCCGTGTTCCAAAAAAGAAATGCATTTAACTGATCCATGTATGATTATTCGTTATGCATGTCAGCCTTCGTCAGCTCCGCGTTTTTCAAGCTATCGCCCGCAGTGGAAACTTCACGAAGGCGGGGGAGACACTCGCCCTGACGCAACCGGCGGTGAGCCGGGCCATCCTCGAGCTGGAGCAACGGTTGGGGGTCCGCTTGCTTGAGAGAACGGCGCGCGAGGTCACGCTGACGGCGGCGGGCCACATCTTGGCGTTGCGGCTGGATCGCGTGCTGGATGATCTGGACACGCTGCTGCTCGATGTGCAGGGCCTGGCGTCTCAACAGAAAGGGCGGGTCCGCGTTGCCAGCAGCCCGACCCTGTCCGCCAACCTGCTGCCGACGTGTATTGCCAGGTGTCAAGCGGAGCATCCGGGGTGGGAGCTTGTTGTGTACGATAGGCTCCAGGAGTATGTATTGGGGAGTGTGATGTCCGGCGAAGTGGACTTTGGACTCATCAACGAACCAAGGCCCATCGCCGAGCTTCAGTTGGAACCCATATTGACTGAGCCTTTTGAGCTCGTCTGTGCGCCTAGCCACCGGTTTGCGCGCCTGGACAGCTTGTCCTGGCAGGATCTGGACAATGAGCCGCTCATCTTGCTGGACCGTGGCGCGGGTAGCCGCCGTTTGATTGACGAGGTGCTGTCGAAATATGGTGTCCAGGCGAAACTGGCCCAGGAGGTCGGCCACGCCACGACCATTTTCCGCATGGTGGCTGCCGGACTTGGCATATCGGTTGTCCCACATCTGGCCATTCCTCGGCCCGTTCCACCTGGACTTATCGTGCTTCCTATTTTCCCGCGCGTGGAAAGGCGCGTGGTATTGGCCCGGCGCGCCCGCCGCGCACTATCGCCTCAGGCAGAAGTGGTGTGGCGGTTAATCCGCGACGTGGCGGCGGGCGGCTAGCGGCCGCTTTCTTTCCGAGGCGTGCGCAATTCAGCGGCAACGTCAACCACCAAGGTCCGGAACCAGTGGTGCAACGGGCTCCGGTGATTCTTTTCGTGCCAGTACAGCGCATTTCTCACGGTGGGCAAGACGCCTGGAAAGGGGACTATCTTGATGGCGAACGTCTTGGAAATTTCCTCCGCCATGCGTTTGGGAATGGTCGCAACGACATCGGTCTGATGCAGAGATTCAAGCAGTGCCAACAAGCCTTGCGCAAAGATACAAACAGGCAGGGTGCGGCCGTGCTGCTTCATGTAGTCATCAATCACCCGGCCTGAGGTGGTGAGTCCCGTGCCGAACAAGCGAATATGCGCGAGCGAAACATATTGCTCCAGCGTGAGGCTGTCTCCCACCATGGAATTGTTGACGCCAGCAATAACGACTATTTCATCTTGAAAGAGCGGCATGGCTCGCGTGGCCAGAGGCGGATCCCGTACCCACCCCATTCTGAAATCCACCTCTCCGGTTGCGAGTAGGTCGGTTGCCTTGCGTGCATCCGGTGCTCTGATGCTAAGCGTGATGCGAGGAGCTTCGCGGCGCAAGGCCGAAGCGATTTTGGGCAAGAGCAACAACTCCAGATATTCCGGCGCCGTGACGATGATGTTGCGTTCTTCGGAGGCAAGATCAAACGCCTCGGAGACGTGGGTATCGTCAATGAGCTGAAGAAAACGCCTGACTTCTCCTTCCAGTCTCATGGCACGCGCGGTGGGGACCATATGCTGTGGGCCGCGGACCAACAATGGATCTCGAAATGCTTGGCGAAGCTTATTGAGACATTGGGTGACAGCGGGCTGCGACACTCCAAGCAGCATGGCGGTTTTCGTCACGCTGCGCTCGGTCATCAGCGTGAGAAAAATCCTCAAAGACCGAAAGTCGAGATTGGGAAGGCCGTCCATTCATTGGTCTCGTAAATAGTTGAATATAAGAAATTATTTATGATGATAATAATCAAATTCTTATTGGAAAATAAGCAGGTAAGTACCCTTGCTCAGTTAAGATGATTGAACAACAAGAGGAGGAGGGGAAGTAAATGAAGATGAAAAACGTACTCTCAGCAGCATTGTTGGTATGTGCGGCAGGGACCGCTGGCGCTTCTGCCAGCGATGGCTATCCCAATAAGCCCGTAAAGCTGATTCTGCCGTTTCCGACAGGAGCAACATTCGTAGTGGGGCAAACATTGGCCGAAGTGCTGACCAAAGAGTTGGGCGAGGTCGTGGTGGTTGAAAATCGGTCTGGCGCGGGTGGACGGATTGCCATGGAGCACGTTGCAAACGCCAAAGCCGATGGCTATACCTTGCTGTTGACCTCGCCTACGCTCACCATTACGCCAGCTATCGACAGCAGTCTACCGTTTGACCCGTTAAAAGATCTTGTGCCTGTTGCGCGGGTTGCCGAAGTTCCCAACGTTTTTGTCGTCAACCCAAAGAAGTTCGGAAACTTGAGCTTTCAGGAGCTGCAGGCGCAGATCAAAAGCCAGCCTGCTGAGTTCACTTACGGGTCGGGAGGCGCAGGCTCCTCCAATCACCTGGCGTTTGAAAAGTTCCGCTCCTTGACGTCCGCAGATATTCGGCACATTCCTTTTCGTGGCGCATCGCAGGCGGTGACCTCCGCCGTCGGGGGAATGATCGATATGGTGATTAATGGCTTGCCAAATTCAGTGCCGCTGATCAAGAGCAAGCAATTAAAGGCCATGTTCGTTCTCACGCCAGAACGCCAGCCTTTGTTGCCGGATGTGCCGTCTGCTGTTGAGGTCGGGCTTCCCGACATGGTAGTGACCACGTGGTATGGCGTTCTTGCGCCTGCCGGGACAGATTCCGCAATCATCGAGAAGGTTTCTCATGCGATTCAGCGCGGCCTTGCCAATCCAGACGTAAAGCAGCGCCTTGCCAATGGCGGGGTGGACGCTGTGTATGAGGATAGCTCCACGTTCGCCCATTATATCAAGACAGATTTCGAGATGTGGAAGAACGTCGTTGCCGACGCGGGAATCGTCGTTCAGAACTAATTCAAACCATTCATTCAGCCTCAGAAGGAAATTGCAATGAAGACAGAATGCCCCACCCTGGAAGAGATGCGTCCACATATTGCGCGCTTTTCTGAACTGACGCCTCGGGCTGCGCATTGGGACAAGGAACTTGGGTTTCCTGCGGAGGTGCTTCGCCTGTTCAACCCGAAAGCAAACTATGTGTTGATGGCGCCGACATCGCTGCCCGGCCGCCTGTCGCCAAATCCCGCCATTGTGAATGGCGATAAAGGCGTGATACGCATCGGGCTGGCCGTGGCCGAACCCAACGACGGCCCCGAGCTGCATGTGCATTGGAAAACGCATGAAACCTTCATGGCGTTGTCCGGTCGGTGGCTGATCAGGTGGGGCGATAACGGCGAAGAAAGCATCGAGCTTGAACCTTATGACATGATTGCAATGCCGCCGCGCGTTGCGCGCCAGTTCATCAACATTTCCGATCAGGATGCGCATCTTCTTGTGATTATCCAAGGGCAGCCGGAGGATTTTGATGATGTGGGCCGTCTTCCTGGCGTCCGGCAAAAAATCATCGATACCTACGGGGAAGATGTGCTCAACAAGCTGGAAAGCAATGGTTGGGATTTTTCATTGATCCCTCAGCGTATTCTTGAGCAAAGTACGAATGCTTCGTGATCAGGAGAAGATAGTGAACGCCCCGCCTCAGCTCAAGCCCGTTGACCCCGTGATTGCCGAGCTCCAATTGGCAATAGCCGCTGCAGGATGCGCGCAAGTTGATCCGAGCTCCTTGCCAATACATGAGGCGCGAGATCAGCAAAACAGATACTTCGGGTTTGTGAACCGCAATCCTGTCGCTACTGGGCCGAGGCTCGACGTTGCGATGCCGATGGGCTCCGCCGAGGTCGCCGCGCGCATATACCAACCAACAGAACTGCTCTCCAATGACTGGGTCATTTTTGTACGGGGCGCCGGTTGGTGGGCAGGCGATCTAGACTCTCACGACAATATCTGCCGTATGACCGCCCAGGCAATGGGGTGTGCGGTCGCGGCGGTCGACTATCGGCGGTCACCCGAGCATACCTTCCCGACTCAGCGGGAGGATGTCGTCCATGCAATACGCTGGTTGTCAGCGCATCGCCAGGAATACGGGCTCGGTGCTGGACGCATCATTTTGTGGGGGGAGTCCGCCGGCGCGTCGCTTTGCGTGCTTGCCGCGCAGCGGCTGGAGCAGGAGGGTGCGGATACCCTCTTGTCGGCACTGGTGCTCTTCTACGGCAACTTGGGTGGCCCCAGAGAGAATTTGCGCAAGCAGTCAAAATGGGTGTGGCAGCAGTATCTCGGCGCGCTGGCCGATAGCCCGCCGGATGAGGCCGTTCCTCTCAAGGCGAAGGTGGCATCGTTTCCCCCTGTCTGGTTGGGCGTGGGGGATGCGGATCCCTTGATCGAAGACTCGCAGGCTTTTTCCCAACGGCTGCGGGAAGCGGGTATCTTGCATGCACTGCATGTTTATCCCGGCATGCCACACGGATTCACCGTTTTCTCGAACGTTTCCGAGGTGGCGGGCCAGGCCTTGAGGGACGCGGTGTCGTTTTGTCAACAACAGGCGAGCTGAGGCGGTTTCATCGCCAGCCCAGCTTGGCGGCCCAGATTGCGGTTGCATTTGAGCTTGACCCCCACCTGATCCGGTCGCGCAAACCCCTTGCCTTGCAGCACAGCAGGGCGTCCCGCCTAGTCACGCCGATACTGCAAACACCGTCCCTTATAAGGCAACTCCTCGCCTTCGGGAGTGAGGATCGGGCGATTCCGTAGACAGACCTGCCGCACCAGACTGAAGCCGTGTTTCGCCATTTCCTGCGTGAACTTGTTGCGATGCCCCCGATCGGGGTCCACGATCCAGGCCTCTGCCCGCGGTTTGGCGCGCTGGTTCACCAGATCGGCCAGCAGGGCTGGTGTACTGCGCTCATAGAGCAGGTCGCTGCCGATGATCAGGTCATAGCGCTGATGCGCCAGGGTCAGACCCAGCGTATCCAGCAGGTCGGGGCAAGGTGGCTGCCCCCATTGGGCGTGTACGTAGGGGAGATCCGAGAGCCCGTTCAACCTTTGGTTGGCTTTCAGGAAATAGGGGGCCAGGGGGTGGCAGTCACTGGCATGGACGTGTGCGCCACGCTGATGCATGGTCAGGCTTGCCAAGCCCAATCCGCAGCCCAGTTCAAGGATGGTTTCGTTCGGACAAACCGGCCGCTTTTTCAGTTTGCGGGCCAATTGGATGCTGGAGGGCCAGACCAGGCCGAACAAGGGCCACACGGCGGCGCTGATGCCCAGGGATTCCGCATGTCCATGGGGATCGGCATATTGCAGATGATCCGCCAGCGAACAGATGTGCAACGACTCGGTGGCGGAGAGCCGGATGTGCTGAGTACGGGTTTTCAGCGAGCGGTAGGAGGCAATAAAGGTGTTTTCAGCGTTCGACATGGCCTGATCATCGGCCATTTACGGAGAAAAGGCCAATTTAAGGGCCTGTTGCGATAATTTGCTGTAATTTGGACGAATTTTCCAACATTGGGCGCTCGGCCGCCGGTGTTGCTGGCTGTCAAGTCCAGGTGACGGTTTTGCGGGTGACGAGGGCGTAACAGCTGGTCAACGCCATGGCCCGCCACGCGATCCGTGTTTATCCTTTCTTGAGGAGTCGGGCTCGGAAAAGGGAGGTTAAGTATGCGTCGATGGGGAAGCATCTTGATTCTGCTGGGTGTGAATCTTGCCGTGGGCTCACTTGCCTTGGCCTTCTATCTGGCGTCTTTTGGATGCGCCATGGGGGCGGCCGATGGTACTTGCAAGCAGGGCGCGGTCGGTTTGTTCCTCGAATTGATGAGTTCAAGCGGCGGTATTGTGTTCTGGGTGGTGGCGGTTGCTGGCGCGCTGCTGGCTTGGAAAGGGTGGCAGCTGCGACGGCAAGAACCGGGCTGAGGGTTCTGCCATTAACTATGCTACAAGTGAAGAGAGCATCGTTGAGAGGAAAGCCATGCAAATCCAATTGAATACGGACAGCCATATTGCCGGTTCCGAGGCCTTGAGCGCAGAGGTGAAAAGTAAAACCCAAGCCGCACTCAAGCGGTTTGCGGAACGGATTACCCGTGTTGAGGTTCACCTTGGAGATCTGAATAGCTCCAAAAGCGGTCCGGATGACAAACGTTGCGTGGTGGAGGCGCGTGTGGCGGGGTTGAACCCGGTGTCAGTCAGCCATCAGGCGCCCACCTTGTCGCTCGCTTTGGACGGCAGCCTTGAAAAAATGATCAGTGCCTTGGGGAGCGCGTTGGGCAAGCGGGATGCTGTTCGCCGCGACACGGCTGGCGCTGCGGAAGATAGCGCCGACGCATAACAGCGGTCTCCTCGTCTCGGGCCATCACTTCACATTCAAGCTTTTTTCCAGCGCTGAAGCGAGTGCGCCCGAGAGTTTTTGCACGTCTTCGGCTGATAGCTTGTCTTTTACCGTGATCAGGGAATAGTCAACGGTCACGTCCGGCTCGGTGAGCACGGCGCCTTCAATGCCGTAGCGCACGCATTTTCCCCAGGCGAAAGCCGGAATGATCGCGCCTCCCGCGCCAGCCGCTGCCATGGCAATGACGGTTTCAATGTGGTTGAACTGTCCTTGCTCCACAATGTTGAGCCCCGACGCGTGCAACTGCCTTTCTATGAGCTGTTGGATAGGACTGGTGTCGGGCAGCTTGAGTAAAGGGAGCGCGGGCAGGTCCGCCCAACGCAAGCGTGGAAGCTGTGACAAGGGCGTGGCGGCTGGCGGGAGTTCACTGGTTTGAATGTAAAGAAGCGGGGATTGGAAGACCGGGTTGCGTTCAATGCCGGAAATGGGCTTGGGGTAGAGGCCAAGTCCGCAATCCAGCGCGCCTGATTTCACCTGCTCACGGATGGCGATTGGCTTGGCGTCAATGAGCTGGAGCGCGAAGTCAGGGTGCAAGGCCCTGAATTCTTTGAAAAGCACGGGCAAGAACGAGGTGGCAAGCATCGGCGGGCATCCGATGCGCAAGCTTTGTTGCTGTTTGATCTTCAGCGCGGCAATGTCGCCGATGGCCGCCGCAAGGTCGTCTCTCGCCTTGATGGCGATGGGAAGCAGAAGCGCACCGGCTTCCGTCAAGCGGACCGATCGGGTTGTTCTGTCAAAAAGCTTGCACCCCACCTGGCCTTCGAGCTCTCGAATCATGATGCTCAGGCCGGACTGGCTCAGATGCACCTGTTCCGCCGCCTGGGTGAAACTGCCCAACTGGGCCACGCTGATGAATGCGGTGAGCTGCCGTGTGGTGACATTCATGTAGATCACTCATCCATTGATCACGTTTCGCAAAGAAACGATCAGACATTTTTACTTATGATAACCATCATGTGCTCGGCCAGGTCGTTCATGCAAGGCTCTATAAGGAGACGCTCGATGTGTACAGAACTTGCGAGTAGGATGCAAAGAAAAAGCCCCTCGGCAAAAAACGCTATCGCGCTTGCCGTGGCCTTGTTGCTGCCCATGTCCACGGCGGGCGCGGATGAGGCGGCGGACTGGCCGAACAGGCCGATCCGGCTGGTGGTGAACTTTGCGCCGGGCGGCGCGGTGGATCTGGTGGGGCGCGCGGTCAGTGTGGGGCTGCAATCCCGTGTGGGTCAATCCGTTGTGGTGGAAAACCGGGCGGGCGCGGGGGGTGCCATTGGCGCCGAGTCGGTGGCAAAGGCGGCGCCGGATGGCTATACGCTGCTTGTCAGCGGCGGCACGCTGTTTTCAATCGCGCCCTTTGTTTATGCAAAAATGCCGCTTGATCCCTTCAAGGATCTTGTGCCGGTTGCTCCGGTATCCAAGAATACGCAGTATTTGCTTGTGAAGAATGAGCTTCCCGTGAAGGACGGAAAGGCGTTTCTTGAGTATGTTCAGCAGCACTCGGCCAACATGAGCTATGGATCGCCCGGCTACGGAAGCGGCCCTCATTTGGCGGGGGAAATGTTCAAGGCAAAAACGGGAACGTCTGCCTTGCACGTCCCCTACAAGGGCGCGGGGCCCGCGTTTCATGAGTTGCTTGCCGGGCGTCTGGATTATTTGTTCGATCCGGGGGTCGCGCTGAATCAGGTTGAAGGCGGCAAGGCCCGCTTGATCGCGATTGCGGGCGAAAACCGGGTGGCCCGCTTCCCTGACATCCCCACGCTGCAAGAATTGGGCGTCAAGGATTTTCGTGCCGGGACGTACTTTGGCATTTATGCGCCCGCGGGCACACCTGCCGCCATCATCAAGAAAATCAATGCGGAGATCAACAAAACCCTGAATGATGAAGCGCTGAAAAACGTTATTCTTCAGAACGGGGCCGAGGTGGTGTCGCCAATGAGTGCGGATGAATTCCTCAAGGCGCTGGAAGAAGAAGCTGCCCGGAATGGAGCGCTCGTCAAGGAACGGAATATTCGAGCGGAGTGAGTCAGGATGACGTCTGGAACAAAAGTGTGGCTGGACTATGACCAGGAAGCCTTGGACAAGGCGTACGATCAAGCCGTTTATGCGGCAAATCAGGATATTTTGCTCAAGCGCTTTGAGGTCAACAGCCATCTTGCGCGTTCAAGAATGGGCTCTCCCCAGCGGCACTCCTATGGGCCAACGCGCCATGAAGCCCTGGACTGGTATGCTGCGGATGCGCCCAAGGCGCCGATCCAGCTCTACATCCATGGCGGCGCCTGGCGAGGCGGGCAGGCCAAGCGGTATGGCTTTCTTGCGGAGATGTTTCTTGCTCAAGGCATCCACGTCGTCATCCCTGACTTCATCAATGTCATTGAAGCCGACGGTGATTTGATGCCGATGGCCGAGCAGGTGATTCGCAGTATCCGGTGGGTGGTTGAGAATGCCGCGTCCTTCAATGGCGATCCCGCCCGGATTTACCTGTCCGCCCACTCTTCAGGCGCGCACCTGGCCGCGGTTGCGCTGACAACCGATTGGGAAGGGCGGTTCGGGCTGCCCGCCGATCTGATCAAGGGGGCGGTCTTGATCAGCGGGCTCTACGATCTCAAACCGGCGCGGCTGTCTTCCCGGCGCCAGTACGTACGGTTCACAGACGAGATCGAAGAGCAGCTGAGCCCGCAGCGCCATCTGGATCGGCTGACTACCCCGTTGGAGCTGGTATGCGGCACGCATGAGACCCCGGAGTTTTCCCGGCAGACCCGTGCCTTTGCCGAGGCGGTGAGGCAATCCGGGCGGCCCGTTGGCTTCACCGAGGCGGAGGGGTATAACCACTTTGAAATCCTGGAAACGCTGGCAAATCCGTTCGGCATTGCGGGCGCCATCGCGTTGCGACAAATGGGGCGGCGAGGGGCTTAAGCCGCTAGTGT
>JBAYOI010000054.1:0-12771 GCA_041678365.1 Pigmentiphaga sp. | reverse complement strand
CATCCTACAAGAAAAATATGGCAAGACACGTGAGGTAGCGGAGCGGGAAGTGGATGAATTCTGGACCCGCCACGGACGCGACGATCTGTAAAACGCAATCGCCCGATGCCCATCGGGCGAACTCGACCCCAATGCCATGAGTGCCGGCCGAACGCTGAAGCCCGCGCCCACCTTTTGGCGGGCGCGGTCATTTTTTAAAAAGCCACCAATCTGCGTTGCGGATGGCGATGCTGCTCAATGGCTGAGATAAAGCACTTCAACAGCGCCTTGTCCGCCTTGTTCGCAAAACACACGCCGGTATCGGCGTCATCATCCGCAATGCGCGTTTGTTCCAGCAGGGACTGGCCCGTTCCAATCGCCAGGATCGGCTTGCAGTGCCGATGTTGATCCCGCAAGAACTCAAGCGCATAACTGCTGCGGCTCAGCGCCTCTGTTGCGGCTTGTCCATCCGGAATCACCATCGCGTCAAACAACACCGACGGGCTGTTCTGAAAGCTGGCATCGGCATCAAAGCAGGCATCTGAACTGCTTTCGACCGGACCAATACGCTCCGCGACCAGACGCACCACCGCGCCTTCCTCAATCAACGCGCTGGCCACGCTGGTCACACTTTCCGCGTCCACCCCATCCGCCACCAGCACCGCCACCTTGCGTGTTCGGATGCCCAGCTCTCCGGGAAACGCCAACAGAGAAAGAAAGTCGGAACGCGCCAGCTCAGGCTTGACCGGTTTTGCGCAGGCGCGCGGCAACGGCTCGGGAAGGGCCTGGATGCCAAGCTGACGCGCCACACCTTCGGCCAGGGGCTCGGACACATTGCGCAGTGAAGCCACCATCCGTTCCCGGATGCCCGCCACCGTGACCTTGCTCAGTTCAAAGGCGAAGGCATCCATGATGTGCTGCTGCTCATGCGCGCTCTGGCTTTCAAAGAACAAGCTCGCCTGGTTGTAGTGTTCGGCGAATTTTTCCGGCTTGCCGCGCAATTCGGCGGCGCTGACCGGTTCGGGAAACGGCACGAAACCTGCCGAGCCGGTCTGGAACGGACAGCCTCCCGCCAAGGAGTTCGGCTCATAGGAAACGCGCCCGCGGTGAATGGCCTGGCGGTGCATGCCGTCACGCTGATTGTTGTGGACCGGCGCCAGTGGCGCATTGATCGGGATTTCATGAAAATTGGGGCCGCCCAGCCGCAGCAATTGGGTATCCACATAGGAGTGAATGCGCCCGGCCAGCAGCGGGTCATTGGTGAAGTCTATGCCCGGCACCACGTGCGCCGAACAGAAAGCCACCTGTTCGGTTTCCGCGAAGAAGTTGTCCGGGTTGCGGTTCAAGACCATGCGGCCAATGGGCTGCACCGGCACCAGCTCTTCCGGGACGATCTTGGTGGCATCCAGCACGTCAAAGCTGAACTGCTCCGCTTGCGCTTCATCAAAGACCTGAACGCCCAACTCCCATTCCGGATATTCGCCCGCCTCGATCGCTTCCCAGAGATCGCGGCGATGGAAGTCCGGGTCGGCGCCGGCAATCTTCACCGCTTCATCCCAGACCAGCGCATGGGTGCCCAGTTTCGGCGTCCAATGAAATTTGACGAGGCTGGTCTGCCCTTCGGCATTGACGAAGCGAAACGTATGCACGCCAAAGCCTTGCATCATCCGATAGCTGCGCGGAATCGCCCGCCCGGACATCAGCCACATCAGCATATGGGTGGATTCCGGCATCAACGACACGAAATCCCAGAAGGTGTCATGGGCGGAAGCCGCCTGCGGCATGCCATGATGGGGCTCGGGCTTGACCGCATGGACCAGGTCCGGAAATTTCATCGCATCCTGAATGAAAAAAACCGGCATATTGTTGCCCACCAGATCCCAGTTGCCCTGATCCGTATAGAACTTCACGGCAAAGCCGCGCACATCGCGCGCGGTGTCCTTGGAACCGCGCTCGCCCGCCACGGTCGAGAAGCGCACAAATACCGGGGTGCGCTTGCCCGCTTCCGCAAACAGCGAGGCACACGTCAGTTCGGCCAGCGGCTCATAGCATTCAAAATACCCGTGCGCCGCCGAACCGCGCGCGTGAACGACCCGCTCCGGGATGCGCTCATGGTCAAAATGCGTCAGCTTTTCACGCAGCACGAAATCCTTCAACAGCGCGGGCCCCCGCAGCCCGACTTTCAGCGAATCCTGGTTGTTGGCCACCGGCACGCCCTGGTTCGTTGTCATACCCTGCCCGCTGCTGTCGGCCCGCACACGCGGCAACTCGCCGCTGGCGGCGTTGACCCCTTCCCCAGCCTTGCCCCCGACTTTGTCAGACTCGTTTTCCTCCGCGAGGGTGCTGGCCGTGGCGGCATGGTACGGTGGCACGACGCACGTCCCCGCCGTCGGCTGCTTGGCCTTCTCTCCGTACTCATGCTCCTTGAGGGTGTTGACAGGCATGCTGCTGACGAGCTCCCCCACTTCACGCGCCTGCTTCACGGCGGGATGATCGGCGGCCGGGCCCGGCGGCGTGGACGGGCCGCTGTCCGAGTTCAGGTAGGCGGTATCAAGGGCGGTGGGCGTTTTCTTCGTTGATGCAGGGTCCTTCGACCGGTTCTTGGCCATGGGTCTTCTCCTGGTTGGCGGGAGCATGGCAAACGTTGAGCAAGCCGCAGCGGGCAAGCCGGTATCAGCGTGGGCAGGGCTGCCCTGAACGCCACGATCCCTGGTGAAAACATGCAGGGACAGGCTAGCACCGGGGCTTGATGAAGACGATCAAGCGCTACGCGATTCGGGCCTTTTTACGGTTCTGAAAGAGGAGATACCGAAATACAAACTTAGACGCATCCTATTACCCGCTCAACAGTGATGCATCAGCCTCACCGCCTGCTTTGCAAAACCCCGGCCGCCCTTTCTCAAAGCGACTGGATATGACGCGCCATCCGTTCCCGCATCGCGGTGTCCGGCAATTCGCCAAAGGCCGCGCCCAGGTTGTCCACCACATTTTTGGCCCGGCTGGTGGCGGGCGTCGCGCAGGTGATGGCCGGATGGGAAATCACGAATTTCAGGAAGAACTGCCCCCAGGACTGAATCCCAAGCTCGGCCGCCCACTCAGGCACGCTGTGCCCTTTCACCAAGCTCCATAGCCGGGTGCGGCCAAACGGCGCGTACGCCAGCACCGCCATGCCGCGATCCGCCGCCAGCGGCAGAATCCGCGTTTCCATCTCGCGGTTGTCAATGGCGTAGTCTATGCCGATGAAGTCCAGGCGCTCCGCGCGCATGACCGCCTCAAGCTGTTCGCGGTGACGCGGCATGGTGGTGGTGACGCCCAGATAACGGATCCGCTGCTCATTGCGCAAAGCCTGCAACAGCGGCAATTGCGTGGCAAGGTCACCCAGATTGTGGACCTGGATCAGATCAATGACAGGTTTGCCAATGGCCTCAAACGAGGCATCCAGCTGTGCCTTGGCCCGGCTCACCTCGGCCTTGCCGCCCCCGAAACCGGCCACGTTGAGCTTGGTTGCCCAGAAAATGCGGTCCCGGATGCCCAGCGCATTGACGATTTTCCCGGCAACCGCTTCCGATGCGCCATAGCTGGGCGCCGTATCGAACACCGTGCCGCCGTGCTCGACGAACGCGGCAAACACCTGTTTCAACGCGTCGGTATCCGCCGCGCTCGCCGTGCTGGAGAACGTGGCTGAACTGCCCAGCCCAACCACAGGGAGGCGCTGCCCGGAAGACGGAATGGGCCGTGTCAGGATGGAGGCGGCCGCATCGCGCGCCCATGCCGGACTCAGCCCGGCCAGGGCACCCGCGCCGGTTGCCATGCATAAAGCAAGGTAGTCTCGTCGAGAAATCATGTTTTCCCCTTTCCTGGCGCCACGCAATCAGGATGGCTGCGCGGCTCATTCGGTATCGGCTTGCGCCCTCGCCTGCTGCGCCCGTCCAAGATAAAACGCCAGCGCGATCCAGACAAGCGCCAGCGGCGCCGCCACGCTCGCCACCGCCGTCAAGCCCGCGCCCAGCCTGCCCAGCACACCTTCCAGCTGCGCGCCCGCCACATCGCCAAAGCGATAGACGAAGGTATCGATCAAGGCCTTGGCCTTATATTTTTCTTCTGTGCTGATAACCGTGAACAGGGTTTCGCGCGCGGGCCGCATCACAGCGCGCTGGACGGCCTTGAAGGCGGACTCGACCACGATCAAGGCCAGCAAGCTACCCATCACCGCCAGGCCGATGAAGCCGAACAGGGTAACCAGCGGCAGCAAGGACAAGGTCAGCGGCACGCCAAAACGCTTCATCAGGTGCCCGGACACCAGCACCTGGATCAGCAGCGTGCTGACCTGGGTGATGACATCAATCCGCGCAAACAGCGCGGTACGCGCATCCAGGTCCTGATCCAGCGCGGCCACCATCTGCAAACGCGTGAAGTAAAGAAAGGTGGCCATCACGGCCAGAATCAGCACATAGGCGGCAATACCGCTCAAATACCGGGAACGGACCACCGCCCGGATGCCTTCCCAGGCGCTGCCGCCAATGATCTCCGGCTGCGTTGTGACGGGCGCATTCGGCGGATGGCCAGGCAAGGGCTGGGCAGGCTGAATACGCATCAGCGCCAACGCCGCGCACAAGCCCAGCACCAGAAAACCGCTGGAAACCATCAACAAAGCGGGTGTACCGAGCGGCGCCGCGAGCACCGCGGCCAGCCACGGCCCGACGATGGCTCCCAAGGTGCCGCCAACGGCGATCAATGCAAAAAACCGTTTGCTTTGTTCCAGTGAAAACCGGTCCGACATCAAGGCCCAGAACACCATTGCCGAAAACAGATTGAAGACGCTGAACCAGACATAGAACACCTGACCGCTCACAACACCGATGGCCTCGGGCGCCAGTACGATCATCAGGTGGAACCCGAGCAGGCTGAGCGCAAAGAACAAGTAGGTGACGGCAATGAATACGGTCCGCCGGAACCGGCTGACCAGCCAGCCGAACACCGGGTTCAGCAGCAGGCTCACCAGGGCCGTACCCACGAACAGCCAGCGGACCGCATCCAGGCCGCCGCGCATGCCCAGCGCCTCACGCGCCGGGCGCAGCATCATCAACGCCGTCAACACGCAGAAGAAAAAAAGCATGGCCAACACCACGGGCAGCACTTCCTCGCGGCGAACATTGAACACCCGTTGAAGCGTGACGGACATGAACTTCCTTTTTCGTTGTTGGCGTTTTTTGTCGCTGGGCCGCTCCCAAGACAAAAAGTATCCCCTTGTATGCTTCGGTTATGTTCTGCATAGGACATAAAGCGCCCCTCGGGGGATCGGACAAACGCGCAGCGGCTTGACCGAGGGGCCCGCTTTTGCCGAGCGTACACCAAAAACAAGAAAAAACAGGGTGGCAGCGTGCGCAAGCAGCCGGTACTATGGTTGCGCAACATCTTGTTTCATCCAGCTCGCCCTGTTGCAAGGAGCCACAGCAATACACATGAAAAATTTTCTATGGCCGATGCTGGGCCTGGCGGCGCAGCCTGGTTTCGCCGCTGACGCCAGCACGCAGGCTGGCATTTACCTCGGCTTGTTCGGCGGACGCGGCGTTGCCAATTCAAGCAGCCTTGAGCAACAAGGCGCGGTGCTGATCAATCCGCACCTGACACTGCCTATCCAGGCCGTGGGGCCGACCAACCGCCCCAAGCTCAATGCGGGCGGCGTACAGCTTGGCTATGAATGGTCGCGCCAAGCCGTTGCCCGTACGGGCTGGCGGTTTTCACCCGCGCTTGAACTGGAAGGTTTGTATCTGGGCAAACACCGCCCACACGCGGAAATGCCGGTCCGACCTCGCGCGCTGGGCACGCAATACGTCACGCTGCCCATGACGGGCGCCGCCGTGCTGGCCAATGCTGTCTTCACCTTCCAAAGCCCCTCTTCGGAGAAGCTGCTGCCCTACTTTGGCCTAGGCCTGGGAGCGGCCTCCTTGTCCGTCAAGGGCTCGGACTCGTTCAACCCTGCCGAGCCCGGCATCAACCACTTCAACTCGGGGCCCGATGCCTCCGACACCGCCTTTGCGCTGCAATTGAAGGCGGGCGTCAAAGCCGAACTACGCAAAAATCTGCATTTCTTCACGGAATACCGCCACCTTTCCGTGCGCGCCACCCGCTACACTTTCGGCGAAACCGACTATCCGGGCGTGCACCTGCCCACCACCCCGTGGAACGTCAGCCTGGGGCGCCAGCAATACCACTTTCTGATGGTAGGCTTGCAATACCGGTTTTGAGCCCTCAGCGCTTCAAACGCTGCTCGACCCAGTCCCCGATATAGTTGACCGCCAATGAGGAGTTGTCGTTCTGGACGTGCTCAACGCCGCCTTCTTCCGCGGTAAAGACCTTCAAGGTCCGGTCCGGGGTGTTAACGGCTTCCTCCACTTGCCTCTCGGCTTTGTGGCGGGGCACCAGACGGTCCGCTTCACCATAGACCACCAGCAAGGGGCAGGTAACGCGGTGCATGGCGTCCTCCAGCGTCAGCTGCTTCATGATGGCTGACGCCCCTTCCTCGGTATTTTGCCCCGTGACCCAGCGCCGATGGAATGACGGCAGGGAATCGGGCGAGCCGGAGCGCTTGATTTCAGTGTGGCTCTCACGCGGGGTCCAGTATCCGCCCCAGGCGATGCAGCACGCAAACCGCGGCTCAAACGCGGCGGCGCGGGCGGCGTGATAGCTGCCCAAACTGACGCCGATGACGCCAATCGCCGTTTTCTTGACGTCCGAACGTCCCAGCAGATAGTCCACGCAGGCGGATGCGGCATGTTCGCTAGCGGGATCCAGGTGCAGCCCGCGCTTGCGCAAGGCCTCTCCGGTGCCGGGCTGATCAACGATCAACAGGGAAATGCCACGCTGGCGGAGTTCATCGCCCATGCGCTGATAGACGATTTCCTTGACGCCGTCATAGCCGTTCAAGTGGACCAGGCAGGGCGCGGGGCCGTCCCCCAGGGCGGGTACGAACAGCGCAGGCAAAGAACCCTTGCCGAACGGCACTTCCACGCGCTCTACGGCCAGATCCAGCCCGTCAACCCAACGATGGAAGTTTTCCAGGGCCGCGTCATAGGCCAATTCCTTGCGCGCATCGTCCGGCGGCAGCATTTTCTCGGCGGTGAAGTAATAAATACTGGCCCGCCCCGCCTTGTGCGCACTGCTGCGCACATGCCCCGCCTGTGCGTCTTTATTGGAGGCTTCAGCCCAATGACCGGCCAGTTTGCTCCAGGCTTCAAACCAGGCTTGGCTGGCCGCGGCGCCATCTTTATTCGGCACCGTTTTCAGATGGCGGCAGAACTGATCAACCTCGTTGATATTGCCGCCACGCAGCAACGCCATGTGGAAATGCGTGTGCCAGCTGTAGTTGTCTTCAAAATACACAAACATAGGTGAAG
This sequence comes from Pigmentiphaga sp., assembly GCA_041678365.1. GTDB lineage: Bacteria > Pseudomonadota > Gammaproteobacteria > Burkholderiales > Burkholderiaceae_B > Pigmentiphaga. The sequence goes on along the minus strand of JBAYOI010000054.1, from coordinate 5,395 downwards.
AGCTCCGGCCGTATTGGCCGGAGCTTCTCCGCCACAATACGGGGGCACCTGCGGTGCCATAGTTAAAATTTGCCTCGCTTGGCCTCGCCCTGAACGGCGAGGCCGGCGCATAGGCGCGTGGTCAATCGCTCAGCGTTATATTCTTGATTGCAAGTGGGTGGATTCGGCAAAGAGCTCCTGCGGTTTGAGCCGTCTGGCGCAAACGCCTTGCTCATAGGCAAAATCACAAAAGGCATCCAGGGTGGTGAGATTCGGATCAATGCCGTAGGGCCAGAAATCCTGGCCGAACTCTTGCTGAATGAAGTCAATATGATGAGACAGCCACGGCACGGGAAAGCCCGACACCGTCATGTCACGCAAACGCGCCAGGGAACGCTGCTTGGCCTGCTCAAACGCATCCAGCAGGTTCTTGGCAATCCACGGATCGCGCTCATAAATTTCCCGGCGAATCACCACCAAATGCATGATCGGGAAAATTTCCCGGCGCTTCCAGTACAGCAGTTCAGTTTGGAAGAAATCCGGCCAGGCGCGCCGCACCCGCAGGTCACCGTTCAGAAACGGCGCGGGAGGCCGCGCACTGATCACCGCATCCAGTTCACCGCTCAACAGCATGTCTGACAGCGATTGCGTCGGCTCGTGCCGGATAAGGTAGCCAGGCAGATCAAGGTTCATCTTGTCCACCCGGCCCGCCTGGTCCACACCGCCCTGCACCCACTGCACAGAACGCAGATCCAGCCCACCCTCCTCCTGGAGGACGGCGCGGGCATAAACCGCGGCCGTCATTGCCCATTCCGCATAGCCGATCCGCTTGCCCGCCAGGTCAGAAGGGTGAACAATGCCCGCGTCAGCGCGCAAGTAAAGAGAGGAGTGGCGGAACATCCGCGACGGGAAAACCGGAATGCCAACCATGCCGGTCTCTCCCCGGGAGAGCAAGGAGGCATAAGGCCCCAGCCCCATTTCCGCAACGTCCCATTCCTTGTAGCGCAAGAATCTGAACAACAGCGATTCAATCGGAACCCGGGATATTGATAGATCAATACCTTCGGCACGGACATCGCCAGTCGCCAGGTCACGGGTATGTTCATAGTCTCCGATGGCTAAAGATAGACGCAGCTTGGTCATTGCTTGGACAGCCCCGCATCTTTCAGGATTCTCCCGTACAGCTCATAGTCCGCCTTCAGCATTGACGCAAGCTCGGCGCTGGTGCTGGGCGCGGGATCATGCTCGGTGTTCTCGATCGCCACTTTGACTGCCGGATCCCGCAAGAGCTGTCCGATGGCGGCATTGACCTTCTCAACGATTTCAGGCGGCGTGCCAGCCGGTGCGAACATGCCCATCCAGGTTGTGATATTGAATTCCGGGAAAGTTTCCGAGACCGTCGGGATGTCCGGCATGCCCGGCTTCCGCTTCGAGTAGGTCAGGGCAAGCGGCCGGACCTTATCGCTGCTCAGATAAGGCAGGATCGGCCCGGTATCGGTGATGCCGAACGGGACTTCACCGGACGCAATCGCGGTGGCGGCGGGCGGTCCACCCTTGTAAGGCACCGCGGTCATCTGCGTGCCGGACAGTTTCTCAAGCAGTTTTCCGGCCAGGAAAGTCTGGCTGCTGGCGCCGGTCACGCTATAGGAAAGCTTGCCCGGATGTTCTTTCGCATAAGCGATCAATTCCGGAATGTTCTTGGGCGGAAACGCGGGGTTTGCCGTAATGAACAAGGCGCTTGTGACCAGTTGGGAAACCGGGACAAAGTCCTTGAAAGGATCGTAGTTCAGGTCATTCAAGTGGGCATTGATGGTCAATGCCCCCACCGTGCAAATAACGAAGGTATAGCCATCCGGCGCCGACCTGGCGGTTGCATTCATGCCGATGCCGCCGCTTGCGCCGGGACGGTTGTCAATCACCACCGCCTGCTTCAGGACCGTTTCCAGCTGGCGCCCGACAATTCTTGAGATGGCGTCAACGCTGCCGCCAGACGGGTAAGGAACGATGATGCGGATGGGTTTATTCGGATAGTCTTGCTGGGCGTGGGCGGGCAGCGTTGCGAGCGCCAAAGGGAGCGCGGCCAGCCCCATGCCGCACGAAAGCAAAAGGCGTCGAGAAATGGTTTTATTGGTCATGATAGGTGTCTCCTCCATATTGGATTTTTATATGGATTCACTCTAGCATCCGCCCCTGGGGCCAACAAGATTGGCCAACTCTCAAATCCGCTCGATTGGCACCCAAATCCGCCAATGTTGAACTATCCACTGAAATTATAGTAATCCGGATAGTGCCAACGATAGTATTTCCTTATTTTTGATCCGTTGCGGCTATCTTTGATTTATCATTAAAAAATTCGGCCTGGCGAAACATTGTTTCACTGTGGGAACAAACGGGGACACCGTTTTCAGCAGCCCCACCCCCTCTCAAGGACGCGGCTTGCGCCTGGGGTCATCAAACCCCAGCAGCTTGCGCAGCAACTGCCGCAAGCTATCCCGTTCGCTGCGGCTGAGCCGCGTAAAGACCTTGTCCTGATAAGCGGGCGCGAAGGCCAGCCCTTCATCACGAATCACCTGCCCCGCCTCGGTCAGGTATAAACAGTAGCTGCGGCCATCCACACTTGAGCGCTCACGGCGCAGCCAACCTTTCGCAATCGTCCGCGCAACCAGATCGCTGCAGGTATTCAGATCCAGCCCGATGGTCTGCGCAACGCTGCTCTGAGAGGCGCCGGGCTGCATGCCGACCACCGTCACCAGCGCAAGCTGACGGGAGGTCACAGCACTGCCATACACTTGGGTGAACACGGCGTCCGCTTCAAAATGCGCACGGCGCAGCAAGTGAGGGAGGTGACGGGTGAGATCAAACGATTTGGGCATGGTTAACGCAAGCCTTATTCAATAAAGCGCGCGAGTCTGGAACCTAAGCGCGCGGACGGACCATTCTAGCAAGCCGACACCGTTGATCTGCGTTCCCGCCACCCCTTCTCCCCCAGCAGACGCCGCGGCGGGCACGGCCTTACTGCTTGACCCAACCCGATTCCGTCACCAGCGGCTCCCACTGCTTGGCTTCGGCATCCATACGCTGCGACATCGCCGCCGGGGTGGATCCCGCCGCCTCAAAGGCCAGCGGCGTCAGACGGTCCCGCATCTTGCTGGAGGCCAGGGCTTTGCCCACGGACTGATTCAGGCGCTCAACCACCGCGGCGGGCGTCCCGGCAGGCGCAAACAACCCGACCCAGAAATCCATATCCATGGCATAGCCCAGCTCCTGCGCCGTTGGCACCTCAGGCATGGCTTGCGCCCGTTGTCCGCCCGTGACGGCAATGACCTTGAGCTTGCCCGCCCGGTGAAACTCCAGGAAGTCGCCCAGCGCGGTAATGCCCGCCAGCAGGTGGCCGCCCGAGACATCCTGGACAATCGGTACCGAGCCCCGGTACGGCACTGGCGTCAGCGACGTTTTCAATTGCTTGCTGAGGGCCTCAAGCTGAAAGTAAGGCTTGCTGCCGGGTGCGGAAATACCGACGGAGACACCGGCCGGATCCGTTTTTCCGCGTGCGATCAGTTCACTCAACGTATTGATGCCGCTGGCCTGGCTGACGGCCAGTCCGCCCGCGTAGTTGGCTACCAGGCTGATGGGCGTGAAGTCTTTTTTCACGTCGAAACCGGGCTTGGCCACCGTCAGCGGGAGAATGACCATGGTGTGGTCCGGCGCCAGCATCAAGGTCCGGCCATCCGGCGCCGCGCGCTTCAGCGCCTGCGCGGCAAGCTGGCCGCCCGCGCCGGTCATGGTTTCCACCGCCACGGTCACGCCAAGATCGGCATTCATTTGCTCCGCCAACTGGCGAGCCACGATATCAATCGTACCGCCCGCGGGAAAGCCCACCAGGATCCGGATCGGACCCTCATTGCTGGCCAGCGCCGCGCCGCCCACGCCCCACAAGCTGACGCCCAGGCATGCCGTCAGGAGGCTGCGCCGAAATGAGAAAGTTTGAACATGCATGAGATGCTCCTGATAGAAGGATACTGCGCTATGCGGGGAGAAGACGCGTACGGGAAAGTTTTCGCGCATCGATTTCAATTTCAATGTCCAATACCGGCGGACGCACCCAATGCAGGCACAAGCCGCCTTGGATGGCCTGACGGGAGACCAGCTCCTGCTCAAGCAGATGGTGCAGGTCATGGACGGTGTAGAGGTTCATGTCCGTAACGTCACGCCAGGACACCCCCATGAGGGCAAAGCGCGACTCCAGGTCTCCCAGCGCAAAGCGCAGCTTGTCGCCCAGTGCGTCGGGGCTGGTTTCACCGAGACGGACAATGCTGTCCTGGTAACCGGGCCGATCCGGGCATTCGGCCGCGCCCGAGGTGACGAAATCCGGCACAGCGGATGATGCATCAAGCGGAACCGTGTAGCTGAACGCATAGAGGGACGGCTCCGCTGGCGGCAGCACCGCCGGGATGAGATTGCATCGCGCCACCGGATTCACGCCCTCTTCATACAAGCCCATCTGGGCCAGGTACTTCACATACTCCTTATTGAAGGCAATGAAGACCGGCTCACTCATGACGGCGGGCGAACGCAATTCACAAGCGCACAAGGCCTCGGATGGACGGCCCAGCGAGGCCAGATGGGCCTGGATGCGCTGAAAGCCCTCGGCCAGCGGCACCGGACGAGAGAAGCGCGCCCGCTCAATGCCATATCCCGGCTCGGCCACCACGCCCGCCGAATACTGGAAGCCCGCAGGCAGATAACGGTATTGACCGGCGGTAAACGGTTTTATTTGCATGGATTCAGGTCTCCTCCAAAGCATTTGAAATAAGCATGTTTGTGAAACTAGGCGAATAGCAGCGAGCAGGCCCGGGCATGCAGCAGGCCGTCCTCGTCTGCCAGCGCATCCAGGACATCAAAATGATTGCGCTGCGGGAGGCAGTCCATGACGGGCACAAGCTCTGTGCCCCAACTTGCTTGCAAACTTGCGGTTTGCTGATGAAAAGCCTCGCTTTCCAGCGCGCCGACCGCCGTCATGACTGTCGCGGAAGCGGGGGGAGCGGCATGGATCGGACTGAGATCATACGCATCTTGCGCACTGAGTTTCAGGTCATCGCGGATGAAAGGCGCATCGCGTAGCGGCGCCAGATCAAACAGGCCCGAAATGCATAGCGCCTTGCTGCTTGTCGGGCTGCGTTGCAGCAGAGCCATCGCGGCCAGGTGCGCCCCGGCCGAGTGGCCCACCAACACAATCTTTGCCGGATCACCGCCATAGGCGGCCAGATTCCGCCGCACCCAGTCCAAGGCGCTGTCCACCTGCCCGCAAATGGTCCGGATGGACACCGCCGGACACAGGTCATAGTTCAGCAGCACGACCGACGCGCCTTTTTTCACAAACGAAGGCGCAATGAAACCGTAGGCCCGCTTGTCCGAT
>JBAYOI010000053.1:0-12855 GCA_041678365.1 Pigmentiphaga sp. | reverse complement strand
GTGCGCATGGTAGTTGCGACCGACAAAGAACAAGCGATTGACCGGCAGGCGCTCAGCTTTACCGTTCACCGGCAAAGATTGCACCGCGGGCGGCGCCCACACATACTTGATATCACTCATTACCTATCTCTCCAATTGTGCGCAAAGCCTGGCTTTACGCGATTTCACACAGGGAGCGCCGCGCCTGGACCGGCACAGGCCCCCTTTCTATTGACCGCGGCGTCGGCCAAGGCGGCGTTTGCCTTCAGGCGAACGCGTACTATATCAGGACCCTGCGTGCGATCTCGGCCTGGCCGCTGCAAAAGAGCGAGGTTTTTGGGCACCCCGAAATTTGCCTATAACGCAAAAATCCACAATCAACAATATGGTCAAAAAGCAGCCAAACCACGAACAAAATGAGATAAAACACGTATAAATACGCTCTACGCGTCAACTTCTTGTTACGATAAGCGCCATCAGACGGCTCAACCTTGCGCTTGACGCACACAAAAGAACACTCATATGGCCTTGACGACCCCGCCCCTTCCTTTAAAAAGCAGCCAGGAATACAACCCCTTTTATTGGATCATCCGGCTGGAAAGTCAGCACAAGACACTGATGAACCGCAGCTTGCGCGGCATCGGCCTGGACGTGCCAAGCTGGCTGGTCTTGGGCATTCTTGAAGCTCGCAGCGAATGCAGCATGTCGGATCTGGCCGCTCAAGCCTCGGCCAACCTCTCCACAATGACCAAGATCGTCTATCGGCTCCAGGAGCGGGGGCTGGTCAGCACCAGCACCTCGTTGAATGACGCCCGCGTCACCAATGTGCGCATGACCGAGACGGGCCGGGAGGCCCTGCGGCAAAGCGAGGAAACCACCGCGCACCTTTTTGAGCGCAGCCTGCAGGGCTTCAACCTTGCCCAGCTCAAAAAGCTCAACCTCCAGCTGGAAAAGCTGCTGGCCAATCTATTCTGACGCGCCCGGCCGACATTGGCCGGGGCACTGCGTGAACGCTCAAACGCCGCTCAACATTCCATGTGGGTCAATGACGTATTTCTTTGGTGCACCGGCATCAAACTCGGCATAGCCGTTGGGCGCGTCATCCAGCGAGATGACCTCCACGCCAACGACGTCGGCAATATTGATCCGGTCCCAGAGAATCGCCTGCATCAGGTTGCGGTTGTACTTCATCACCGGTGTTTGGCCGGTGAAGAAGCTGTGCGACTTGGCCCACCCAAGGCCAAAGCGGATGCTCAGCGATCCACGCTTGGCGGCCTCGTCCACCGCACCGGGATCATCGGTCACGTACAGTCCGGGGATACCAATGCGGCCCGCCGGTCGGGTCACTTCCATCAACGAGTTCAGCACCGTGGCCGGCGCTTCGTGCTGCGCGCCGCTGTGCCCATGGCCCCTCGCCTCGAAGCCGACGGCGTCCACCGCGCAGTCCACTTCGGGCGTACCCAGGATCGCGGCAATCTGGTCCGCCAACGAGGCATCTTTGGACAGGTCAACAGTTTCAAAGCCCACTTTCCTGGCATGCTCCAGCCGCTTGGGGTTGACGTCGCCAACAATGGTCACCGCTGCGCCCAACAAGCGGCTGGAGGCCGCCGCGGCCATGCCGACCGGCCCCGCCCCCGCCACATAGACGGTGCTTCCCGGCTGCACGCCTGCCGTGACCGCGCCGTGATAACCGGTGGGCAAAATGTCCGTCAGGCAAGTCAGGTCACGGATCTTGGCCATTGCGCGATCATGATCCGGAAACTTCAGCAAGTTGAAGTCCGCATACGGTACCGTGACATACTCGGATTGCCCGCCGATCCAGCCGCCCATGTCAACATAGCCATAGGCGCCACCGGCCCGTGACGGGTTGACGCTGAGGCACACGCCTGTGTTCTGTTCCTTGCAAGTCTGGCAGCGGCCGCAGGCAACGTTGAACGGAACGGAAACCAGGTCACCCACGTTCAGCGTTTCAACGTCGCGCCCTTTCTCAATCACCAGCCCGGTGATTTCATGGCCCAGCACCAGTCCCGCGGGCGCGGTAGTCCGGCCGCGCACCATATGTTGATCCGATCCACAAATATTGGTGGACACCACCTTCAGTATCACCCCGTGCTCGATCTTTCGGCCGCGGGGGTCCACCAGCTTCGCCATCTCAATTTGCTGAACTTCTACTCGACCAGGTCCTACGTAAACCACACCACGGTTGGAATCCGTCATTGTTGACCTCCTAGTTCGGCTGCGATAAGGCGATCCAGGACTCGACGAGCCTGCATGCCACCCGCATCGATATTAAGATTCAGAAGTTTGCCGCCCGGATGGGCCAGCAGGTTTTCCTGTTGCTGCGCCAAGACCACTTTATCCTCGGCAAAAATACCGCCTTGGGCCGTCTTGATGTGCTCGGTCAGCTCGGCATCGTCCGCACGGAAGTGCCGAGCCATGCCCCAGAAGTACCACATCGAAGTGTCAGTCTCCGGCGTGATGAAGTCAATAACCCGCTGCGTCCCCCATCCTAAAAAGGATCTCGACATCGGCCTGCTGAATAAGCTTTTCAAGCAAGCGGGCCTCAATTGAAAGACACTGCCAAGCAAATCCCGGACCCTGCCCAAAAACAGGAGGCCATTTCAGGGCTGAATCTGGGCCATTGTCGACGTTAACCCGACAGTCATGGATGAAACCGTTGAACGGATCAACGTCACGCTCCTCGCCGCATTCTCAAACGCCTTGATGACCGTGCCCGCGCAGCGGGAGAAAACCGTAGCGGCTTCATCGCCCATTTGGCGATGACGGTTTGAGCGCTGTCAGGCGAAAAAAAACCTCTTGAAAATCAAGAGGTTCAGATAAGAGACATAACCCGTTTATTGCATCAGCCCGCCTTCATATCCCCAGATACGGGCCATGCCGCGCGGCAGCACCCAAAGGTTGCTGGTGATATCGCTCTTCCAGTCCATCGAGCGCGCGGTGAATATCTGGTTGTTGGCCCCATGAAAAACCAAACGCGTGCAGGCGCAGGCGCCCGACAGCACCGACAGGTGAGCAGTCCCGGCAACACAGGCAACGCTTAGCGGGGCAGCTGGCTGCCGCTCGCTTTCCAGACGCCATCATCCTGTTTACAAAACCAGAACTGCCAGTTTTCAGCGGCCTGGAGCTGGCTTACCTTGGCATCAAGCAGTCGGCAGGTATTGGCTTTCTGAGTATGCGTGGTCTGCAACGGCGTGAGAGACACGTTGACAACCTGATGGGACCGGTCTTCCGAACTGCGCCACTGCGTTGTGCTTCTATCAGCGGCATGATTCAGCACTTGGCCAACAGCCGAGCGGAAGGAAGGCAAGTCTTTGACAGGTATCCGCGCCGTGATGGTATTGTTCAGAAACAATGGCGCCGCGGATGCTGAGCCGACAGCGCCTCCCAACACGGCAGCCAAAAGAACGGCGAGAGAAAATGTTGAACCGAGCTGCTTCATTGGCGTGCCTTCCCTTGTTGATGGTCGGAGCGATTATAGCTGTGAAACGCGCACAGCTACGCCCCCCGCCCTTTATTGAGCGCCGTATGTCCCTCCCGGACCTGCGGCGTTCGCGTTGAGTCCAGCCATGATAATACGTTCTTCCCAATTTGCTTTTCGCTGCGTGGCCGCGGCCATTGCCAGCCTGGCCCTGGTGGGCACCGCCTCAAGTCAGTCTCCCGTGCCGTCGGCTGCCGACACGGGTTGGCGCTTCCAGGTCACGCCCTATCTCTGGATGGCGGGACTTGACGGGCATATCAAGCCTTTCCAGGCGGGCCCCACGGCGCATCTTGACCGCGCCTTCTCCGATCTCCTGAAAGACTTGGATGCGGCCTTTTTCCTCACGGGAAGCGCCCGGCAAGGCAAGCTGGTTCTATACGGGGACCTGAACTATGTCTCCACGTCCGATGACGGCAGGCTGCCCAATGGCGGGCCGATACGCGCCACCGTCCGACAAACCTCGCTGACACTGCTGGGCGGCTACAACCATCAGTTCAACCCCCGCTCCAGCCTTGATCTGATGGGCGGCTTGCGCCTGTGGGATATTCGCGCCAAAGTCAGCATCCCCGGCGTGATCGCCACGCAATCCAAGCCCTCGTTCGCCGACCCGATCCTCGCTACGCGCTGGCGCCACGATTTCGCCCCGCAATGGTCGTCCGTGCTCTACCTGGATGCGGGCGGCTTCGGCGCGGGCTCGCGCTTTACCTGGCAGGCCCAGGGTTCAATCAACTACCAATGGAAAAAAAATCTCTATCTGTCAGCGGGCTACCGGCATCTGTATGTTGACTACCGCAACAATGGCAAGCACCTGGATTTCAGCCAAGGCGGGCCGATGCTGGGCGCAACGTTCAGGTTCTGACAAGGCCAAGGCGCCTCACGCCAGCCGCTGATGTGGCGGCGCGATCCGCCCAGCAACAAAAAAGCCCACAAGCTGTTTAGGCATTGTGGGCTTTTCAATCTTTGGCGGAAGCGGTGGGATTCGAACCCACGATGCAGTTTTGCCGCATACTCCCTTAGCAGGGGAGCCCCTTCGGCCACTCGGGCACGCTTCCAAAGAGAGTGCGAGTATAGCACGTTCTTAATCTGAATCCAGCCAAACTCGCATTTTTCTACTAAAAAACCTGGGGCCGCCGAAGCAGCCGGGGCAAGCGGGATTACTGCGCCGCTTCAGCCTTGTCCAGACCGAAAGCCTTGTGCAGCGCGCGAACGGCCAGCTCCATGTATTTGTCTTCAATCACGACCGAGGTCTTGATTTCCGAGGTGCTGATCATCACGATGTTGATGCCTTCGTCAGACAGGGTCTTGAACATTTTGCTGGCCACGCCGGCGTGCGAACGCATGCCGATGCCAACAATCGACACCTTGCACACGTTGTCATCGGCAATCACTTCGCGCGCGCCAATGGCGGGCAGCACTTTCTTGTTCAAGACCTCAACGGCGGTATCCAGCTCACCCCGGGCCACCGTGAAGGAAAAGTCCGTTGTGCCCGCCACCGACTGGTTCTGCACGATCATGTCAAGATCGATGTTTGCCTCTGCAATCGGGCCAAGAATCGAAAAGGCGACACCCGGCTTGTCCGGCACACCCAACAAGGTCAGCTTGGCTTCTTCCCGGCTAAAGGCTATGCCTGAAACAACAGCGGTTTCCATTTGGTCGTCTTCCTCAAAAGTGATCAGCGTGCCCGACTTCATTTCTTCGTCGAGCGGAATGAGTGGGTCGGTCAGCGACGAAAGCACGCGCACCGGAATCCGGAACTTGCCCGCGAACTCCACTGAGCGGATCTGCAGCACCTTCGAGCCCAGCGAGGCCATTTCGAGCATTTCTTCGAACGAAACGACGTTCAGGCGGCGCGCTTCCGGCACGACCCGCGGATCCGTGGTGTAGACCCCATCAACATCCGTGAAAATCAGGCACTCGTCCGCCTTGATGGCCGCCGCCACTGCCACCGCCGAGGTATCCGAGCCGCCGCGGCCAAGCGTGGTCACATTGCCATCGTCGTCAACGCCCTGGAAACCCGTCACGATCACGACACGGCCCTGGTCCAGCTCATTGCGGATGCGCTCACCGTCAATCGATTTGATGCGCGCCTTGGTGTGGGCGCTGTCCGTCTTGACCGGCACTTGCCAGCCCGCGAAGCTTTTTGCATCCACGCCTTCCGCCTTCAAGGCCATGGCCAGCAAGCCAACACTGACCTGCTCTCCCGTGGAGGCAATCATGTCAAGCTCACGCGGGCTGGGATGCGGGAGGATTTCTTTGGCCAAGCCAATAAGACGATTGGTTTCACCCGACATGGCGGAAGGCACCACCACAACCTGGTGTCCAGCCGCATGCCATTTGGCCACACGGCGAGCGACGTTCTTGATGCGCTCGGTTGAGCCCATCGAGGTGCCGCCATACTTGTGAACAATTAGAGCCATTATTTTTCGGTAAGGTTGCCTGCAAGCGCCGCCGCACGCGTATTCGTGCGCAGCCCTCACAAAAACTAGATGTCCTGCTTATTCCCAATCTTCCGGAGGCGCTCAGTTAGCACAATCCGTTAGCCCAATCCTAAAGTTAGGAAGCCCAATATCGTATCGCAGGTGAAACAGCTAGGTAAAGCTGAAAATTCGATCTCCGGGCCACAAATCCGCTCAGCAGGCAGGTTCCCAGCGCAAGCGAATGCCCGGCGCGGCCTGCGGCAGGTCAGCCGCCTGCCCGCAGCCGCCCGCGAACAGCACGCCCGCGCCCGACCGCAGCACTGGCAGATGCACCCGCTCCCACGGCGGCACGCCCGCTTCCTGATAAAGATTTTTCAGGGTCCGGGCCGGGCCGGCGGCATGCAGGCGCAAGCGTTCTCCGCCACGCCGGACGTCCAGCGTCAGCGCCTGCCGCCTCAGCCAATCAGCATCCATCCCCTGGTCCGCAACCTCAAAATGAAGCCGACCGGCAAAGCCCGGAAAAGCCAGCATGGCTTCGCCCCGCCAGCGGAAAGACAGGGTTTCAGGCACGGAGCGCTGCGGGACCAGACAGACCTGATCACGAAAACGGTGGATCACCCAGCGCTCATGTTTCAGTTCAAGATGGCGATCGGGCGCGGATTGCGTCAGTTGCTGATGCCATTGGCGCAAGCGCTGCTCGGCGGGCGCCCGCACGGACTGCTGTTGCAGCCAGTGTCGCAGCACCCGCTGCGCCCGCCACGGCGTCATCTCCCCCAAGGCCCGCGCCGACAGGCTGTGGGGGTGAAGCGGATGCTGGCAATGCCGATAGTCTTGCGCCGTCAACGCGCTCAACTCCGCTTCGGCTTCGATGCAATGCTGGCTGAAGCGAAGCAGGGTCTGCCGATACCCGGGCCAATGCGCTTGAATGGCCGGGATGACCGCCTGACGCAGTTGACCGCGCGCATACGCGCGGTCCAGATTGCTGGGATCCTCGGCCAGCGGGATGCCGCAGGCCTGGGCGCAGGCCTGGGCCAATTGCAGCAACTGGGAGCGCGGCGTGAAGAGCAAAGGCCGCAAGAACGTAACGCCCTCCCGCGTTTTGCGCACAGGCATCCCGGCCATGCCGCTCAGGCCCGTTCCACGGAACAGCCGGAACAACAAGGTTTCGACCTGGTCATCCTGATGATGCGCCAGCAGCACCGCTGACACCTTCTGTTCATGCGCCAACTGGCACAAGGCGCGATAACGCGCCTGGCGGGCGGCAGCCTCAAGCCCCGCTGTTGACGCCGACTCCACCTGCACGCGCGCGCAATGCGCCGTGGCGCCAAGCTGCCGAGCCAGCCGACCCACCTGCCCGGCCCATTGGTCCGCATCGGCCATCAAGCCGTGATGAACATGAAAGAAGTGCAGCGGCACGCCCTCCGCTTGCGCGAGCAAGGCGCAGGCCCAGGCCAGCGCGACCGAGTCCGCGCCGCCGCTGACGGCAAGCGCGAGCGGCTGGGCGCGCCAACCATTGCCCAACTCGGTGTCGAGCTGCTCCCGGACCGTTAGGGCAAGCGTATGGCGCATGGAACTCAGCGGGCGGCGGTCTCTTTGACGCGGCCGTAAGCGAGAATGCGTTCCAGACGCCGTTCGATCAACTGATCGGCAGATAGCGTCTGCACCTGGCGCACCGCGTCGGCCAGGGCACGGCGCAGCGATTGAGACACGGCCACCGGGTCGCGATGCGCGCCGCCGATCGGCTCTTCCACCACTTTATCAATCAGGCCGAACGGCTTGAGGCGGGCGGCGGTGATGCCGAGCACTTCAGCGGCGTCCGGGGCCTTGGCAGCGCTGCGCCACAGAATGGAAGCGCAGCCTTCCGGCGAAATGACCGAATAGGTTGCGTATTGCAGCATCAGCACGGCGTCCGCCACGGCAATGGCGAGCGCCCCGCCCGACCCGCCTTCACCGATGATGGTGGCGATGAGCGGCACGCGCAGCTCGGCCATGGCGTACAGATTATGACCGATGGCCTCGGATTGGCCGCGCGCCTCGGCGTCGATGCCCGGATAGGCGCCGGGCGTATCCACGAAGGTGAACACGGGCAGGTTGAACTTTTCGGCCAGGCGCATCAGGCGCAGCGCCTTGCGATAGCCTTCGGGCTTGGGCATGCCGAAGTTGCGGGCTGCGCGCTCTTTGGTGTCGCGCCCTTTCTGATGGCCGATCACCATGCACGGCACGCCATGGAAACGCGCCATGCCGCCAACAATCGAGCGATCATCGGCAAACATGCGGTCGCCATGCAGCTCATGGAAGTCCGTGAAGATTTCACGCACATAGTCCAGCGTATACGGACGCTGCGGATGGCGCGCCACCAAGGCCGTTTGCCACGGCGTCAGTTTGGCGTAGATTTCTTTGGCCAGGCTGTGGCTTTTTTTCTCAAGACGAGAAATTTCTTCGGAAATATCAACGGCGGAGTCGGTCTGCATCGAGCGCAGTTCCGCAATTTTGCCTTCAAGCTCAGCCAGAGGCTGTTCAAATTCTAAGAATGCGTTGCGCATTAGTACTCCACGGAAACGGGATCAAGACTGCGCCATAAATACCAGGTGGCCACCGTGCACCACGGGCTCCAGGCCTGGGCCACTTCCCGTGCCTCGAAACGGGACACCGGCTCACCACTGAAATAGTGATGCGATATGGCACGCAGCAGCCCCAAGTCATCCAAAGGAAGAACATCGGGGCGTCGGAGATTAAAAATCAGGAACATGTCCGCTGTCCAGCGTCCGATGCCGCGAATAGCCGTCAGCTCGCTCACGATGGACAGATCATCCATGTCCGACCAGAGCGCGGGATGCACCTGCTCACTAACGAAATGATTGGCTAAATCATACAAATATTCGGCTTTGCGTTGGGAAAGACCGGCTTTCCTCAAGCCCTCCACGCCAACCCGCTGCAACGAAACAGGGGTCATGACCGGACCGCAAGCCGCTTCGCAACGCTGCCAGATGGCATCCGCCGCCTTCAGCGAAATCTGCTGGCCAACCACGGCGCGCGCCAGCGTGCAGAACGGATCGCCGCGGCTCAACAAAAAGGAGCCGGATTCCTCCGGAATCAGGCGGTTCAGCACCCGATCCCGCTCGCGCAGGACGGCCCGCGCCTCTTCCCAATAGTCCGGTTTGGCGTTGATCGACATCAGACCCGCCGCCAGACCGTGGCGCCGCCCGGCTTGTCTTCGAGCACAATGCCCGCCTCCAGCAGCTCTGCGCGGATTTGATCGGCCAAGGCAAAGTCCCGGTCTTTCTTGGCCTGGGCGCGGGCCGCGATGCGGGCTTCCACCTCCAGCGCCGCATTTTCCCCGCCGCCTTGCAAGAAGGTGCGCGGGTCCTGCTGCAACAGTCCCAACAGCGCAGCCAGCCCCTTGAGCTGGGCCGCCGTTTCAACACCGCTTTCCTTGTTCAGCTCGGCGGCCAGGTCAAACAGGACCGCCATGGCTTCAGGCGTATTGAAATCATCATCCATGGCCGCCTTGAAACGCAGTGCCGACGGCTGCTTCCAGTCCACCCGGGGCTGCGCAGCGGGCGCATTGGCCAGCGCGGTGTACAAGCGCGTCAGCGCGGCCTTGGCATCCACCAGATTCTCCGCCGCATAGTTCTGCGGGCTGCGGTAATGGCTGCGCACGATGAAAAAACGGATCACCTCCGGATCATAATGGGCCAGCGTATCGCGGATCGTGAAGAAGTTGCCCAGGGACTTGGACATTTTCTCGGCATCCACCATCAACGGGCCGCAATGCATCCAGGTATTGGCAAACGTGCCGCCGTACGCGCCTTCACTTTGCGCGATTTCATTTTCATGGTGCGGAAACTTCAGATCCGGCCCGCCGCCATGAATATCCAGCGGCATGCCGAGCAGTTCCAAACTCATGGCCGAGCATTCAATATGCCAGCCCGGCCGACCGAAGCCATACGGCGACGGCCACTTGGACTCGGGCGGCTCCTCTTCCTTGGCCGTCTTCCACAGCACGAAGTCCAGCGGATCCCGCTTGGACGTTTCAACGCTGACCCGCTCACCGGCGCGCAAATCGTCGAGCGATTTGCCGGACAGCTTGCCGTAGCCCGGAAAACCGCGCACCGAGAAGTTCACGTCGCCATTGTCCGCCTGGTAGGCCAATCCATTGTCTTCCAGCTTTTTGACGATTTCCAGCATCTTGCCGACGTGCTGCGTGGCACGCGGCTCATGATCCGGTTTTTGCACGCCCAGACTGGCTTCATCCTCATGCATGGCCCGGATGAAATACTCCGTGACTTGCGACAGCGTCTGTCCGCTCTCCACAGCGCGGCGGATGATTTTGTCGTCAATATCCGTGATGTTCCGCACATAAGTCACCTGGTAGCCGCTAGCGCGCAGCCAGCGCTGCACGATGTCAAAGCTGACCAGCATCCGCGCATGACCCAGGTGGCAGTAGTCATAGACCGTCATGCCACAGACGTAGAGGCGGACTTTGCCCGGCTCCACCGGTTGAAAAGGCTGTTTGGCGCGCGCAAGCGTGTTGTAGATCTGAAGCATGGTGACCAAAGGACTAAAATGGGAAGCCCCGGCTGGCAAGAGCCACTACCGGGGCTAAAATCGAATTCGGATTATATCAATCGCGTGACCCTTCCCGGCAAGCAGCGGGCAGGCGTCCCTTCGTAAGGCTCTGATTGCTTCATGATAACCGCCTATTGGCCTCCTGATGTGCCGCGCCGCAAAAGCGGGCAGGGTTTACGGCGCACCGCGCACCGTCTGCTGTTGATGGCGGCGGTCTGCTTTCCGCTGGCCGCGCCCGCCCAGACCCAGGCGCCCACACCACCCGCCGTGCTCTCGCCCGAAGGCGGCGATGAATTTGGGCCGAAATGGCTGGTCAGGCTGCTTGACCGCTTGACCCCTTCCATTGACACGCGCCTGCCCGAGACCGGCGAACAGATTGAAAACCGGCTCGCCCGGCAGATCGACGTCGGCCAATATGCCGCCGCGCTGGATGAAATCGAAGCCCGCGAGGCCTTTCACAACGGGCCCGGCGCCAATGCCCAGCTACAGTTTCTGAAAGCCCGCGCCTTGCAGGGCCTGAACCAGCCCGAGGCGGCGCGCGTCCTCTACCAGCAAATGACCACGGACTATCCCGAGCTGCCTGAACCCTGGAACAATCTCGCGGTGATGCAGGCCGCGGCGGGCGAACTGGACGCCGCCCAGGATTCGCTGAGGATGGCCTTGCGGATCGCGCCGGACTTCCAGGCGGCCCGGGACAATCTCAAGGATTTGTTTATGATGCAGGCTGGCAATCCGCCTGCCGATGCCGCAGGCCTCCCCCACCCATGAGACGCACCGTATGAAACGAATCGCCCTTCCGCTGGGACTGGCCCTTGCCCTGTCCTGTTCCGCCGCGCTTGCCGGTCCCCAGGTGGCGTTGACCACCTCGATGGGCCGCATCGTCCTTGAGCTTGACGATGTCAAAGCGCCGATCAGCACGGCCAACTTTCTTGACTACGTCCGGTCCGGCCATTATGACGGCCTGATCTTTCATCGGGTCATCAACAACTTCATGGTCCAGGGCGGCGGCATGACGCCCGATATGCGCGAGGCGCCCACACGCGCCCCGATCCAGAACGAAGCCAACAACGGCTTGAAGAACACGCGCTACAGCGTGGCCATGGCGCGCACGCCGAACCCGCATTCAGCCACCGCGCAGTTCTTCATCAACGTCCAGGACAATGGCTTTCTGAACCACACCGCGCCCACCGCGCAAGGCTGGGGCTATGCCGTGTTCGGCCAGGTTGTGCAAGGCCGTGAGGTCGTGGACAAGATCAAAGCGGTTCCAACCACGCAACGGGGCCCCCATCGGGATGTCCCCGTGCAACCCATCACCATTCAAAAAGCAGAGGTTCTCCAATGAGCACACGCGTCAATCTTCACACCAACCTGGGTCTGATCGGCCTGGAATTGAACGCGGAGAAAGCCCCCAAAACGGTTGAAAACTTTCTTGAATATGTCCGCACCGGCCATTACGACAACACGGTTTTCCACCGGGTCATTGGCAACTTCATGATCCAGGGCGGCGGCTTTGAGCCGGGCATGACGCAAAAGCCGACCCGCGACCCGATCGAGAACGAAGCTGTCAACGGCCTGACCAACGATCCCTACACCGTGGCCATGGCCCGCACCTCGGCACCGCACTCCGCCACGGCGCAGTTCTTCATCAACGTCGCCAACAACGCGTTCCTGAACTTCTCCGCCCCCACTCCCGACGGCTGGGGCTACACCGTGTTCGGCAAGGTGGTTGAGGGCAATGACGTGGTGGACCAGATCAAGGCCGTGGCCACCGGCCGCAAAGGTTTCCACAACGACGTGCCGGTGGAAGACGTCGTCATCACCAAGGCCGAAATCGTGTAATTAACCCACCCCCTACGCGCTTCGCGCGCCCCCTCAAGGGGGCGACACCAGCAGACTGGCGGAGCGCGTAGGGGTGGGCCCAACAACAAGGTTCAGTGTGACTCCCCCCTCGTCTTCTCATCTTCCTTCGCTTTATTTCGACGGCCCCGTCTGGCTGGCCTCGGACATGCATCTCAATGAAAAACACCCGCGCACGCGGGAAGCGTTCATCGACTTTCTGGCGCTGGCTGCCGACGAAGCCGCCGCCTTGTTGCTGCCGGGCGACGTCTTCGATGCCTGGGTCGGCGACGACATTCTGCCGCACGCCCCTGATTGGCTACGCGCAAGCACCGACGCCCTGAAGCAGGCGGGACGGAAAATCCCGGTCTACCTCGGGCCCGGCAATCGCGACTTCCTGCTTGGCGATGCCTTTGCGCAGCACACCGGAACACAGCGCTTGCCCGACCGCTGCGTGATCCATACGCCTGCGGGCGCCTATCTGCTGTCCCACGGCGATGAACTGTGCACCGACGACGTGGCCTACCAGCAATTCCGGGCCATGGTTCGCAACCC
>JBAYOI010000052.1:0-12879 GCA_041678365.1 Pigmentiphaga sp. | reverse complement strand
TTTGCATCGCCGCCCCGAGCGAAAAGGGATTGCTCGCGGTTTGAGGCCTGGCTTAAGCTCTGGACCTTTATAGAAAGAGAACGTGGGTCATGATAGCTAAACGGCTTTGCCAGGCGGGCGCGCTGTGTGGATGAGAATCAAAGGTTGGCTGCAGCGTCAATGGGCGCTGAAAACGGCTCAGGAACGGGGCCAGATCAAGATAAAGATGATGACGTCCTTGATCACCTTCGCCTTGTTCGTGTTGGGGTTCTGGTCGGTTTTTGAGTTGGACGTCTTGTTCCGGCAGTTGATCGATTCCTATTGGATACCGCTTCAACTGCGACTGCGCGAGGAGGGGGGCCGCTTGGCCTTGCTCTTGGTGTCCGCGCTGGTTTCCCTCTACTCGGCCTGGCTGGCCATCCGGCAGACCTTGGCAAGGGCGCAGTCCTGGGAGTGCGAGGCCATCCCGGCGACGGCCGCCTGGCGGGTGGATCCGGACTACAAGCGGTCGGGTTATCGCTCGTCCACGGCGGCGCCGATCGCCAACCGGTTTCTTTATAGCCCGGCGGTCAATCGCGCGCTGGTGCTGGCGAGCAGGATCCCGTTCACGTTGAAAAAAGAAAAGTGGTCCTTGAAAAACCCCGGGACCGACTTGCTGCCGTTTGCCGTTGCGGAAGCCACGCGCCGGGGCGCGCTGATTTTTGACGAGACGAAAATCCGGCTGGGTTCGGATTTATTGCTGGGCCCGGATGGCTTGTCGAAACCGCTTACGCTGCAGCGGACGCGCTATTTTTATGGCCTGGCCACCAACGACGTTTCTTTCAAGAAAGTTCAGAAGCGGCGGGAAGCCTGGGACCCGGATGTGTCTCCTTATGAAAGCGAAGTTTATGACGGCGTCAGCCTGTTTGCGCAGCCGGGCGCCGCTTCTGAAGACTTGTTCATCAAGAAGTTGATCGATTCCGCCTGCTCCAACCATATCGGGGTTTCAACGCTGGCGATCACGTCGGACGGCAGCTTGATCATTACCGGGCAAGCCGCCAGCAATGCGCAAAGCGGCAATACCTGGGCGCCCAGTGGTTCCGGGTCGGCGGACTGGCAAGACCTTCGGCACGCTAAGGACTTGGTGAGCCTTGTCCAACGCGCCGCCGAGCGGGAGCTGATTGAGGAGTGCGGCCTGCCGCGGAGCGTGGCTTTCAAAACCTTGCTCCTTGGATTTGCACGCAACGTGCATCGGGGCGGAAAGCCCGAGTTCTTCTGCCTGACCTTGCTGTCGCTGCGGGCCGCCGAGCTGAGACTCAAGCACAAAGAGGGCGAAAAAGTCTTCACGGCGTATAACGTCTATGACGCGCTGCCCCAGAAAATCGACTTCCGGCTCTCCTGCGTCGTGCCGAGTCTGGAGTCGTTCCGCGAGCGGTTTGCGGCCAAGATGTCGGGCCCGATGGCGCTCGCGTTGGACATGTTGCGGGATGCGGTGGCAATGCCGGACTCCCCGATTCGATCCGCCTTGGCGGGTCTGGACTTGAGTCATCCGTGGTATGAGGGTGCGGACGAGGAGGGGGAAGCGAGCGACGAGCCCTTGAGTTGACCAAGGCGAGCCGGCTTGTATCCTTAGGCGAGTAGCGGGCGGCGCTCCATGCCCGGTTCATAGTCTCGCAGTACGTCGCCGGCCAGACTGCGCGGCAACCAATCGGGATTGGCCAGGAAGGGGCGGGCCAGGGCCACCCCATCGGCGGGGGTGTCTGCGAGCGCCTGTTCACAGGCTTGCAGGGTCCTGATCCCGCCGTTGATGAGTAACGGCCCGGGAGCGCTGCGGGCTGCAATATCCACCAAGCGCTCTCCCCAGGGTTCCGGGTGCAGAATGCGCCGAGCGCTGAGGTGGAGAATGTCGGCACCGGCGTGGCGCAAGCGTTGAAAGAGCGCTGCCAGCGCGACGGGCCCGCCCGGCATTTGATGATGGTAGTCGTCCATTTTGTACTGGGAGTAATTGAAACTGACAGGAAGGCTGCACTGCGCTTTTACGCGCTGCAGAACGGCCTCTGCCAAATGTGGCCGGTCTCCCCAGCGATCGTTGCGTGTATTGCCGGCGCTGAGAAAGTCATTGATCAGATACCCCCTCGCTCCGTGGATTTCGATACCGTCGAAGCCCGCTTCTTCCGCCCATCGCGCCGACTCTCCATATCCTTGTACGATTTGCTCGATTTCCTCGTCGGTCGCTCTGTGGGCGGGTACGTTTGGGCGCTGCGTCTGCCACGATAGGCCTGCGGCAACGCCATCGACGGGGCCGAGCGGCCGGTCGTGCAAGCCGGGTTCGGCCAATTTTCCAGCGTGCTGCAGCTGTGCAAAAAGGCGTCCACCGTGCTGATGCACGGCGTCGCAGATCGTGCGCCAGTGTCCGGCCTGTTCCGGATTGGTCAGCCCGGGCTGGCCGTAATAGGCGCGGGAAGCAGGGCCTGCCGTATAGAGCGCTTCAGTGAGGATCAGGCCGACGCCGTTGAGAGCAAAGCGAGCGTAGTAGGCGGCCGCATCGACATTGGGCATGCCCGCAGAATCACCCTGCATACGAGACATCGGGGCAACGACGAGGCGGTTGCGCAGAGCTAGGCCGGCAAGAAGGTGAGGGGAGAGAAGTTTCATGTTGAGGACTCACTGTTCGAGCGTGACGGCGGGCGTTCCATTCTGACGATACGTGGCGCTTGCTCTACGGACAGCGCAGCGGTCAATCGACCCGCCGCTCGACGCAAGGGCTGCAGATAGTCGCCGCACCACTGGAGCTCCTCATTGATAGGGGCCGTTACATCGTGATCGGTGCGCATCCGGCTCAGGTTGAGTGCGGCAATCAGTCTTCCCTGCTGGAAAATCGGCACCGATAAACCCGTGGTGTGTTCTTCCACTTCGCCATGACTCCACGAGTAGCCCTTGCGTCGTACTTCCTGGACGATCTGCCTCAGGCGGGCGCGGTCGGTGACGGTACGCGAAGTCAGAGGATTCAATTGGGCATGATCCAGATAGTCTTCCAGCTGTTCAGGTGTGAAACCGGAGAGCAGCACCCTGCCGGCGGAGTGGCAATACAGGGGAATCCGTGAGCCGATGGATAATCCCTGGCTCAGCGTTCGATGCAGCGACACACGGGAAACATAGACCAGCTCGGTCCCATCCACTGCGGCGATGCTGCAGGTTTCTCGCAACTCTTCAACCAGGCTTTCGAGTACGGATTCAGCGAAACTCCATAAAGGCATGGACGATAGATAGGCGTAGCCGAGCGACAGTACGCGCGGCGTCAACGCGAAATGGCGATCACCGCAACGAGTGACGAAGCCAAGGCCCTCCAGGGTCAGCAATACCCGGCGAGCCGCCGCGCGACTCAGACCGGTGCGGTAGGCTGCCTCAGCCAGCGTCAGGGCTCGGGCTTCGTTGTTGAACGTCTGAATAATAGCCAGGCCCTTGGCCAAACCGTTGATGAAATACTCTTTCTGTGTGGCGTTGTCCATAGTTGCTTGGGTCTTGACGGCTTAGCCGGGCGCTCCGCTGTCGACGAGCGCGTCGGCGGCGTACAGTCTACCGTCTCGACTGGCGATGAGGGGGTTGATATCGACGGAGGCCACCGCGCCGGCATGGGCATCCAGCCAGGCTGCTAGGCGGACCATGGCTTGAGCCAACTCGCGCAAGGGCAAGGGGGGATCTCCACGCGTTCCTTCGAACAGCGGGGCAATCCGCAACTCTTGTAAGCGAGATTGGGCATAGGCCGCATCGAAGGGGTAAATCAGGGTGACCACATCCGGCATGGCTTCTATGTATTTGCCGCCATCACCGGCAATCAGAACGCAACCGAACTGCGGATCCCAGCGCGCGCCTATCATGAATTCACGCTGCGTCTTCACCATGGAGGCGACAATGACGCCGTCGAAAGGCTTCTGCAAATCGTTTACTCGCTGACGTAGCGCTGGAAACAAAGCCAAGGCCTGGTGATCGTCTTGCACCCCGAGATGAACCAGTCCGTAGTCCGATTTGTGCGGGATCTGGGCCGAGCAAGCCTTGACGACCCACGGACGAGGAAGGCTGGAGAGCGTCGCGGCCATGCTGTCTTCGTTCAGACAAAGACGCCACGGCGCGGTCCGTATGCCGACGGCTTCAATCAGTTCCAAGCTGTCCGCCTCCGATAAGAAACCCGCACGACTGGGCACCACGGTTGCAGGCGTTCGACGCGGCACATGCCGGGGTACAGCGGCACGCCACGAGGAAATGCGTGCCAACTGACCCAAGGCGGCCAGTGCATCGTCATCATGCTCGAAGCAGACCAAACCGGCTCTTTCGAAGGTTTGACGGCTCTCCAGCAACGGGCAGCCGATAACGACTGGAACCCCGGTATCGCGGGTATAGGCCGCCGCGTCGCGGGCGAACTGCTCCGTATCGTAGCCTTTACCGGACATGGGCAGGGTAATGAACAGCGCATCGCTAACGGGCGCGGAGGCCAGAACGGTCAACACCTGTCCCAGCAAATGGCTGTTGCCCAGCAGCGCGGCCGTCAGGTCGATCGGATTCATGCTGCTGGCGAAGCTCGGCAGCACCGCATCGATGCGCGCTCGTAGCTCTTGCGGCAAAGCGACGACTTCCAGGCCATTGCGGTCCGCCGCATCCGCGCCCATGACGCACGCTGCGCCGGAGTTGCTGAGTATCGTCAATCGCCGGCCGCGAAGGCTGCCGTGACGCAGCAGCAGTCGCGCGCCTTGCACCAGACTGCGCGCGTCGGGCACGCGTAGAATGCCATGTTGGCGGAACCAGGTATCCAGGACGCGGTCTTCCGTGGTGAGGGCGCCGGTGTGCGATTGCGCCGCCTGCTGGCCTTGATCGGAGACGCCCGCTTTCAACGCCAGAATGGGGATATGGCGCGTGGCGGCGACAGCGGCCGCCTGGGCTAATGTCGCTGGGTCGGCAAGATGCTCCATATAAAGCAGGATGAGCCGGACATCGGGATCGGTCAGCACCGCCTCCGTGAAGTCGGCCACATTGAGATCGCATTCGTTGCCGGTGGCGATCGAATAGCGCACGCCCATGCCCGCTGCTCGCAGATGGGCATAAGGAACCATACTCATGGCCCCGCTTTGGCTGATGATGGCCACTTGGCCGTCCTGAGGTGGAATTTCACTGAGCAGCGTGGCGAATGTAGCGATCGCACCATTCTGAAAGTTGGCCAGCCCCTGCGTATTCGGTCCTAGCAGGCGCATGCCGGTGCTTGCCGCCGCCTCGAGCATGCGTGTCTGCGCTGCTCGACCTTGGTCGCCGGTCTCCGCGAAACCGGAAGAAATGATGACGCATATCCGCACACCCAGGCGGGCGCTGTCGCGCACCGCCTGGACGGCATCTTCACCGCCCACGCACACCAAGACCATGTCGATCGTCTGGTCCACGGCGTCCAAGTTCGGCCAAGCGGGTAGGCTCTGGACGTGACTGCGCTGGGGGTTGATGGGATAGATACGACCGTTATAGCCATGCTTGAGCATGTACTTGATCGGTCGGCCACCTATTTTTTCCGGATTATCCGAAGCGCCCACGATGGCGATGGAACGAGGTGCCAGTGCCGCTTGGACCCAGGGCGTCGCAGTCGTCTCGACAGCGTGTTGTTGTGCAGATGTGCTCATAGTGTCCATAAGAAGTAAGGTCAATCGACTCGGGAACCCGTGCGTTCGATCACCGCTTTCCACTTGTCTGATTCAGTAGCAATGAAGCGGCTGAACGCCTCGGCTGTGTTGGGACGGAACACCACACCCTGATCGTGCAAAAGACGTGCGACGTCGGGAGACTGCAGCGCAGCAGTGATTTCCTTGTTCAGGCGTTGCGTAATGGCCTGTGGCGTGCCCGCCGGGGCGGCAATGGCGAACCAGGCCGTCGCCTCAAAGCCGGGGAAACCAGACTCGGCAACAGTCGGCACATCGGGCAGCAGGGGCGCTCGCTCCAAGCTGCTGACGGCGACGGGGCGCAGCTTGCCCGCCTTGATCTGGGGCAGAGCGGTGGGGAGGTTGTCGCACATGAATTGGACTTGTCGGCTCAACAGACCGGTGACTGCCGCCGCGCTGCCGTTGTACGCGATGTGTTGCGCCTCAATGCCCGCTTCGGATTTGAGCAGTTCCGCGCACAGGTGCCCGCTGGTGCCCGCCCCCATCGAGGCGTAGTCCAAGCTGGGCTGAGCCGCTTTGGCATAGGCAATCAACTCCGTGAGTGTCTTTGCCGGCACCTGCGGGTCCACAACAAAAACGTTCGGCACGCTGCCGACCAGGATGACGGGCGCGAACGCCGTGGCGGGGTCGTAGCGCAGTTCGCGGTAGAGCCACTTATTCACTGCGTAGACGCCGGATGAGGCAAGTAAGAGGGTGTAGCCATCGGGCGTAGCAGAAGCGACGTGCTGCGCCCCGATGTTTCCGCCCGCGCCAGGCCGGTTCTGAACTACCACGGTTTGGCCAAGGGGGGCGGAAATCTTGTTGGCAATCGCGCGTGCAAGGATGTCATTAGTGCCGCCGGGACCGTAGGGAACGACGATGGTGAGGGGGCGGCTAGGATAATCTGAAGCGATCGCGCATGAGGCAAAAAGCGTGAGGGCTAAGCTGCTTACGAGTTTCATGGTTTGTCTCCTGGTTGTCTCGACCATGGATGCGTCGTGAAAAAAAGCGTCCTGCGAGCTTGCGTTAAGCCGGTTTGGAGAGCTAGCCCAAATAGGCGGTAGCTCGGATTTCGATCAGCGCGCCGGGGCGTACTAGGCCACTCACCTGAACGCCGGTGGCAGCGGGGTAAGGGCCGGCGCCGAAAATTTCTCGCCGCACGTCGGCCGTGCGGGCATAGTCGTCAAGCTGGGTGACATATTCCACGGTCTCAACGACCCGGCTGAAGTCGGCGCCAGCCGCGGTCAACACTGCACCGATCTTTTGATAGATGTAGCGGGCTTGTTCGACAATGTCGCCGTGGCCGACGATTTCGCGTTGCGGGTTGACCGCCGTCATGCCGGAAATGAATAAGAAGTCTCCCGCCCGCACGGCAGGGGAGAAGGTCGACTTGGGGTTGGCGCCGGGCGGCAGTACGGCTTGAAGGCTGTCATGCATGGGGGGATTCCTCAAGATTGGTCTTCAGCAGAAATTGCAGTCGAACGACGCAGCGAGGGAGGCTCAGCGTGCCGTTGTGGCCGTCCACTGTTTCGATGTTCACGGTGATGCCCACCGTGGATCGGTTGTTGCGCTTTGCTTCGATATGATCAACGCGATAGGTGCAGCGCACCGTATCGTTGAGGTGTACAGGACGCTGAAAACTCGCCTCTACGCTCAGCATGGCAACCATGGCATCGTGAAGCTGCGCCGACAGCGCCGTGGCGCCCAGCGCGCTGATTGCGACCAGGAGTAGACCGTGAGCAACGGGCGCCGCATGACCTTGTCGCTTGGCATAGTCGTCGTCGTAGTGAATTGGGTGCGCATCGCCAGTGAGTGCGGCGAACTGCGCGAACATTTGCGCGTCCAGGTGCAGCTCACGTTGGGCGACAATTTCGCCCACCGCCAAGTCGGCGGCGGCAAGCTGCGGCGGCGAGGCGTCCCCCGAGAGGCGGATGCGCGCTGTCATTCGGCCAGGGTGGCGCTGCCCACCATGACAACTTTTCCACCGGACTGGGCTTCGATGGCGCCGCTTTCGTCGAGCTTGGCCAAGAAAGTATCGCCCGGGCAGACCGGGCCGATCCATTTCGTATGGAGCTTGCCCTGATAGAGCCACGCCTCACCGTATCGCTGCGCGCCCAAGTCCGCAGCCAAGGCGGTCATGTGCGGGCCATGCAGCAAGGTGCCGCGAAAACCGCGTTCCACGGCATAGTCATGGTCGTAATGGATGATATCGTTGTCGCCATTGATGCGGCCGTAGGCATCGATCATGCCCTGAGTGATGTTCAAGCTGCGTTGCATGGTCTTACTCCGGAACGTGAAAAGTGTTGAGCAGCGTGGCGATGGGCTGGCCATTCACGTCGTTGAAACGGCCTTCCCATTGCACATAATGGCGGCCGCGCTTTTCAAACTTGCGCAAAATCTTGCCGGTCGCCGTCACGCGAGTGGTTTCGTCCGCCCAGATTGGGCGATGCCACGACATTTCCAGCTCTGCCATGACAATTCCCTGGATGGGTGGGTAACTCTGGTAGACCGGGACAGTCATGTAAGGAAGGATCACATTGGGCGCTGCGGCTTGGCGGCCATCCACCCGATAGAGCTCGGGATCAGACTGCGACGCGTCAAAGTACTCCTGCACGATGGCAGGCGTGATATCAAAAGAAACAGGACCGAGCTCGGCGCCTTCTTGAAACGCGGCATACGGTGTGCCGGGATGATCCCCTTCACGGGGCTTGATTTCATTGGGTCGTGTCATGGAAAGAGAATGGCAGGGTTGTAGGAAAGGCCATCCTAGAACTCGACTGTTCGCTTGCACAGAAAGACTGCGTTGTGTGCGGAAGGCGCACAATCGGTGAGAACAGCGGACTTTCCCGCTCCCTGGTTTTAGGCTATTGGCCCACCATGCTGGCTCGCCTTTGGTAAACGGGGCGAGCAGGGTGACGACAGCTAGCCAACGGGCTTGGAGGAGGGGAGCAAAGCGCCGGCACGGGACGCAAAAAAGCCCGCATGCGCGGGCTTTTTTCTGTTTCCACGCAAGGCGCGTGAAAAAAATCTTGGGGTGGCTGATGGGGCTCGAACCCACGACAACCGGAATCACAATCCGGGACTCTACCAACTGAGCTACAGCCACCGCTGTTTGCTTGAGTGCTTCCCAAGCAAGAATTGCATTCTAACCAAGTTTTTAAAAAATAGCTAGTCTGGCGCGGGACGCCTCGTCTGCGTGACCGATCCGCTCAACGGCGGTTTTTTTGCCTGGGAGCGGGGCGGCAACAAAAAACCCCCTTTCGGGGGTTTTGTCGTCCGGGTTCAGTGGATCACAGAACGCGGATCTTGGAAGCCTGGGGGCCTTTGGGGCCTTGGGTGGCTTCAAAACTCACTTTTTGGTTTTCGAGCAAGGTTTTGCGACCTTCTGCTTGAATTTCGGAAAAGTGAGCAAACAAATCTTTACCGCCGTCGTCCGGAACGATGAAGCCGTAGCCTTTATCGTCGTTGAACCATTTCACGATGCCTGTGGCCATAGTGTATTTCCTAGTTAATGTGAGCGAATGCCCGATATACCGCAAGACACAACAAGTACGGGCACTGGCCTACTGAGCACCGGGAACGGCAACCACATTCAACGCAACCACACGACTTGAAAATCTTGCAATGTGACTATGCTTGGACTCGGGAATGGAGTCAACCCACTTTAAACAGTCGTGTCTGAATCTGTTTTTGAAAGTCGCTCGGATCAGACGAAAGGAGCCGCTCCGCCGCGCGGAGAGCGTATCGGAAGTGAATAGATATTATGAAGAAAAAGTATGGCGAGAAGCTGTTTGTACTGTGAGCAGGCACTAACACCGGCCAAGGCCTGTGACAGATGTTTCGGTTTGTTGGCGCGGGTTCCTGGTCAAACTAGGTTTATCCCTTATCGGGTTTTCATTAGTATGAAACGAAAGCGAGGATAAAACCCCTCGCTTCTGTCACTTTGTTGCAGTGTCAGTGCGTCCAGTCCGCGCGGCGGGGAGCGTAAGTCGCCGTCCAGCAATAAAAAACCCCTTCCTGATCGATCAGGTAAGGGGTTTGGCCGACACGCCGCCGGCGTTGGCGGTGGAATAATGGCTCAGTGCGCTTCCGGCGCGTCTTCGCCGCCGCTGGTTTGGCACAGGTTCTTGATCGTATTTTGCCAGCCAGCTTTGAAGGAAGGATGGGTTTCATCCAGGGTGGGTGCAACTTGGTCCGCCACGGCCTGGATGACCGAGCGGAGCTGGTCGGCGTTCGGGGTGGCGGAAATAAGCATGCTCAGCACATTCTGGAGCGCGGTGATCTGGCCTTTCAGGTTTTCAATATCAGACATGATGACTAGGGCTGGTAACAGTGAAAAATGGCATCTTAACCGCAGTGCGGGCCCCAGGGGAAAACTAATTCCTGGAACTAGGTAGATATCCGAATGTCAAGCGCTTCGACATTGAGTACGATTTCCTCAAGGTTTTAACAAGAGGAAACGCCATGCACGTCGATCGACAGGACCTCGTTTGCTACGTTGTCCATGCCACCGGGCATGACGGCACGTCATATTGGGGCGCGCTCAATGAATCTCAGCGTTGGTTAACCACGCTGGATGAAGCCGCTGGAGCGCAGGCCAAACGTATTGGCATTGCCTGCTGCAGTTTGAACGAAACCCTGAAACGCGAAGTCATGCACGCCTTGGGCAAAGAGTCTGTCTATGATCTACAAGCCTATCGCTTGTTCCAGCAGCAGGACTCGGACCAATGCGCACGGGTCATTTCACAAAAGGTTTTAGTGCCGCCGCCCGCGGCCAAGTTGCCCTCACATCCGTCAGAAATTGACTCAATGCCTTTCAATACGTTCTATTGACCGGCAACACAGTCAGGGCAACACCGAACAGGCCTCGAAACGAGGCCTGTTCTTTTTTCCAGCGCTTTGATTGGCGCTGCGCGGCGGCTCAGTCTGGCAGTCGCTCAGTTCCCAGCAAGCAGCCGCGCAATTGCGGTTTCGGGGTGGCCAGGGCTTGTTCGCAATGCAGGAAGACGCGCTGGCCGCGCAGCAGGGCGGCGCCAAACGTGGCGGGACATCTTGCGGTGGCATCGTCCAGACAGCCGGGCAAGCGCGTGATCTCAACCGCTAGGGTTTCGTGTTCCGATCGTGCTTTCAATTGCAGCGGCCACGGCAGGGCGCCAAGGTCGGGGGGGAGTTGCTGGATGCGGCCGGTTAGCCGCTGGAGTTCACGCGGATCGTCAATGGGTTCGTCCGCACTCAGCATCATATAAACCGCTTCCGCGTCCAGATAGCGGACGGCCTGCGGGCCGGTGGCCGGCGGACGCTCCGGATTGCAGCCAAGCAGTCCGGTTAGCAAAAGGGGAATGAACAGTCGGGTCAAGCCGCGCGCTACGGCCATTACGGATGATAGGCGGTGGAGCGGGTAGGCGGGTATTGTGGTGTGGCCTGCGCGGGCGCAACGGCTTTTTCTTTCTTCAGCGTTGGCGGGATTTCCGGCAAGCGGTGCTGCGCCATGTAGTCGTTCATTTCTCTCCAGCCTTCAAAGATTGCTGCTTTGGATACTTTCTCATTCAAAGCATAGCAGTCTTCAAGCGCCCTGCCGGCGTGACGGCAGGCGCCGCCGACGGCTTTTCCCTCGGCCTCGATCCGGGCTTCGATTTGACTGACAGGCTGCAGACCGATGTATTCACAGCCGGACAGCAGCAGAACTGTTGTGCAAAGCAGGGCAGGAAAGGGACGTTGCATGGCAGTGGGAACGGGGAAAGGTCGGTGAGGAACGGCGCTTACGAGTGTTAACGGCGCTTTCTTCAAAAACTTAATCACGATCTGCTTGGGTTCCGCGGCAATTTGCCGATAATAAGGGTACTTATGCAGGAGCTGCTATGGAACGTCAGATCCCTTCTCATCTTCCGTCGGATGGACAACTCGGCCAGTTCAATTCGGAAGAGTTGGACGTTTTGCGAGGAAGCCCGCTGTTGAAAGAGGCTTCGGCAGCCATCTTCGATGCCTTCATCGAACGCGCTTTCGTGCGCCATGTGGCGCATGGCGCCTTTCTGACCCAGCCGGGTGAGCCGAACTACTGGATTTACATCCTGCTGGAAGGGCAGTTGGGCGCGTATTACGATGCCGAGCAACAATCATTGATTCTGCGCGTTGCGCCAGGCGAATCCATCATGGAAATCAATGCGCTCGGCGCCGAACTGGGGACAATTTACCTGGTGGCGCAGTGGCCGTCCAAACTCGCGGCCATTCCCGCCGTGGCGTTTCGCGAGATTCTTGGCATGGAGCCGCGTCTGGCTCTGCAACTGCTGGATGTGCTCGGGCAGCGGCTGCAAACCATCCACCAAAGCCTGGCGGCCATTGCCGCCGAGGACAGGCTCGGCTTCTCCACCCATCATGATGCGGTCACCGGCTTGCCGAACCGCCGCTGGGCGGAGGAAACATACCGGAAATCCATTGAGGCTTATCAAGCGCAGTCCAAGGAAAGTAGTCTGATGCTGGTCGATATCGATTGGTTCACCAAGATGAACCAGTCTTTGGGGCGGGCGTCATGCGATGCCTTGTTGCGTCACGTTGGCCAGGCCATGAAGAATCTGTATCCGAACTTGAATACGATCGCCCGGCAGGGGGGCGGTCTGTTTCTGGCCTTGTGGCCGGGGCCGCTTGAGGAAGCGCGGGAAGCGGCGGAGCGTATCCGCCATCACATTGCTGGGCGCCAGTTTCCTTTGCGGGGCCATTACACCACGCAATTGACCGTCTCGGCCGGCGTGGCCGCGGTGGTGACGGATTTCACGGCGGCGTTGGAGCAGGCCTATCATGCGCTGGATGTCGCCAAGCAGCGGGGGCGTAATCGGGTCGAGATCTGGACCCCGCCCGCTGAGTGAGGAGGCGGCACATCAGCGGGCGGCAAGAAGCGAGCGCGGTTTGCGTTTTACAATAGTGCCGCCCTGTTACCGTGACGCTTGCCCATGCCCGTTGCTCCCGCTCCCTTGCAGACTGATTCTGCGCCTTGCCTGGTCCTGGACGCCTGCGTCCTGATGTCCAGCATTTTGCGTCCTCTGCTGCTGGATTTTGCGGAGGCCGGTTTCTTCCGGCCGGTCTGGAGCGAACGTATTGGCCAGGAGTGGCGGCGCAACGCCGCGCGTATCTGGAGAAAGTCGCCGGAAGACTTGGCGCAGATGTGGGAAACCATGCAAAGCCGTTTTCCCGACGCCTGCATGAATGCCTTGGAGCCGTACGAATCCGTGTTGCGCTATAGCGACCCGAAAGATTT
>JBAYOI010000051.1:0-12892 GCA_041678365.1 Pigmentiphaga sp. | reverse complement strand
CACGGTGGCGGTGGACACCGGTGGAAAATCCATCCATCCTTTCATTCCCTTGCAAAGCGGCTATTGAACCTATTCGTGGGCAGCACCACTCCTGTTGCGGGAGCGGGCGCCGCCCGCGAACCCATCCAGGGTTTATGCGGGATTTTTCCCGGCGCATGGGTTAAAAGAACGTGTTGCGGAAATGCGGGCGCGCCGTAGCCGACCTACATACAGACCGGCGTTCCGCCGAGCCAACCCACCCTAACTAAAGTATGCCAACAGGAGACATCATGTCCCAGCAAAATTGGAAATTCGACACCCTGGCCGTGCATGGCGGGTATCGGCCCGACCCCACCACCAAAGCGGCGGCAGTGCCGATTTATCAGACGGTGGCCTATGCCTTCGACAACACTCAGCATGGCGCGGACCTGTTCGATCTGAAAGTGCCGGGCAATATCTATACCCGCATCATGAACCCGACGACCGACGTGCTGGAGCAGCGCGTGGCAGCTCTGGAAGGCGGGATTGCCGCGCTGGTGCTGGCTTCCGGGCAGGCCGCGGTTACCTACGCGATCCAGACGATTGCCGAAGCCGGGGACAATATTGTGTCGGCGTCCACGCTGTATGGCGGCACCTACAACCTGTTTGCCCATACCCTGCCGCAATTCGGCATTGAAACCCGTTTTGCCGACCCCCGTGACCCGGCCTCGTTCGGCGCCTTGATCGATGACAAGACCAAAGCGGTTTTTGTCGAATCGATCGGCAACCCGCTCGGCAACGTGACGGATATTGCCGCGCTGGCCAAGGTCGCGCACGCGCATGGCGTGCCGCTGATCGTCGACAACACGGTGGCGTCGCCGTATTTGCTGCGTCCGATCGAACTGGGCGCGGACATCGTGGTGGAGTCCCTGACCAAATACATGGGCGGCCACGGCGTGAGCCTGGGCGGCGCCATCATTGATTCCGGCAATTTCCCGTGGGCCGAGCACAAGGAGCGCTTCAAGCGCCTGAATGAGCCGGACGTCAGCTATCACGGCGTGGTCTACACCGAAGCGCTTGGCGCGGCCGCCTACATCGGCCGGGCGCGCGTTGTCCCGCTGCGCAATACCGGCGCGGCCATCTCGCCGTTCAACGCTTTCTTGATCCTGCAAGGCATTGAAACCTTGTCATTGCGGATGGACCGCATTTGCGAAAGCTCGCTGACCATCGCTCAATTCCTGAAGCAGCATCCGAAAGTCGAATGGGTGAACTACGCGGGCTTGCCGGAACATCCTGACCACGCCATCGTCCAGCGCGACATGGGCGGCAAGGCCTCGGGCATTCTGACTTTCGGCGTGAAAGGCGGCCGTGAAGGAGGCGCCAAGTTCCAGGACGCGCTGAATCTGTTCACGCGTCTGGTCAATATCGGCGATGCCAAGTCGCTGGCCACCCACCCGGCCTCAACCACGCACCGCCAGCTGTCCCCGGAAGAGCTGGAGAAAGCGGGCGTGAAAGAAGAAACCGTGCGCTTGTCGATCGGGATCGAACACGTGGATGACCTGATTGCGGACATTGAGCAGGCGCTGGCGCAGGTGTAAGCGCACGAGGCTTGTTCGCGGGCGGCGCCCGCGAACCTGAAATGCGATAAAAAAGCAACCCGGAAGGGTTGCTTTTTTTTGATCCATCAATTCTTACTGTGCGCTGATATTGGCGTCTTTGACGACCTTGGCATAGGTGTCAATGTCCTCCAGCAGCGTTTTCTGGAAGGCTTCCGGGCTGGTGGGGGTCGGGGTGATGTGCATCTTGGCGAAGGCTTCCTGGGTCTCCGGGCTTGCCAAAATGGACGTGACTTCTTGATTCAAGCGCTTGACGATGGCATCAGGCGTTCCCGCCGGCGCCATCAGGCCGTACCAGACATCGGTGTGGAAGCCAGGGAAGCCGCTTTCCGCTACGGTGGGCACGTCGGGCAAGGCGTCGGTCCGCGTCCGGGTGGAGGTGGCCAATGCGCGAATGTTGCCGCTCTTGATGTGGGGGATGGCGTCAAGCGCGGAGACCACCGCCAGCGGGATTTCCGACGACAGCAAGGCGACCGTCACGGGCGCCGTGCCTTTGTATGGGACGTGCTGCAGGTCAAGGCCCGCTTTCCCTTTGAACAGTTCGCCGGTCAGATGCGCCAGCGAGCCGACACCCGCCGTGCCGTAGTTGACACCTTCCTTTTTGCCCAGTTTCACCAGATCCTGGAGGGATTGCAGCGGCGAGTTGGCAGGGACGGCAAAGAACATGGGCTGCAAGGCCAGCATGGTGATCGGCGCGAAATCTTTTTTGCTATCGTAGCTGATATGGGGATAGAGACTGGGGCCGACCGCATTGGGGCCGTTGCTGGCCAGGATCAAGGTATAGCCGTCCGGGGCGGACCGCGCCACGTTTCCGGTACCGACCGTGCCGCCCGCACCGGGCAGGTTTCTGACAATCACGGTTTCATTCAGGCGTTCACCGAGGTGTTTTCCAATGAGCCGCGCAACGGCGTCGATACTGCCGCCCGCCGCATACGGCGCGACGATGGTGATGGTTCTGGAAGGGTAGTTTTGTTGAGCCCACGTTGTTGTGCTGGACAAGGCCAGGGCGGCGAATGCGCAGGTTTTCAGGATGGTCCGCATAGCGTAGCTCCGTCTCCGTTGTAAGGAATGAAAGATCGATCCGTTCCAGTCTCTTGCTGGAATCACGATTACTCATCAAAGTTCTGTTAGACAGAACTTTGTTCTATTTAAAAGAATAGGGGGTGAGAGGGCTCGCCGTCAATGCCTAAAAACGAGAAGAACGGGGCGGGCGGGAGCGCCAATCCACGAGCGGATTTTCTCGTTCATGGATCGCGCCGCTGCGGCCTACCGTCTGCGGAGAGTGGCTACCGACGAAACGCAGAGGGCGGGAAAGGAGTCAGGAAGCGTAGAAGTACGCGCCACCGAGTGTGCGGCTCAATTGCTGGGCGGATCCCAGCAGGATCTTCTTCCAGGCTTCAACCGATTCATCCTGGAAGCGGGTAGCGGGACCGGACACGGCAATGACGCCTTTCAAGCCGGCCGCGCTGAAAACGGGGGCGGCCAAAGCGGCGATTTCCGCCTCCCGTTCCCCGACCGAAAAAATGGCTTCCGGCGGCTGTTGTCCGGGCGACCACGGCGCAGCGTACTTGAGCAAGGCGCGTCCCGCCGCGCCTTTATCCAGCGGGAGCAGGTCGCCTTGGCGGATATGGTCCCGCAACTCCCGATGAGAGTCCACCCGGTACAGGCAGACACGCATATCTCCGTCCTGGGTGAAGAAAGAGGCGCCTTCTCCTGTCAATTCGACCAAGTCATGCAAAGCGGGCGGCACATGCTGATCGAGATTGAGGGACGAGGTATACACATGCGCCCAGTTCAGGACTTTTGCGCCGAGCTGGTATTGGCCGCTAGGAAGTTTGGTCACACAGTGATGATCAATCAAGGTGCCGAGCTGGCGCAGCAAGGTGCTTTTGTATAGCCCCGTGCGCAAAGACAGCTCATGCAAAGAAATGCTGGGCTCATCCGCCCGAAAGGCGTTGAGGATATCCAGCGCACGATCAACGGCTGAAACCGATACGTTTTTTTCCATGTCAGTAGTCTCCCTAGTTTCTGCTTATCTTAGCCTGGTGTTATAAATTCTATTCAGCATAACAACATTCTGTCAAGCAGAACTTTAAGAAAGAAGCTCGTTCACAAGAGGGATGGAAAAAATGGAAATGAGGATGAAAAACAAGGTGCTCCCGTGGATTGCGGTGGCTTGTCTGGCAATTGGCGCATCCGGGGCACAAGCATCCACGGCTGACACGTATCCGGAAGGGCCCATCAGAATCGTTGCGCCCTACGCACCGGGCGGGGCAACCGACATGTTCGCCCGGACCATTGCCGAAGGGCTGCAAGGCGCTTGGGGTAAGCCGGTGGTGGTGGAGAACCGCCCCGGCGCGTCGGGCGTGATCGGCGCTGAGAACGTGTCTCGCGCGGCGGCGGATGGTTACACCATGGTGGTCGGCGCGGTGTCGCTGCACTCGATCCTGCCTTCGTTGCTGGAAAACATGAACAAGGCCCAGGACAACCTGACGCCGGTGTCCACCTTGGCAAACCTGCCTTCGTACATCGTGGTGCCCGCCAACCATCCGGCCAAGACCATTCAGGAGCTGATTGCGTTGATCAAGGCCGCGCCTGACAAATACACCTATGCATCCGCGGGCCCCGGTACGTCTCAGCACGTTTTTCCGGAGTTGTTCAAGCAGCGCGCCGGGCTGGAGATCCTGCACGTTCCGTACAAAGGCAGCGGAGCAATGATCGTCGATTTGCTGGCTGGCCGGGTTGACATGGTGATCGAGCAAGGTCCGGCGGTGCTGAACCATATCCGCAAAGGGAGTCTGCGCGCCTTGGCGGCAACCACGCTGGAGCGAACCCGAGAGCTGCCCGATGTGCCCACGCTGGATGAAACCGTATTGCCGGGTTTTGAAGCCAACACCTGGTTCGCCATTTACGCGCCCAAGGGAACGCCGGCGCCCATTGTTGAGAAGCTGAATAAGGAAATCGGCAACATCCTGCAGCAGCCGAAGGTCAAGGAGCGCCTGGAGAATCAGGGCGCGATTCCGATGCACCGCACGGTTGCCGAGCTGACCAGGATGGAAAAGGAAGACCGCGCAAAATGGTTGGAAGTGATCAAGACCGGCGGGATCAAGATCGAATAAGCCATTTATCAGCAAGGGTAGTCAGACATGTTGAATGAAAAAACAGAAGCCAGGGCGGATTATCAGGAAAAGGTGACGGGCGAAGCCAGGTTCGTCACGGACTTGTCCGTGCCGGGCATGGTGTACGCACGGCTGATCCGGAGTCCCCATCCTCATGCAAGAATTGTGGCCATTGATACTGCGGAGGCCGAGGCGCTAGATGGGGTGCTGGGCGTTTTTTCGTCAGCGGTCTGGCAGCCCGATTTCTGCGTTGATGAGCGCTGGGGTCTGTATTTCAAAGACCGGCCCCTCATCGCCAAAGACGTCGCCCGGTATGCGGGCGAGCCGGTGGCGGCCGTCATCGCTCGCAGTGAAGCCATTGCGGAAGATGCCATCGAGTTGGTCAATATCGAGTACGAGCTGCTGCCTTTCGTGGTGACGGGGCGCGATGCGCTGGACGAAGACGCGCCGCGCGTCCATGAACAGTTCGATGTCCTGAATGACTACTATTTCCGGGGCGGTCCGAAGCCGGTGGCGGGCAGCAATATCTGCCACTTGTACGAATACGAGCAGGGCGAACCCGAGCAGGCATTTGCCGACGCGTTCAAGACGGTGGAGGAAACCTTCAGCTTCCCGGGCATCTATCACTACGCCATGGAGCCCCATGCCGTGATCGCCGATTACCGGGATGACGAGCTTGAGCTGTGGAGTAATGGCCAGACACCCACCGCCATCCAGCGTGTGTGCTCGGATGTTTTTGGCCTCGCGATCGGCAAGATCCGTGTTCATACTCCGTATGTAGGAGGCGGCTTTGGCGGTAAGGCGTCGGTCAAGCTCGATCCGCTGGCGGCTGCGCTGTCCAAGTACGTGGGCCGCCCCGTCAAGCTGCAATTGAGTTCCGTGGAATCCATGCAGACCTGCCGCCGCGTTGATACCGAGATCACCATCAAGACGGCGGTTGATGCAAACGGGAAAATGGTTGCCCGCCACATCGACGCCATCGTCAACTGCGGCGCCTATGCCGATACCGGCCCGGCCATTGCGGTCAAGGCGGCCATTCGCGCCATCGGCCCCTACACCATTCCGAACCTGCGCTTGCGGGCCCGCGCCGTGTATACCAACACGGTTCCGGCGGCAGCTTTCCGCTCGATCGGGGGACCGCAGGCGGTCTGGGCCTCGGAGTCGCAGATTGACGAGATGGCCTACGCCATCAATACGGACCCGGTGGATTTCCGCCGCCTGAACATGGCGCCGCGTCACGGCGTGATCAAGGCGGACCTGCGGCCGATCGACGTCAGCGTTGGCGAAGAGATGGAAGAAGCGCTGAAGCTGATGGCGCATATGAAAGGGCCGGAGCGCGCCGACAAGCCGCGTGGCGTGGCGGCTGCCGCCACCGATCCCGGCATCCTGCCCGTGGGCGCGGCGATGGTGCGCTTGATGGCCGACGGCCGCATCACCGTGTCGGTCACCACCGCTGAAATTGGCCAGGGCGCGCGCGGCGTGCAGCGCATCATTGCCTCCAAGTGTCTGAACCAGCCGCTGGGCAGCGTCATCATCCAGGAGCCCGATACCCAATCCGCGCCGTATGACTGGGGGACCGGCGCGAGCCGCTCAACTGTCATCATCGGCCTGGCCATCCAGGATGCCTGCGAACAGATCACCCAACAGGTGAAAGAGGCGGCCGCCTTCGTGCTGGAACTTGATGCCGCCGCGGTCGAGCTGGTGGAGGGCGGGATCGAGGCCAAGGGCCAGCGCCTGGATTTCAAGGAGCTGCTGCGGCGCTTTCAAGGCATTACCGCGGGGGAGTTCGCCGCCTTGGGCCGTGTCACGCCGTTCAGCCAGGGCGGCAAACTGCGCCAGGCGCCGCTGTTCTGGGAAACGGCGGCGGGCGTGTGTGAGATCAGCGTGGATGAGCAGACCGGCCAGATCAACATCGAGGCCATTGCCATGAGCACCGATGTTGGCAAGGCCTTGAACCCGAAGGCGGCGGAAGGCCAGGATGAAGGCGCGGCGATGCAGGCCATCGGTCATACCTTGATGGAGCAATACGTCTATGAAGACGGCCAGATCATCAATGGCACGATGTTCGACTACAAAGTGCCGACCATTGAGCAGACGCCGTTGATGCACACCCATTTCATCGAACATGGGGATGGCCCGGGTCCATTTGGCGCACGCGGCATGGGGGAAGGACCGATTCTGCCGGTGGCGCCTGCCGTGGCCAATGCCCTTCGAAAGAAATACGGCGTCCGAATCCGGTCTCTGCCATTGACGCCGGAAAAGGTATGGCGCGCAATCCATCATCAAGAGGAAAACTGAATGAAATTCGAAACCAATACCGCCGTGGCGTGCAGCAAGGAAGCGTTGTGGGCGTTGCTGTTCGATGTGGAGCGGGTGGCCACGCTGATTCCGGGGTGTGGCGACGTCGTGGAAAAGGAAGCCTTGAAAAACTACAGCGCGGTGATTCAGCAGAAAGTCGGGCCGTTCAAGTTCAATATGCCGTGTGAAATCGTCGTTGATGACTACGCCGAGCAGGAGCGGGTCGGCATTTCAGCGAGCGGGACGGACAAGAAAACCGCCACGAGCGCGTCGGTCGTGCTGAAACTGGTGCTGGGAGAGGCCGATGGCAAGGTCACGATTGATATTGAGGCGGACATCCAGATTTCCGGCAAGCTGGCGACGCTCGGTTTCCCGATCGTGAAGAAAAAATGTGCGGAAATCTTCCGCGAGTTTGATGCGAACCTGCATCGGGAGCTGGAGGCCATCCATGAAGCCAAGGCCGTTTAAGTTCCACAATCCGCTCACCTTGCAGCAAGCCCGTGAGGTGGCCGCCGAGAACGAGGACGATTTCATGTTCTATGCGGGCGGCACGGAAGCCGTCATCGGATTGAAGGAACGGGTGCTGTTTGCCTCGCATGTGATCAATTTGAAGCGAATCCCGAACCTGGCCGGGATCAAGCATGAAGACGGCGCGCTGCATATTGGCCCGCTGGTGACGCACCAGCAACTGGCCGACTCGGCGCTGGTGCAGCGCTTGCTGCCAGGGTATGCGGCCTTGAGCAACAACGTGGCCAATATCCGGGTTCGTAGCGCCGGGACGCTGGCGGGCAACTTGTGCTTTGCCGAGCCGAACGCGGATCCGCCCCCGATGCTGGCCGCGCTGGATGCGCGAGTCGTGTTGAGCAGCGGAGATGGCGAGCGCGAGGTGCCGGTGCGTGAATTCTTCGAGGGCGAGTACAGCACGGTGCGTGAAGACCATGAAATCATGACGGCCATCGTGATCCCGGTGGATGAGGAAAAGTGCAAGAGCGCCTACCGGAAAATGGTGTACCTGAACCGCCCGTCGGCCGGGGTTGCCGCGGTTCGGATCCAGGAGATGGATGGGCCGCGCTGGGAAGTCTGGGCCGGTTCGATCACCGGTAAGCCCGAGCGCCTGAACGGCCTGTGTGAGGGCCTTGCCGGGAAAGAGGACATGGATGAAAGTGTGTTGATCGAGGCGGCGCGCCAGGATCTGGCCGGGATCGAGATCATGGACGGCTTGTACGGCACGGCCGATTACCGCAAGCAGTTGGTTGCGGTATTGGCCGCGCGGAGCGTCAAGGAGTGTTTGCAATGACTAGCTATTCAGGTGAAAGCCTCGCTGTTGGGAACGAACTCAAGCAGGATCCCGCCCAGCCGCTGTTTTCCAATGCGGGCGAGGCGTCGATGGGTCAGGGGGCGGATTCCTTTGACGCGGGCCAATCTTCCATCACCTTTCAGCTCAATGGCGAAGAAAGGACGGCGTCGTTGGAAGACCGCGATCTGCTGCTGGACGTGTTGCGGGACCGGTTTGGCTTGACCGGCGCCAAGCGTTCCTGTGATGCGGAAATCTGCGGCGCGTGCACGGTGCTGGTTGACGGCAAGCCAACGTCGAGCTGCAGCACGCTGGCCATTGACTGTGACGGCGCGGTGGTGCAAACCATCGAGTTTTCAAAGCATGATCCGGTGATGCGGCATGTACAAAAGATGTTCATCAAGCATGGC
This sequence comes from Pigmentiphaga sp., assembly GCA_041678365.1. Taxonomy (GTDB): domain Bacteria; phylum Pseudomonadota; class Gammaproteobacteria; order Burkholderiales; family Burkholderiaceae_B; genus Pigmentiphaga. Next base: position 4,197 of record JBAYOI010000051.1, on the reverse strand, counting down.
GCGTTGCAGTGCGGTTTCTGCACCCCGGGCCTGATCGTGGCGATCCGTGCGCTGTTCGAGCGCCATGCAAACCCGTCGGAAGACGAGGTCAAGCATTATCTGCACGGCAATATCTGCCGCTGCACTGGCTATAAAAAAATCATTGATGCGGTGATGGATGCATCAAGAACTTGGCATCAACAAAGCTGAAGGAAAAGAGCAATGGGTAAGGCAAATTCAGAGAAGAAAATCGTGGTTGCCGGTGCGGGCATGGGAGGCCTGGCCACTGCGCTCGGCTTGGCCCGCAAGGGGTTTCAGGTGGCGGTGTATGAGCAGGCGCCGGAACATCGTGAGCTTGGCGCGGGGTTGTGGGTATCAGTCAATGGCGCGCGGGTGCTGGATGGCCTCGGGCTGACGGCTGCCCTGGAGGCCATCAACCTGCCGCCGGATGACCGGGTGGTGAGGCTCTGGAGCACGGGGGAGTCCTGGTCCATCTACAACAAGGACGCCGCCAACAGCAGTGAGCACACCTTGTACATGGTGCTGCGCTATGAGCTGCATCGCATTTTGCTGGAGGCCTTGGAAAAGGAGCAGCCCGGCTGCGTCTACCTGGATCACAAGTGCACCGGCTTTGAGAATGCGGACGATCATGTGCTGGTGCACTTCGACGGCAAGCCGTCGGTTCGCGCCGATGCGTTGATTGGCGCGGATGGCGTGCACTCTCGCGTGCGGCGTGAAATGTTCGGCGAGGTCAAGCAGAAGTTCACCGGCGCCATCGCCTGGCGCGGTCTGGTGCCGATCGAGCGGATTGCGGCGTCCCACCGGGCGCCGCTGGCCACCACCTGGGTAGGCCCGGCTGCGCACATCACCACCTACCCGGTTCAGCACAAGGGTCGGCAATATGTCAGTTTCTCGGGCCAGGTGGATAGCGAGCAGTGGGAGCAGGAGTCCTGGTCGGATCCGGGCAAGCTGGGGGATTGTCTGAAGGATTTTGAAGGCTGGCACGAGCAGGTGATTGAAATGGTCAGCGGCGCGGACATTCTCTACAAATGGGGCTTGTTTGTTCGTGAAGAGCTGCCGACCTGGGTCCAGGGCCGGGTGACGCTGGTGGGCGATGCCTGCCATTCCATGGTTCCGTACCTGGGGCAGGGCGTCAACATGGCCTTTGAAGACAGCAGCGTGCTGGTGAATGTGCTGGATGGCGCTGACGATATGCCCGCCGCGCTGGAAAAATATGACAGCTTGCGGCGGGAACGCTGCTACAAAGTGGCGCGCTCAGCGATGGACATGCTGGCGGTGTTCCACCATGAAGATCTGCGTGACGAGAAAAAAGCCAAGGCCTATATCGAGTCGGCATGGGGCAAGGAAAAAGTGCGCGAAAGGTATGACTGGATCGTCAGTTATAACGCGCTGGAAGTTGGGGTGTAACGCGCATCGGCGCGTGGCGGGGAAGCCCGGCCAGGGGCAGGGGCTTCTCACTGGATTGATGGATGAAGTGGCAGACATGACAACTAAAATTTGGGACGAGCTCATCCCTGAGCAAGAGCGTGCCTTGTATGAAGCAACCGGATTTGGCGGACCAACGGGGATTGGACGGAAGTGCGCCCTGTTGGTGATCGATGTGCAATACCGCACGCTCGGCTCCAAGTCCATGCCGATCATGGAGGCGATCAAGGAATACCCGACCAGCTGCGGCGAATATGGCTGGCAGGCCCTGCCGCATATCGAACGGCTGGTCCGGTATTTCCGCGAGAAGGGGTGGCCGATTTTCTATCCGCACGTCGCGCCGAAAAGCGATTATGACCGCGGCCAATTCGGCGCCAAAGTGCCGGCGGTGATGCAGGTGCCGGAGGCGGGTTACCGCTTCGTTGATTCGATTGCGCCGGTGGAGGGCGATATCGGCATCGCCAAATACCACCCAAGCGCCTTTTTCGGCACCAGCTTGAGCAGCTATCTGATCGGCATGGGTGTTGACACCCTGGTCGTGACCGGCGCCACCACGAGCGGATGCGTGCGCGCCACGGTGATTGACGGTAGCTCTTTCAACTACAAGGTCGTGGTGGCCGAACAGGGGGTATTTGACCGTGTGCCGTCTTCCCATGCGGTGAACCTGTTCGACATGGCCAGCAAATATGCCGACGTGCTGGCAACGGATGAAATCATCCGCCAGCTGGATGCGGTGGAGCAGCGGCCATGAATCCGGCAAGCGAGCCGGTCTATCGCGGCATGACGCGTCAGGCGCTGGACCAGGAGTACGACAACGTCAAGAAAGTGCCGGGTTTTGACTTCAAGGCCTACCTGGCCTCGCTCGATGCGGGGAACCGCTCGGCGCGGGAGCGCTATGCGCCCCTGCTGCGTCCGGATGTGCGTTTCGGTCCCACCGAGGCGGAAACGCTGGACCTGTTCGTCACCCGCCCGGGCGGACCGCTGCATGTGTTTTTCCATGGCGGCTATTGGCGCATGCTGCACAAGAATGATTTCACCTATGTGGCGCATGGCGTGTTGCCCCATGGCGTGAACCTGGCCATTGTGAACTATGCGCTGATTCCCACGGTCAGGATGGGGGAACTGGTGGCGCAGTGCGAACGGTCCATTCAGTTTCTGATGCGCAACGGTGAGTCCCTGGGCATTGATCCGCGGCAAGTCTCAGTGTCCGGGCATTCCGCGGGCGGCCATCTGGCCGCGATGATGGCGGCCCGCGGCTTTCCGCATGCGCTGGTTTCCGTGTGCGCGCTGAGCGGCATTTTTGATCTGGCGCCGATCCAGCAGTGCTTCCTGAACGAGGTTCTGTCACTGAGTGATCAAGAAGTAGAGGAGCATAGTCCGGTTCGGCTGACGCCGCACTTTCAAGGCCGACTGCACCTTCTTACCGGCGAGGAGGAGGGCGTGGAATACGCGCGGCAGGCAACCGCGCTGCGCGATGCCTGGTCCGCTCACCGTTCTGCGCCCACGCTCGAGTTTGCGGCGGGGCACAACCATTTCACCTTGCGCGCCGCGCTGGCGGATCCCGCCTCGTCAATCACGAAAGCCGCGTTGGGTCTTTAAAATTTGTGGAGATAAGCATGGCAAGCAAAGCCTTACTGGATGCCTGGAAAGACCTGTTGGCGCTGTGCCGTTTGCAGCGGGGAGAGTCGGTTGCGGTACTGGTTGGCGAGATCACGCATCCGGAACATCTGGCCGCCGTCAAGTCCACGCTGTCGGCGCAAGGCCATATCTATTATGTGCTGGAGCTGGGGGATTCACCGAATATCGGGCTGGCGGGAGACTCAACAGCGGCGTATGTGCCCACCGCATTGGCCGCCAACCGCGTTGCGATCGATGCGCTGAAACAAACCCCGTTGATCATCGATTTGATGGGGATGTATCGCGGCGGTGAACAGAAGGAGATCCTTGATGCTGGCGCGCGGATCATTCTGGTCAAGGAAGGACCGGAGGCCTTCATCCGGCTCAAGCCCGAGCAGGCGGACAAGACGCGCGTGCTGAGCGCGCTGGACCGGTTCAAGAAGACCAGGCAGATGCGGGTGACGTCCGAGGCCGGGACCGACCTGGTGGCTTCTTTTGGCAACTATGATTATTTGTCGCAATACGGCTTTTCTGACGAGCCGGGGCATTGGGACCATTGCCCGAGCGCCTTCATCGCCGCCTGGCCGACCGAGGAAACCGTCAACGGCCGTGTGGTGCTGAATGCGGGCGACGTGATCCTGCCGTTCAAATACTATCTGCAAACGCCAATCGACCTGCGGATCGAGAACGGCTACATCCAGTCGATCGAGGGCGGCTTCGATGCCAAGTATTTGCGGGACTACATGGCTTCGTTCAATGATCCGGAAGGTTATGCCGTCTCGCACCTGGGCTGGGGCTTGCACCGCCGCGCGCATTGGACGGCCTTGGGCATGTATGACAAGCGCCAGACCAACGGCATGGACTCCCGTTCCTTCGAAGGGTGCTTCATGTTTTCAACCGGCCCCAACATCGAGGGCGGCGGCAGCCGCGAGACGGCCTGCCATCTGGACATTCCAATGCTGGACTGCACCGTGGCCATGGATGACGTGACGGTGGTTAAGGAAGGAAAGCTGGTGGAAGGCTGAGCAAACCATTATTCTGGCCGCTTGTGCTTCGCCCGCCGCCTGGCGGCCGCCTCGGGATTGGACGCCGCAAACAATTGCCGGATCAGCTCCCGCAGCCAACGGTGGCCCGGCTCGTTGCTGTGGCGTTGGT
>JBAYOI010000050.1:0-12922 GCA_041678365.1 Pigmentiphaga sp. | reverse complement strand
GGATGGAAGATTGATAGAGCGCTGCGGACATGATGGAAAATGGCCTTATCTGAATTACTGAACGATTTGCGAGAGCTTGCCGGTCGTGTATTGCGCAGCGATCTCGTCCAGCGGAATAGCCTTGATCTTGCTGGCATTGCCCGCCGTACCGAACTGCGTGTAGCGCTCGACGCAGATCTTCTTCGCCGCGGCGCGGGCGGGCTTCAGGTATTCGCGCGGATCGAACTTGGAGGGGTTCTCCGCCATGAACTGGCGGATGGCCGCCGTCATGGCCAGACGGATGTCGGTATCGATGTTGACCTTGCGAACGCCGTACTTGATGGCTTCCTGGATTTCCTCGACCGGCACGCCGTAGGTTTCCTTCATGTCGCCGCCGAACTCGCGGATGATGGCCAGCAGGTCCTGCGGCACCGACGAGCTGCCGTGCATCACCAGATGGGTGTTCGGGATGCGGGCGTGGATTTCCTTGACGCGATCAATGGCCAGAATATCTCCGCTGGGCTTGCGCGAAAACTTATAGGCGCCGTGGCTGGTGCCGATGGCAATGGCCAGCGCATCAATTTGCGTGCGGCGGACGAAGTCAGCCGCCTGCTCGGGATCCGTCAGCAACTGGTCGCGCGTCAGCGTGCCCTCAAAGCCGTGGCCGTCTTCCTTGTCACCGGTCATGGTTTCCAGCGAACCGAGGCAGCCCAGCTCGCCTTCCACGGAAATGCCGCGCGGATGCGCCATCTCGACCACTTTGCGCGTGACTTCGACGTTGTATTCATATTCGGCGATGGTCTTGCCATCTTCACGCAGCGAACCGTCCATCATGACGCTGGTGAAGTTCAGGTTGATCGCGCCCTGGCACACGGCCGGCGACTGGCCGTGGTCCTGGTGCATGACCACCGGGATATGCGGATAGGTGTCAACGGCGGCGGCAATCAGCGCCTTCAGGAAGCCCTCGCCCGCGTATTTGCGGGCGCCGGCGGATGCCTGCATGATGACCGGGCTGTTGGTCTCATCGGCCGCTTCCATGATGGCCTGAACCTGCTCCAGGTTGTTGACGTTGAAGGCGGGAATGCCATAACCGTTTTCTGCTGCGTGATCCAGCAGTTGACGCAAGGAAACGAGGGCCATTTTTGGACTCCTTGAAGAAAGAGATAAGTCGCGTTCAGCAATTGCCGATACGCACGATTTTCAAAGTATTCGTTCCGCCCGGCGAACCCATTGGCTCGCCCACGGTAAAAACCACCACATCCCCTGCCTTGACGACCCCCTGATCAAGCAAGCACTGCTGCGCTGCCGCGAGGGCATCGTCTCTGTCCAGGTTTTCCGCCAAGTTGAAGGGATGCACATTACGGTACAGCACCGCCTTGCGCTGCGTGCCCAGACGCGGCGTCAGGGCATAGATCGGGGTCATGGCGCCGATGCGGCTCATGGCGCGCACCGTTGCCCCGGAATGCGTCAGGCTGCAAATCGCGGCGCAACGTAAATGATAGGCCGTAAACAGCGCCGCGTAGGCAATCGACTGATCGACGCGCTCGAACTGGCGCTCCAGGAAGTCCGTCTCCAGCGTGATCCGCTGCGATTTCTCCGCTTCCAGACACACCGCCGCCACCTGCTCGATGCACTGCACCGGGTAGGCGCCCACCGCGGTTTCTCCCGACAGCATCACCGCATCGGTGCCATCGAGCACGGCGTTGGCCACGTCGGAGACTTCCGCGCGGGTCGGCATGGGCTGGGTGATCATCGACTCCATCATTTGCGTGGCGGTAATGACCGTACGATTGTGCTTGCGCGCCAGGTGAATCATCCGCTTTTGCAGGGCGGGCACGGCTGCGGCGCCGACTTCAACCGCCAGATCGCCACGCGCCACCATGATGCCGTCAGCGGCGCGGATCAATTCGTCAAGGTGCTCAATGGCTTCGGCCCGCTCTATTTTAGCAATGAGCTGCGGCGCGGGCTGTTGCGCCTGCTCGGCGGCCAGCGCCGCCAGCTGGCGCACCAGGTCAATATCCTGGCTGCTTTTGGGAAAACTGATGGCCAGGTAGTCAATGCCGAAGCGCAGCGCCTCCCGGAGGTCATCGCGGTCTTTTGCGGTCAGCGCCGCCGCGGAAAGTCCGCCGCCCAGCCGGTTGAGCCCCTTGTGATCGGCAAGCACGCCGCCCGCCACCACTTCCGTCCGCACGGCCGCGCCCGCCACCGCCTGAACCCGGAGCCGGATCAGGCCGTCATTGAGCAGCAGGATGTCGCCCGGCGAAACGTCTTGCGCCAATTGCGGATAATCAAGTCCGGCCTGCGCCGCATTGCCCAGCGCCAGCCCCGGGTCCAGCGTAAACGGCTGGCCCGCCCGCAAGCAGACCTGGCCGCCTTCAAACTTGCCAACCCGGATTTTCGGCCCCTGCAAGTCCGCCATGATGGCCACTTCGACGCCGATGCGCCGAGCGGCCTCCCGGACGCGCGCCGCCGTTTCCGCATGGGCCTCGCGGCTTCCATGCGAAAAGTTCAGCCGCACGACATTCACGCCCGCGGCGATCATGGCCTCCAGCACCGCCTGCGACGACGAGGCGGGGCCGAGAGTGGCCACGATCTTGGTGGCTCGCGCAAGCGGCAGGCTCACGGGGACGCTCCCGGCCGCTTCAGGCGGCCCGTTCCTGCAAGATGCCCACGGCTGGCAACACCTTGCCCTCAAGGAATTCGAGGAAGGCGCCGCCGCCGGTCGAGATATACCCGACCTGGTCGGCAATACCGTATTTGGCAATGGCCGCCAGGGTATCGCCGCCGCCCGCGATGGAGAAGGCGGGCGATTCAGCAATCGCCTGGGCCAGCGTCCGGGTGCCGCCCGCAAAGGCGTCAAACTCGAACACGCCAACCGGACCGTTCCAGACCACGGTGCCCGCGGACTTCAGGATCTCGGCCAGTTGCGCCCCGGTCTGGGGACCAATATCAAGAATCATGTCGTCATCGGCAACCTCAGCAGAGGCCTTGGTTTGCGCAACGGCGTCAGCGGCGAAGGTCTTGGCCGTCACCACGTCAACCGGAATCGGCACGGCGGCGCCGCGCGCTTCCATGATTTCAATAATGGCCTTGGCCTCGTCCAGCAAATCCCGCTCCGCCAGCGATTTGCCGATGGGCAATCCCTTGGCCAGCATGAAGGTGTTGGCAATACCGCCGCCCACAATCAGCTGGTCCACCTTTTCAGCCAGGCTCTTCAGGATGGTCAGCTTGGTGGAGACTTTGGAGCCCGCCACGATCGCCACCAGCGGGCGCTGCGGCGCTTGCAGCGCGCGGCCCAGCGCATCAAGCTCAGCCGCCAACAGCGGACCGGCACAGGCGATGCACGCATATTTGGCAATGCCATGCGTGCTGGCCTCGGCGCGGTGCGCGGTGCCGAACGCATCATTGACGTAGACGTCGCACAGGGCCGCCATTTTCCTGGCCAGCGCGTCGTCGTTCTTCTTTTCACCCACGTTACCGCGGCAGTTTTCCAGCAGCACCACTTCACCCGCCGCCAGTTCGACGCCGTCCACCCAGTTCTGCACCAGGCGCACCGGCTGGCCCAGCAACTCGGCCAGGCGCCGCCCGACCACCGCCAGCGAATCCGCGGGCGTCAGTTGCCCTTCGGTCGGGCGTCCCAGGTGTGAAGTCACCATGACGGCGGCGCCGCCGTTCAGGGCCAGGCGGATGCCCGGCACCGACGCGGCAATCCGGGTGTCTTCCGTGATCTGGCCTTGCTCGTTGAACGGGACGTTCAAATCGGCGCGAATGAACACGCGCTTGCCTTGCAGCTGGCCCTGCTGGGCCAGCTCGGCCAATGTCATGACCCGGCCCATGCTTATTTGGCCGACATCAAGGCAACCGTGGTGTCCAGCATGCGATTGCTGAAGCCCCACTCGTTGTCGTACCAGGACGTGACCTTGACCAGATTGCCGATGACCTTGGTCAGCGTGGCGTCAAAGCTGCTGGAAGCCGGGTTGTGGTTGAAGTCCACCGACACCAGCGGCTCTTCGTTGTAGGCCAGGATCCCTTTGAGGCGGCCTTCCGCGGCTTCTTTCAGGATGGCGTTGACTTCTTCGACCGTGGTGTCGCGCGAGGCGGTGAAGGTCAGGTCGACCAGCGACACGTTGATGGTCGGGACGCGCACGGCAAAGCCGTCCAGCTTGCCGTTCAGCTCGGGCAGGACCAGGCCGACCGCGGCGGCGGCGCCGGTCTTGGTCGGGATCATGCTTTGCGTGGCGGAACGGGCGCGGCGCAGGTCTTCGTGGTAGACGTCGGTCAGCACCTGATCGTTGGTGTAGGCGTGGACGGTGGTCATCAGTCCGGAGACCACACCCAGTTTTTCATGCAGCGGCTGAACCAGCGGCGCCAGGCAGTTGGTCGTGCACGACGCGTTCGAGATCACGGTGTCCGAGGCTTTCAGCACGTCATGGTTGACGCCGTAGACCACAGTGGCGTCCACATCCTTGCCGCCCGGTGCAGAAATCACGACTTTCTTGGCGCCGCCTTTCAGGTGGGCGCCCGCTTTTTCCTTGGTGGTGAAGAAGCCGGTGCACTCCAGCACGACGTCAACGCCCAGCTCGCCCCACGGCAGCTCGGCCGGGTTGCGGTTGGCCAGCACGCGGATGCGGTCGCCATTGACCACCATGTAGTCGCCGTCAACGGTCACCGTGCCGGGGAACTTGCCGTGCGCGGTGTCGTATTGCGTCAAGTGGGCATTGGTCTTGGGGTTGCCCAGATCGTTGATGGCCACGATTTCAATATCGTGCTTTTTGCCGCCTTCATAGTGAGCACGCAGTACGTTGCGGCCAATACGCCCATAGCCGTTGATCGCTACACGAATGGTCATGATGTTTCCTTGAGGTAATGAAGTAAAGAGATGACGATGAATCCGAACCCGGGTTAAGCAATGACCTGCATCACGGCCTCGGCAACCCGCTCCGCCGTCATGCCGAAATGCTGGAACAACGCGCCCGCGGGCGCCGACTCGCCATAGCTGTCAATGCCAACCACCGCGCCTTCCAGGCCGACGTACTTGCGCCAGTAATCGGTCACGCCCGCTTCCACCGCCACACGCGGCAGGCCTTTGGGCAGCACCGATTCTTTCCAGGCCGCATCCTGCTGATCGAAGGTGTCCGTGCTGGGCATCGAGACGACCCGCACGGCAATACCGCGATCCGCCAGCTGGTTCTGCGCGCTCAAGGCCAGCGCGACTTCAGAGCCGGTGGCGATGATCACGGCCTGCGGATTGGTGGCGTCCCGCAAGACATAGCCGCCTTTGGCCACCGCTTCCAGCGTGCTGGCGCTGCGCGAGACGAAAGGCAGGTTCTGGCGCGACAGCAGCAAGGCGCTCGGACCACCCGCCTGGACGTTCATGCCGACGCTGGCGGGACGCGAGATCGCGGCGCCCCAGGCAACTGCGGTTTCCACGGTGTCGCACGGGCGCCAGACCGACAGGTTCGGGATCAGGCGCAGGCTGGCCGCGTGCTCGACCGACTGGTGGGTCGGGCCGTCTTCGCCCAGGCCGATGGAATCATGCGTGAAGACGAAGACCACGCGCTGCTTCATCAGCGCGGCCATGCGCAGGGCATTGCGCGCGTAATCAGAGAAGGTCAGGAAGGTGCCGCCATAAGGCAGATAGCCGCCGTGCAGCGCAATACCGTTCATGATGGCCGACATGCCGAACTCGCGCACCCCGTAGTTGATGTGGCGGCCGCCCTGAATGCCGACATTGCCGGCCCGCACCGCCACCGCGCCTTTCCAGTCCGTGAAGTTTGAGCCGGTCAGGTCGGCGGAGCCGCCCAGCAGCTCGGGCAGCAGATTGACCAGCGCGGCCAAGGTGTTTTGCGAAGCCTTGCGCGTGGCCAGGGTTTCAGCCTTGCTGTCCGTCTGGGCAATCAACTCGGCCAGCTTGGCCGAGAAATCCTCGGGCAGCGCACCTGTCATGCGGCGCTTGAACTCCGCCGCCTCTTGCGGATACTCCGCCTCATATTGCTGGAACAGCGTATTCCAGTGGCTTTCGGCCTTGGCGCCCGCGGCCCGGCCATCCCAGTAGTCATAGACGCGCGACGGAATCTCGAACGGCCCGTAGGACCAGCCCAGCGCGGCGCGGGTGGCCGCGATCTCGGCGGCCCCCAGCGGCGAACCGTGCACTTTTTCCGTACCGGCCATGGCGGGCGAGCCCTTGCCAATGACAGTGCGGCATTCGATCAACGTGGGTCCCGCCACATCCTTTCCGGCTTGTTTCTTGGCCTGCGCAATGGCGGCCTCCACTGCGGCAACGTCGTGGCCGTCAACGCCGCGGATCACGTTCCAGCCGTAGGCTTCAAACCGTTTGGCCGTGTCATCGGCGAACCAGTGCTCGATCTGGCCATCAATGGAAATGCCGTTCGAATCATACAGAACGATCAGCTTGGACAGGCGCAGCGTGCCCGCCAACGACGCCACTTCATGCGAGATGCCTTCCATCAGGCAGCCGTCGCCGACGAACGCATAGGTGAAGTGGTCAACAATGGGCAGGTTCGGGCGGTTGAACTCGGCCGCCATCAGCGCCTCCGCCAGGGCCATGCCCACCGCGTTGGCAATCCCTTGCCCCAGCGGGCCCGTTGTGGTTTCCACACCCGCCGTGATGCCGACTTCCGGATGCCCCGGCGTGCGCGAATGCAGCTGGCGGAAATTGCGCAGCTCCTCAATGGGCAGGTCATAGCCCGTCAGGTGCAGCAGCGCGTAGATCAGCATCGAGCCATGCCCGTTGGACAGGACGAAACGATCACGGTCAGCCCAGGCCGGGTTGGACGGGTTGTGTTTCAGATGCGTATGCCATAACGCTTGCGCAATCTCCGCCATGCCCATCGGTGCACCGGGATGGCCAGAGTTAGCTTGTTGGACGGCGTCCATGGACAGCGCACGGATGGCGTCCGCCATGGTGGGTTGAAGGGCGGCTTGCTTGCTCATGTGGGCACTCTTTCCGACGGGAAATCCCGCTGCTACAAAGCCTTTAAGTTTAACATTGAGCTGAAGATATCGCGGATTTGACGACATATTCGCAACCATTGTTTTTTTCTTTATGAACCGCCCCATGACGCTGCCCCGCTTTTACGTCAATGCCTTGCTGCCTTTGCAGACCCGTTTCGAGCTCCCGCCCGACACCGCCCACCATGCGGGACGGGCCTTGCGCCTGAAGGCGGGCACCCGCGTTTCGCTGTTCAACGGCGACGGCACAGAGGTGCACGGCCCGTTAAGTTTCGATGCAAAAAAAGCCTGGGTCGACCTGGAAAGCGCGCACGCGCCCACCACCGAGCTGCCCGCCCCGGTCATGCTGGTCCAGGGCTTGCCCGCCGGCGACAAAATGGACTGGATCATTGAAAAAGGGGTGGAACTGGGCCTGCACAGCATCCAGCCCATCGCCGCGCAGCGCAGCGTTCTGAAACTGAGCGGCGAACGCCTGGAGAAACGGCTGCGGCATTGGGAGAAGGTCATGATTGCCGCCTGCGAGCAAAGCGGCCGCAACCGGCTGATGCCGGTGCTGGCGCCGCTCAGCCTCGCGGATTGGCTCGTCCGGCATCCGGAAGCGGCTGCGCACGCCGCCCTGTGCGACCCCGCCGCCACGCAGGCCTTTTCCGACTGGGTGGATCAGCAAGCCGGGCCCCTCCATTTCCTGGTGGGGCCCGAGGGCGGCTGGGCGCCGGACGAAACCGCGCTGGCCAGCCAGCACGGCATCAGCGGCGTTCGGTTCGGCACGCGCGTGCTGCGAACCGAAACCGCGGGACTCGCCCTGGTTTCCGCGCTGAGCGGCCGCAAAGCCTGGGTGTGAGCGCGGCCTCAGCCGCCGATCACGCCACAGGCCATGCGCGGCCCGCCGCCACCCAGCGGCGCCGGATGGTCAGCGTGGTTGTCACCGCCTTCGTGGACCATCAGCGAACGGTCCTTGATCAGATCCAGCTTGTTGAGCCGCGGCGCCAGCACCGGGTAGCTGGCGCTGCCATCGGCCTGGACGAACAGCGCGGGCAGGTCACCCAGATGCGCGGACTCGTCCCAGGGCAGACCATGCTTGCCACTTTTCTGAGGATCCAGGTGGCCACCCGCGCCCAAGGCCGCGACCGGCTTGCCGTTCTGTTCGCCGGGATCGCAACTGGGTTTCTCGTGGACGTGGAAGCCGTGCAGGCCTGGAGAGAGCCCTTTCAGGTCCGGGGTAAACACCAGACCGTAGCGGGTTTCCGAAATGGTCACCGAACCGATATCCTGGACCTTGCCTTGAGCGTTGACCGTGGCCATATTGACCGTTACATCCGCCCAGACGGCCTGGCTGAACGCCAGGCTCAGGCCCGCCACACATAAAGATAGACGAGGCATCGCATCACCTTGAGAAGACACACGGAATTCGCGTGTCTTGATTATGGCTCAAGGGGTTCGACCATCGCATCCAATTCTTCGATATAAAACGTAAAACAGCGTTGCCGCTCGCGCGCGAAGGCGGCGGCATCTTCCAGCACCTGCCGCAGCGCGGGCACATGCCCGCCCAGCGCCGGTTCCCGCGTGTGCAGCCCCCGCAGCACGACGCACAGGCCTTTCGGGTGCTCGACCACCATATCGGTCAAACAGTCATACAGCGCATCCAGGTTGCTGCCGAAATGCTCGGGAAAGTCCAGGGTCCTGGCAATGGATTTCAGCACCGCCGATTTGCTTTTTGCACGGCCGACCTGGACTTCGAAGAAATCCAATTGCGCAGACTTGGCCGCTGCTTCGCAACGATCAAGGGCCAGCCCCGACGAGGACAGATCGCCGCCCTCTTCAAAAATATTGAACTGCTCGTTTTTAGCGTTCATCTTGTTTACTCCTGAATCCTGCGAAACGAAGCATAGTGATCAGCGGTATACCAATACTCACCACTGGTTGTAGGACTCCCGGTCCGGCCTTGGCCCGCCACGATTCGGCGCGCCCCGCGATGACTCAGGCCCGGGGTTGGAACGGTGTATTCGGAATAATAGCCATGGGTTTGCCGTGGCAACAACCCTTCCCGGTTGCCAAAAACGGTACCGTCTTGCTCATGGGGAAACGGACCGCCACGCTTGACCAGGACCAGCACGTGCCGCGCCTCGGGCGGCAAGTCCGATGCCTTGATCGCCGCCCCCGCGGGCGCGCTGGAACCCGCGGATTCCTCCGGTGAATAGCTTTGAAACAGCATGACGGCCACCAGGGCGGACAAGCCCAGGATCAGCCAACGCAGCCCTTTCGAGGCTGAGGAAAAGGGTTTACGTTTCAAATCATTCACCACCATTCACCCACCGAGGTACGGCCAGCTCAGCGTATTGGCAAACTCAGTGTACTAGCTGGAATCAATACCGAAAGACCGAAGCGATCTTACACGGATACCGAAAAAAAAGTGGCGCGTAAGCGCCACAAAAATGTCCGTTTTCTTCTGTGCCCGCGCCTACGGAACCATCCGGTCCGGATTCGCGTTCACGACGGTCAGCGTGGTCATGTTGATGATGCGGCGAACGGTCGAGCTTGCCGTCAGGATCGTGACCGGCGCATTGCAGCCGAGCAGGATCGGGCCGATGGCCACGTTATTGCCCGCCGCGGCCTTGAGCAGGTTGTACGAGATGTTGGCGGCGTCCAGGTTCGGGCAGATCAACAGGTTGGCCTCACCCGACAAGGTGCTGTCCGGCATCACCCGCTCGCGCAGGTCACTGTTCAGTGCGGCATCGCCATGCATCTCGCCATCCACCGGCAGCCACGGCGCACGCTCCTGGATCAGCGCCAGTGCTTCGCGCATCTTGACCGCCGACGGGCTGTCGCTCGAACCGAAGTTGGAGTGCGACAGCAGCGCGGCATGCGGCTCAACGCCCAGCCGCTTCAATTCTTCGGCAGCCATGATGGTGATTGCCGCCAGCTGTTCGGCCGTCGGGTTGTCATTGACGTGGGTATCCACCAGCGCCAGCGTGCGGTTGGGCAGCACGAGGATGTTCATCGCGCCGTAGACCTCGGCGCCAGGGCTGCGGCCGATGACTTCATCGATGAAGCGCAGGTGGTTGTTGAACGGCCCCACCGTGCCGCAGATCATGCCATCCGCATCCCCCTGCTGAACCAGCATCGCACCGATCAGCGTCAGACGACGGCGCATCTCGATTTTTGCGTACTCTTTCGTCACGCCCTGGCGCTTGGTCCTCTCCCAATAGGCAAGAGAATAATTGCGGTGACGCTCATCCTGCTCGGTGTTGATGACCTCAATGTCGCGGCCGATTTCCAGCCGCAGGCCAAGCCGCTCGATCCGATGCTGGACCACGGCCGGACGGCCGACCAGCAGCGGACGCGCCAGGCCGTCATCCACCACCACCTGGACCGCGCGCAGCACCCGCTCGTCCTCACCCTCGGTGTAGACGATGCGGGCCTTGCCGCCTTCGCGGACGGCGCGGCGCGCCGCGCCATACATCGGACGCATGAAGGCGCCCGAATGGAAAACGAAGTGCTGAAGCTGCTCAACATAGCTGTCCATGTCTTCGATCGGACGCGTGGCCACGCCGGACTCCATGGCGGCCTTTGCCACCGCGGGCGCGATCTCGACGATCAGGCGCGGATCGAACGGTTTCGGAATCAGGTATTCCGGCCCGAAGGACAGATCGCTGACATCATAGGCCGCCGCCACCACTTCATCCTGCTCGCGCCGCGCCAGCTTCGCAATGGCGTGGACGGCGGCGATTTCCATTTCGCGCGTGATGGTGGTGGCGCCCACGTCAAGCGCGCCGCGGAAGATGTACGGGAAGCACAGAACGTTGTTGACCTGGTTCGGATAGTCCGAGCGGCCGGTCGCGATCACGGCGTCGTCACGGACCGACTTGACCACCTCGGGCAAGATTTCGGGTGTCGGGTTGGCGAGGGCGAGGATCAAGGGCTTGGCAGCCATTTTCTTGACCATCTCGGCCTTCAGCACGCCGCCCGCGGACAGTCCCAGGAAGATGTCGGCGTCATCGATGATGTCATTGAGCGTGCGCAGCTCGGTTTCTTGCGCAAACCGCTCCTTGTCCGGATCCATCAAGACGGTACGGCCTTTATAGACGGCGCCCTCAATGTCACTGATCCAGATGTTCTTCAGCGGGACGCCCAGGTCCACCAGCAGGTTCAGGCAAGCCAGCGCCGCCGCGCCGGCCCCGGACGCAACCAGCTTGACCTCGTCGATTTTCTTCCCGACCACGGCCAGGCCATTGACGATGGCGGCGGCAACCGTGATGGCGGTGCCATGCTGGTCATCGTGAAAAACCGGGATGTTCATGCGGGCGCGGGCCTGGCGCTCAACCTGAAAGCACTCGGGCGCCTTGATGTCTTCCAGGTTGATCCCGCCGAAAGTGGGCTCAAGCGCGGCGATGATGTCCACCAGTTTGTCCGGATCGGTTTCATTGACTTCAATGTCAAAGACATCAATGCCGGCGAACTTTTTGAACAGGACCGCCTTGCCTTCCATCACGGGCTTGGAGGCCAGCGCGCCGATGTTGCCAAGGCCGAGCACCGCCGTGCCATTGGAAATGACGGCGACCAGATTGCCACGCGCCGTATAACGGAAAGCATTGACGGGATCGTCGATGATGGCTTCACAAGCCGCCGCCACACCGGGCGAATAGGCAAGCGCCAGATCGCGCTGATTGACCAGGCCTTTGGTGGGTGTTACGGAGATTTTTCCGGGGCGACCCTGCTCATGATATTCAAGAGCAGCTTTACGCAAATTGGGATCGAGAGGTTGAGCCATGAGAATACCCGCCCCCCAGGGGGAGTTAACGATTGAGCAAGACGGTGATTATCCGACGCCCAGCCGAGTTAGACAACCAGCGGTGGAAAAACACCTTCTGGATCAAACAACATTTTCAAATACAGGTCCAAGCGGTCTTCCGCGCGCTCGCGTCCGTCGTCGGTGAAATGAACGCGGGCTGGCCAGCGGCGCGGTGCGGCGGCATCGCGCGGGCTCAGCAGCCAGGTATAGCGGCTGACCCAGGCCAGGCGTCCTTCCGACCCCAGCAGCAAGTGGGCGGCGTTCGGGGCCTGTTCCGCGCGATCAAAGCCAATACGGGGTGTCAGCCCATCCAGACGCAGGCGCGCGGACCAGGCGGGCTGCGCCAGCAAGGTTTGCGCCTCCTTGCCCGCGCTCAGCTCGAAACTGCCCGAGACGATGCGCCGCCCCGCCGCCGTCCGCAGCGCGTAGGACGAACTCACGCCAAAAGGGCCAAACACTTCCCAGCACCCTTCCGCCAGCAGCACGTCCGCCATATAGAGCTGGGATTCCGGGCAATGGCCGGTCGGCCAGGCATACGCAGACTGCGCCGCGTCACCGGCCGTCATGGCGTCTTCGCCCGTCCAGGGCAAGCGCCATGCGGTTTCCGCCAGCATGGCCTCAAGCGCCGCGGTGGTGCAGCCCGGCTCGACGCAGAGAATCCCGCGCGCCGCATCAAGGCTCACCACCCGCTGCAGGGCGCTGTCATCCAGCATCAGCACATCGCGCTGCAAAGGCAAACGCTCGGGCGGGCAGCCTGGCAAGGACAGCAGCACGCCCTGGGCCTTGGTCAACACCAAGGCGTGCATCACGTCTTCATCACGGGCCACCGTCAGCGTGGCGCGGTGCCCTTGCCCGGGCACCGGGTCTTCAACCCGCAGCGTGCCGCGCACCACCCGGCCCAGACGCTGGCAGAACTGCTCCCAGGGCGAATCCACGCCCAGTTTGGGCATCAGGAAAGCACGGCGGCCAGGCTGCATGGAAATCCTCATTGGCGGTGGCAAAGCAAGCCGGAAATTGTAGTCCGCTTTTCATACAAAAAACCTCCCACGCTGCGCCTTTGGCTTGCTGCCCTCCCAAGGAGGGCGCTTTTTGTCTTGGGAGCGGCCCGGCGACAAAAAAACCTCCCACGCTGCGCCTTCGGCTTGCTGCCCTCCCAAGGAGGGCGCTTTTTGTCTTGGGAGC